>JBNJFC010000045.1:3369-13341 GCA_051746485.1 Pseudomonadota bacterium
TGTTGCGACTGTGACTAGCCGCATGTCTGATTGAGTTTTTGTTGCGGCGCGCATACCATCTTGGCGTCTTGAGTTGCGTCGACGATGGCACCCCGCGCTATCTGCGGCATCCTACTCTTGGCTTACTGAACATAGTTAGGCCAACCAACCAAGGAGCTACGATGAAAGATCCCGTACGTATTGCAATTACCGGCGGTGCCGGCCAGATCAGCTACTCCCTTATTTTCCGCATTGCCGCTGGCGACATGCTAGGGCCGGATCAGCCCGTTATTCTTCAGCTGCTGGAAATTCCCCCGGCAATGGACGCGCTGGGCGGCGTGGTGATGGAAGTCAACGACTGCGCCTTCCCGCTAGTCCAAGATATCGTCGCGACCGACGATCCGAACGTGGCGTTTAAAGATGCCGATTTCGCCCTGCTCGTCGGTGCACGTCCGCGTGGCCCGGGTATGGAGCGTAAAGACCTGCTCGAAGCCAATGCGGCGATCTTCTCCGTTCAAGGCAAAGCGCTTAACGATCACGCTAGTCGTGACGTTCGCGTACTGGTTGTCGGCAACCCGGCTAATACTAACGCCTTGATCGCGTCTTGCAACGCGCCGGATCTCGACGTGGGTCAGTTCACCGCCATGACGCGCTTGGACCATAACCGTGCACTGACGCAGCTGGCACAGAAAACCGGCAAGCACGTCACTGACGTGGAAGACTTGATCATCTGGGGTAACCACAGTGCCACCCAGTATCCGGATCTAGCTCAGTGCAAAGTTGACGGCAAAGCGGCATTTGATCTGGTTGAGCGCGACTGGTACGAAAACGATTTTATCCCCACCGTGCAGCAGCGCGGCGCGGCGATTATCAAGGCCCGTGGCGCTTCCTCTGCCGCTTCAGCTGCCTCTTCCGCCATCGACCATATGCACGATTGGGCGCTGGGCTCTAAAGGTATCGTCAGCATGGCGATTCCGTCTGACGGCAGCTACGGCATTGAGAAAGGCATCATCTATTCTTACCCGGTGCGTTGCCAGGGCGGCAAGTACGAAATCGTACAAGGCTTCGAGCTTGACGACTTCAGCAAAGAGAAAATGCAGGCGACCGAGAAAGAGCTGCGCGAAGAGCGTGCGGCGGTTGAGCACCTGCTCGGCTAAGTATTCGCCTTAATGGTGCAGCATGAAAAACCCCGCCATGGCGGGGTTTTTCGCGTTAAAACGTCTCACTAAAGCTTAATCGCGTAGGCTCATGATCCGCCAATGGCGCTCTTCGGCGATCTTGCGCAGCGTGTCATCAGGGTCGACGGCCACAGGGTTATCGACTTTTTCCAGCAGGGGGATGTCGTTGTGTGAATCGCTGTAAAACCAAGCGCCGTCCAGCGTGATTTCCTGATTTTCTAACCACGCCTGTAAGCGCGTGACTTTGCCCTCGCGATAGCTTGGCACACCCGACACCTTGCCAGTGTAGTGGCCATCAACCATTTCCGGCTCAACGGCAATCAAATGGTCGATACCCAGACGCTCGGCGATTGGGCCGGTGATGAAACGGTTGGTCGCGGTAATAATTAGGAGTGTATCGTCGCAGGCACGGTGACGAGCGATCAGTTCTTCCGCTTTGGGCAAAATATGCTGCTCAATTTTGCTGGCCATAAACTGCTGATGCCAAGCGCTAAGCTGTTCAGGCGTATTGTCTGCCAGCGGCTTCAGCGCCACGGCGAGAAAGGCGTTAATGTCTAGCGTGCCGGCGTTGTAATCGGCCATAAAGCGCTCGTTGGCTTGGCGGTACTCTGCAGGGTCGACGGCACCTTGTTCGAGCAGAAACTCCCCCCAAGCGTGATCGCTGTCGGTGGATAGCAAGGTATTATCTAGGTCGAAAATGGCAAGGCTCATGGCACCTCTCTAGGTTTTTCGTATATTAATCAAATAGCATGAGATTATCGCAGAATTGTCGTTTTCGACTACTACAGTGTTAGGTTCGCAAGTGATGACAACTTCTGGCAGGATGAGAAAAACATGATGTTACTTTAAAGTTAAGTAATTGCACAAAGTAATGACTGAGCTAATAATTAAGAAAAATCTTATACGGAGATAGCGATGAAGTTGCCTGCTGGCATGAGCCTTTATGAAGGGGAGCTGTGGTTTACTTGCCCGGAAGGCGATAACAGTACTCAGCAATTACGGATACGATCCATTCTTCACGAAGAGACAACCCCCTTCCAACACCTGATGATGTTGGATACTTACGACTTCGGCAATACATTGGTGTTAGACGGTATCATCCAAACAACGGCAATGGATGGCTTCATTTACAATGAAATGATTGCGCATGCCCCGATGGGACTTCATTCGGCACCCCAGACGGTGCTGATCATTGGTGGGGGCGATTTGGGCGTTGCTCATGAGGTTTTGAAATACCCTGACGTGAAACGCGTGGACCTGGTCGAGATTGATCAAGCCGTTGTCGATGCCTCACGCCAATTTCTGCCGGAAGTTGCCGGGGTTGGGCCTCTCGACCATCGTTTGCATATCCACTATACAGATGGTGTCGAATTTGTTGCGGATACGGCTATTAAATACGACGTCATTATCGTGGATTCATCTGATCCGGTAGGGCCTGCTGTTGAGCTTTTTTCACAGCCGTTTTACCAGAATCTGAGCAAGCGACTGAGCAAGGATGGCATCCTTTCCTGTCAAAGCTTGTCACCGCATTACAGTATGATCATGTTGCGCCATATCCGGGAAGTATTGCGTATGTTCTTCCCTTTTGTTGAATCCTATCAGGCCGTCATACCTACTTACGCAGGCGGGCTTTATAGCTTTACCCTTGCCAGCTCGAGCCCGTTTTCCACGTACGATGAAATGACGATGCCCAGTAATGTGCGCTATGCCTCTAAGAGCATTTTGGCATCGAGTTTCGTGTTTCCCCCTTTCGTGCAAGATCAACTCGATGAAGAGGAAGGCTAATTGTCATGGCATATCAACTGGTACATACCCAAGAAGAGCAGCGTCTTTTTAAAGATATTGCAAACGAAGCATGGCAAGGCCAAAAATGGCGCTATGATGAAGTGGAGCGGCCCGGTTTAAGTCGTTATTTGATTCGTGAGCGCGATACTGACGATGTCATTGGCACGTTTGAGCTGCTTCCCTATATTCCGCAAGAAAACAATAGCTTAGTCGAGCGCGACTACCCTTTTTACCAAGAACCAGAAGTCATTCGTCAGACTAAACAAATTTACGAACTCGATAAGCTTGCAGTTCGTGAAGAAAAACGCTCGAAAGTAAATTTGTTTACCTTGATGCAAGATCTAATGCTAGTCAGTAAAAATGAACTTGATTCTGAGTTGCTTCTTTCGCTGGTCAATCCCTACCTTTATGGGATTGTCACGGAAGCGATGCGCCTTCCCGTGATAGGCTTGACGGAGCCACTTCACTGTGATGAAAGCGATGCCTATTTTATTCCCAGTCTGTGCTATGTGCCGCGCTCTGAAAGTGATCTGAAAAGCTTGTATGAGTCAATGGCGAATGGCCTTAATATAAAACAACCAAAATAATGAGATCGTCATGACGAACTATTTTACTCCGTCGCAGGTGTTTGTCGAAACGTATAGTGATTTTGGTGTCTCATGGCCCGTCTTATTATACACCCATGAGGGAGAAAAAGAGGCGACATTATACGGTAGAGGTACCCATTTTATGATTCCACGACAAGGTCAAGTGGAAATGAAGTGGGTATTCGATGCTTTGTCGTTTAAAGGCAGTGAAAAAGCAACGGTGTCACTTAGGCCTAGCGTCATTGTGGGGCGAGTTTGTTACGATGATTATGATCGATGGATAGTGCTTTTTGAAAAAGTTATCTTGCAAGATTGGCTTAAAGCATGGATGGAAGAAACCTCTGATCATCTACGCGCTAATATAGCGCGATCATTGGTGGACCACGATGTAGTGAGATCAAGCGTTGGTGCTCTCGAAGATGTGGTGCTTTCACGTCAAGCGAATTACGTTGAAATTAATAAAGACGTGGATGTGGGGGCTAAATGAGCCGATTTCTGGTGCGACTCCTGCAGCTTTTTTGGCAAGATCGTCGCGCGGCTATTTTTATTCTTTTTGTTTTAGTGGTGGAGTTGTCTTTTTCGGCTTTTTTACCTCTCGGTTTAATGCTGATGATCGACCATGCCATAGTGCCGGGTAATTTTAATTTGCTTCTATGGTTGGTGGGGATAGCTTTAGTTGGTGTCGTGATTAACTCAGTGCTTGGTTTATTAGGGGATCGTAGCTATGCAAAACTGGTATCGCATCAGATAACTGATTTTTATCGCGATATTTTTGAACATATACAAGCACTACCGCTTAGCTATTATCAAAGAGTTAAGCCCGGTGATTTGTTGGCACGCTATAACACAGATCTTTCGGCTGTCGAAGCCTTTTTGATACCGGCAAGGCAGCTTTTCCTAGGAATTATGAGTCTTGCTGTGAATGCGGTTATCTTGTTAACACTGCAGTGGCAACTTGCTTTAGTAGTATTTTTAGGTTTCGCTTTAAGTTTTATATTGCCAACTTACTTTGGCGATAAAGCTTTTTGGGAAAGTAAGAAATACAAAGATGAACAGGGGGGGGTTAACGCCCTTGTGCAAGAGAATGTTCTTGGTCAAGAGACGGTTAAATCATTAGGAATTCAGTCTTGGTCACTAAGAAATTTATGTTTTCAGTTAAATCCATTCAGGGAGTCAGCTCGCCGGGCGCATTTTTTTAACTACCTCCTAGATCGTACCGCTGAAATTGGCGTGCTGATTATCATCGTTATAACACTCTGTACTGGTTCTATATTAGCCTACCATGAGGTTATATCCATTGGTGTCTTCTCAGCTTTTGTGACCATTCTTTTTAGTATGAGTTATATTATTTCAGACATTACCTGGTTGGCACCCCAGATAGTTCAAGCACGGGCTGGGCTAGAGCGAATTGACGAGCTGATGTCTGAGCCAGTAGTAAGAAACGATGGTAATACGCCTGTGGGTGCGCTGCGTAAAGAGATATTTTTGTCTAATGTATATTTTAGTTACACAGGAGAGGGTTATGAGCTGGAAGACGTTACCGTAGGAATAGCAGCAGGCAGCTATGTCGCTTTTGTAGGGCCAAGTGGCTCAGGGAAAAGTACAGTTGCTAATATACTGATGCGTTACTATATGCCGGATAAAGGCGATGTATGCTGGGACGGTGTTGCGTTTAGTGATATCAGTTCAGATGCTTTCCACCAGCAAGTAGCTATTGTTTCCCAAAGTACATTTTTATTCAATTTATCCATTCGTGAGAATATCCGGCTTGGTTCAACTAACGCCTCAGATGGTGACATAGAAGATTTGGCGCGAAAGCTGGGGATTCACGAAATGATCGTGGCCTTTAGTAAAGGTTATGACACGATTGTTGGTGTGGGAGGAGTTCAGCTTTCAGGCGGCCAGCGGCAACGTATTGCGATTGTTCGCGCATTATTGGGTCGTCCTTCCGTCCTGATACTTGATGAAGCGACCTCTGCACTCGATCCCCTTTCTGAAAACACGATATTAAGTAATATTCGGCAGTTAATGAAAGGTAAGACCGTAATCTCTGTGACGCACCGACTAACAACCGCTGAGGATGACGATAGGGTATATGTGCTCGATAATGGTCGCGTCGTCGAGCAAGGCGTCCATCGGGTGTTATGTAAAGCCCAGGGTATGTACCAGATGCTTTACGAGAAGCAAAGAGGCTTTCGCTTTAGTGACGATGGTAAGGAAGTGTCCGTTTCTGGACACCGTTTGCGTGCGATTCCTTTACTCGATAGTTTAGACGAAAGCATGCTGGAAGATATCGCTAATTTCTTCGTAACCCAGCATTTTGATACCCAAGAGCGGATCATAACAGAGGGAGAAGACGGGGATACTTTTTACCTAATCGTGCGAGGTAGCGTAGGAGTGTTGAAAAAAGAATCTGAAGAAGTTACTAACAGAATTGCTACGTTAAGCGATGGGGATTTCTTTGGTGAAATCGCTTTACTCGAAGACGTACCTCGAACCGCCACGATTGAAGCCGACACACCAGTCATATTGTTAGCACTTCAGCGTAAAGTTTTCCAAAGTTTGCTCAACCAAGCGCCACACCTGAAGGAAAAGTTGAAAAATCGATATTCTTCATAATTTTAGGATGTAAAGCTGCTCCCCAAATTCAGGATCATGCCTTCCTGTATCGATAAATCCTTGGTTTTCAAGGAATCTTTTTCCCATGGAATTTCCAGGGATAACACTGGCATTAATCTTTTTGACATAGAAGTTGTTTTTGATGAATTGGATACTGGCGCTGAGAAAACGATGGCTATTGCCTAGCCCTTGAAAAGAGGCATCAAGCATGAAGCGGTCGAGCCAGATATCGCGCAGCCATAGGTTTCTTGCGCCAATCATCATAAAGCCTACCGCATTGTCGTGCTCGTACAGCCCATAACACTTCCATTTGAGTTTTTTATCATAAAAGGATTCAAGCATAGACACTGCGTTAGGTTCGATAAAGGCTTGTTGGCTTTGCTTAGGCGCAAGGGCGATGATTTCTCGCCAGTTGGAAGCATCGACTGGGCGAATGCTAATCGACATCGTGAAGTCTCTTTTGTGTTGTATTGGGACAAGTATGCTGCACCGAATGGTAGCTGAGCCTTGCCATCGGTGGCCATTGGTAGGTTGATACCCTATCTCAATTCTCGAATGATTTGGAACGCTAGATGGTTGGCGGCCAACGCCTACTGGACGGAGGTGGAGCATAAGCGTTAACCGATATTAGCTCAATTTCTTGGCCATTAAACCTTACCGTATATGGCATTGAGAATGCCTGAACGCGAGAATGTATTGATACGTTTGTCACCGTTGTGGAAAAATGGCTGTAACTGAAAATTTAATAAGGTGACGTCCGTGATCGACGCTGACGGCTTTCGCCCTAACGTTGGCATCATTATTGCCAACGGCCAGGGGCAGCTGCTTTGGGCGCGTCGTGTAGGGCAAAACGCGTGGCAGTTTCCCCAGGGAGGCATCAAAGCAAGCGAAACTCCGCAACAAGCTCTTTTTCGTGAGCTTCACGAAGAAATCGGCCTGACCGCCGAGGATGTGGATATTGTTGCCTGCACCCGGGGCTGGCTGCGCTACCGTCTGCCACGACGCATGATTCGTTCCCATGCTCGGCCGGTATGTATCGGCCAGAAACAGAAATGGTATTTATTGCAGATTCGTTGCCAAGAGAGCCGAATCTGCATGACGGCAACCCCAAAGCCAGAGTTCGATGGTTGGCGTTGGGTGAGCTATTGGTATCCGCTAGGGCAGGTGGTGCCATTTAAGCGTGAAGTGTATCGCCGCGCGCTACGCGAGCTTTCTCCTCGTCTCCAGCGTATGGCTCAGGAAGGCGAAGCGTCGCTGGTTAACTCTATTGCAGAGCAGTCGTGGCCACCCGAGTGAGCTTTCATTTTCCTCAGCGAGGCCAATAACAGTGAAAAGTAAAACGTCCATGCTTGAGGTACTGCGACGCGTTATTCAGGAAGTGAATGGCGCGCGTAATCTCGATGCGGCGCTCTCAACGATGGTGCGCCGGATCCGCAAAGCAATGCTGACCGATGTGTGCTCGTTCTATCTCTACGATAAAGAGCTTGAGTCACTGGTATTGATGGAGACCATTGGCCTGCGTACTCAGGCGGTTGGCCGCGTCGTGTTGCCCCTCGGTGAGGGTCTAGTGGGGTTGGTCGCCAAGCGTAGCGAGCCGCTTAACTTAGAGGATGCGCGGATACATCCGCACTTTCGCTACTTTGAAGCGACCGGAGAAGAGCGCTATTCCAGCTTTCTTGGTGTGCCGATTATTCATCAACGCCGGATGCTCGGGGTGCTGGTGGTTCAGCAGGCGGAAAAGCGCCGTTATAATGACGAAGATGAAGCGTTTTTGGTCACCATGGCGGCGCAGCTGGCGGGGGTGTTAGCGCACGCGCTGGCAACCGGTAACCTCACGCGGCCCTCGTTGTCCGGCAGCCAGGCGATGTTTAAAGGGGTGGCCTCGTCTCCCGGTATCGCCATGGGGGAGGCGGTTGTGATTGCCCCGCCGGCCGATCTCAATAGCGTGCCAGATTTGGTGCCAAGCGATGAAGCCTTTGAAATCTCCCGATTGAAAGAAGCCATTGCCAAAACTCGCGATGAAATTCGCGCGGCGGCCGAACGTTTGGTAAACCGTATTTCTAGCCAGGAGCTAGCGCTTTTTGATGTTTACCAGCAGATGCTGGGTGAAGCGGCGCTTTCTGAGGAAGTCGAAAAACGCATCCGTGAAGGGCAGTGGGCGCCGGGGGCGCTGGCCGATGTCGTGCGCCGCCACGTGCAGTATTTAGAGCGAGTGGATGACGACTATCTGCGCGAACGTGCGGCGGATATTCGTGATCTCGGTCGCCGCGTGCTGGCCCATTTGCAAGAAGACTCACCCAATACACCCGAAACCTACCCCGATAACGCCATTTTAGTCGGCGATGAAATCAGTGTGGCCATGCTAGGGGAAGTGCCACGCGATAAGCTGAAAGGCCTTGTCTCGGTACGTGGGTCTAGTACCTCTCACGTGGCCATAGTGGCGCGTGCGATGGGCATTCCTACTGTGCTGGGGATGGTCGATTTGCCGCTGCCACGGCTTTCGGGCGCCCAGGTAGTGCTCGATGGCCACCGGGGACGGCTCTTCGTGCGTCCTACCGCTGAGCTGAGTAGCTATTACGGAACCCTCATCGCGGAGGAGGAGGCGCTTACCGCGCTGCTTGAGCATGAGCAGGATCTGCCCAGTGAGACGACCGACGGTCATGAAGTTCCGCTGATGGTGAATACCGGCCTTGCCGTCGATGCTACCACGCTACTTAAAAGCCGAATCAGCGGGGTGGGGCTATACCGTACCGAAGTGCCGTTTATGATCACCGAGCGTTTTCCCGGTGAGAAAGAGCAAACTCGCTTGTATCGCGATCAGCTAGAGGGCTTCTCACCGCTGCCGGTGGTCATGCGCACGTTGGATATCGGTGGTGATAAAGACCTGCCTTACTTCCCTATCGAAGAGGCGAATCCTTTTTTAGGCTGGCGCGGCATGCGTGTCACCCTTGATCATCCTGAAGTGCTGATGGTGCAGCTGCGGGCGATGCTCAAAGCGTCGCAAGAGCTGGATAATCTTTACGTGCTTTTCCCCATGATCACCAATGTGGAAGAAGTGGATGAAGCGCTTAAGCTTTTGGACCGCGCGATCGTCGAACTGGGAGAAGAGGGCATTACGGTTCAGCGCCCGAACGTCGGTGTGATGATTGAAGTCCCCGCGACGATTTACCAAATGGATGCGCTCGCCAAGCGTGTCGATTTCTTCTCAGTGGGCAGTAACGACTTAACCCAATATCTGCTGGCCGTTGACCGTAACAATCCTCGCGTCTCTGATCTTTACGATGCGCTGCATCCTGCGCTACTCGGTGCACTGGTTGAGCTTGCCCAAGACGCGAGGCGCCTTGATAAGCCTATTTCGCTGTGTGGCGAGCTCGCGGGCGACCCCGCGGGAGCGCTGCTGCTAATGGCGATGGGGTTTACCAGTCTCTCCATGAATGCACCCAGCTTGCCCAAAGTGCGTGCTGCCATTCGGCGTGTATCGTTTAGCGATGCGCAAACGTTACTGGATGAGATTATGTGCCTCGATACGCCTGCCCAGGTGCACCAACACCTCGAAGCGCGAATGGAAGCGTGGGAGCTTTCGCACCTGATGCCGCCCAAAGATGATTAAACGTGTGCTGCGTTGAGCCGGTTTGGGTCGTCAATGAGGGCGGTCTCACCCTGAAAACGCCCGTGCGGCCCAAAGCGCTGTTCGGTGATGGCAGTATTGCCTTGGTGGTCGAGCGTTACCCATGTGGTCGCCCGGGTGCCGTACGTCTCCCCGACAATAAACGCGGCGGATAAGCGTTGTTCTAAGGGCAACCCCACGCCGGTATCGGGAAGTG
>JBNJFC010000046.1:0-12218 GCA_051746485.1 Pseudomonadota bacterium
GGCCACGCCGTGGCGCAAACGCTTCCCCAGCTTGGTAGTGGCAAGGTGCTGATTCTTTACGGCGATGTGCCGCTGATCCGCCGTGAAACGTTAGCTGCCTTGCTGGAACGCGTCGATGAAAAGCATCTGGGGCTTTTGACCGTCACATTGGAGGACCCTTCAGGCTATGGGCGCATCGTGCGCAACGACGCTGGCAACGCGGTAGCGATTGTCGAGCAGAAAGATGCCAGTGACGACGAGCTCGCCATCCGTGAATGCAATACCGGCATCATGGCCCTCACCGGCGCACAGCTAAAGCGCTGGCTGCCAAAACTCTCGGATGACAACGCCCAGGGTGAATACTACTTAACCGACGTGATTGCGATGGCGGCCGAGGAAGGGGTCAGTGTAGCCACCGCGCAACCCACCACACCGGTTGAAGTCGAAGGGGTGAACAACCGTGCCCAAATGGCGCGGTTAGAGCGTGCGTATCAAACCCAACTGGCTGAAAAACTGATGGCGCAAGGCGTCGCCTTGGCTGACCCGGCGCGATTGGATGTTCGCGGCACGCTTACGTGCGGCCACGATGTGTTTATTGATGTCGGCTGCGTGTTTGAGGGCGATGTCGAGCTAGGTGAGGGCGTGAAAATCGGCCCCTACTGCGTGATTAAAAACACCACCATTGGCGCTGAAAGCGTGATTGACTCTCACAGCGTGCTTGAGCAGTGCGTGGCGGCCGGGCGCAACCAGATTGGGCCCTTTGCCCGCCTGCGCCCTGGCACGCGACTGGCGGTGAAGGCCAAAGTGGGTAATTTCGTTGAGACGAAAAACGCTGATGTGGGCGAGGGCAGTAAAATCAATCACCTAAGCTATGTCGGAGATGCACGCTTAGGACGAGAAGTTAACGTGGGCGCGGGCACGATTACCTGCAACTACGATGGTGTTAACAAACACCGCACCGAGATTGGCGATGGCGCTTTTATCGGCTCCAACAGCGCGCTGGTCGCACCGGTATCGGTCGGTCTTGGCGCCACCGTGGGTGCCGGTTCCACCATTGGTAAAGATGTGCCCGACCACGCCTTAGCCGTCACCCGCGGCCGCCAAATCGAAAAAGCTGACTGGCCACGGCCGCAAAAACGCAGCGATTCGTGACGGTAAAAGTAGGACTTAAGGTAAAAAAATTCCCAGCCAGTCAGGGCCAAGGCTAAATAGGAGAGAAGCTATGTGTGGCATTGTCGGTGCTGTAGCCCAGCGCAACGTGCAAGGGATTTTGCTCGAAGGCTTAAAGCGCCTGGAGTATCGCGGCTACGATTCTGCCGGAATGACCGTGATGCACCAAGGGGCACTCACTCGCCACCGTGCGATGGGAAAGGTCGCGGCTCTTGAAGCCCGCGTTGCCGAAAAGCCGCTACCGGGTATTATCGGCATTGCTCACACCCGTTGGGCCACCCACGGCAAGCCCTCTGAGGCTAACGCGCACCCTCACCACAGCGCTGATCGCGTCGCCGTGGTGCATAACGGCATTATCGAAAACCACGAGCGTACCAAAGCACGCTTGCAAGCCGCCGGCCATGTTTTTACCTCGGAAACCGATACCGAAGTTATTGCTCACTTACTTAATGATGCGCTGGATACTGCCTCCGACGAGCGCGGCGCGTTATTTGCCGCTGTGCAGCGGATCGTTCACGACTTGGGCGGTGCTTACGCGCTGGGTGTAATGAGCATAAACGAACCTGATGTGGTCATCGGCGCACGCCAAGGTAGCCCGCTGGTCGTGGGCGTGGGTATCGATGAAGCCTTTCTCGCCTCTGACCCGTTGGCGCTTTTGCCGGTTACCGACCGTTTTATTTATCTTGAAGATGGCGATGTGGTCGAGCTACGGGACGGCGGCCATATTCGTATCGTCGACCGCGACGGTCAGCCGGTCGAGCGCCCGATTCATGTGTTTGAGCACGGTGATGGGGCGGCGAGTAAAGGCGAATACCGCCACTTTATGCTCAAAGAAATCTATGAGCAGCCGGCGGTGATCAGCGCGGCGTTAGAAGGACGATTAAGCGATACCGGTGTGCTGGTGGAAAGCTTCGGCCCCGAGGCGGCAGCATTGTTTGCCCGTACCCGGCAAATTCATATTATCGCGTGCGGCACCAGCTATCATGCGGGCTTAGTGGCGCGCTACTGGCTAGAGCGCTACGCTGGCGTGCCGGTGCAGGTCGAAGTGGCGTCTGAGTACCGATATCGCCACCCTGTGGTGCCGGAAGGCACGCTGTTCGTCACGCTTTCGCAGTCGGGCGAAACTGCTGATACGTTGGCCGCGTTGCGCTACGCCAAAACACTGGGCTACGTAGGTGCATTGGGTATCTGCAACGTGCCGGGAAGCTCCTTGGTGCGCGAATCCGATCTCACGCTGATGACCCGCGCCGGCCCTGAGATTGGCGTCGCCTCGACCAAAGCGTTCACCACGCAGCTTATTGCCCTGATGCTCTTCACCCTGGCGCTGGCCAAGAGCCGTAGCGATGCGCCGTTAGGCGCGGGCGAGCAGGTGGAAATCGTCCAGGCACTTAAGGCGTTGGCACCGATTTGCCAGCAAGTGCTGGCGTTAGATGACGAAATTGAAGTGCTCTCCCAGGCCTTTGCCGAAAAGAATCACGCGTTGTTTCTTGGCCGTGGTGCCCATTTCCCTATCGCGCTGGAAGGCGCGCTCAAGCTTAAAGAGATCTCCTATATACACGCCGAAGCTTACCCGGCAGGTGAACTCAAGCATGGGCCGTTGGCGCTTGTGGATAGCGAAATGCCGGTCATTTCGGTCGCTCCCAACGACGACTTGCTGGAGAAACTGAAATCCAACCTGCAGGAAGTGCGCGCCCGCGGCGGTCAATTGTTTGTCTTTGCGGATAAAAACGTCGGCATCCATGCCCAAGATGACACGCAAGTGCTACACCTGCCGCACATTCACGAATCGCTTGCACCGCTTCTTTATACCTTGCCGCTGCAGCTTTTGAGCTACCACGTCGCGGTACTCAAAGGCACTGACGTGGATCAACCGAGGAACCTAGCCAAGAGCGTGACAGTGGAATAGCGCAGAAAATAGCCGATAAGCGCCATACGTTGCATTTTCCAGCGCTTGGGGATGTCGGTATACTAGGTTCATCCGTAATAAGTACGTCTTGCGGCCCGGTAGCGCTTAGCCGTTTTGGCGCCGCCGCCCGCGGAAGTGACGATAACTTCGATAAAAACTCAAGAGGTGGTGAGAGTGAAATTTAAGCTGATCATGAGCGGGCTGGCGGCCTTTGGCGTCATGGCAGGCACTTCAGGTGCTTTCGCCCAAGAAGACGCGATGCGTGATGCAATGGCCGAGCGCTTAAAACCCGCTGGGCAGTTGTGCTTAGAGGGCCAGGATTGTGGCACGGCTTCGGCGGCGCCAGCGGAATCCGATAGCAGTGGCGGTGATATCGACGGTGAAAGCATTTACGGCAATGTGTGTAGTGCTTGCCACGAGTCCGGCGCTGCGGGTGCCCCTATCCGTGGTGATGAAGCGGCCTGGGCCGAGCGCACTGAGCAAGGCTTTGCCACGCTGCTAGAGCATTCTATCAATGGTATTGGCGCAATGCCTGCTCGTGGTGGTAATCCCAACCTCTCTGATGAAGAGATGGAAGCGGCGACTGCCTATATGGTCGAACCCGTTATGGAAGTGCCTGAATTAGGTGGCGGCGACGAAGCGGCTTCTGAAAATGCTGCATCCGAAGAGGGTGCTGCTGAAGAGACCGCCGCGTCTGAAGGCGAAGCGGCAGGCGACGAAATGGCTGCCAGCGACGAGGCGGCAGCCTCCGAAGAAGCGAGTGGCGGTAGCGACTTAGACGGCGAAGCACTTTACGCAAGCACTGGTTGTGCAGCGTGCCACGAAGCGGGCGTCGCCGGTGCGCCTAAGTTAGGCGACGCTGAAGCCTGGGGCCCACGTATTGAGCAGGGTAACGATGCACTTTACCAGAGCGTCTTCAACGGTAAAGGGGCGATGCCGCCGCGCGGGGGTAGCAGCGCTTCGGACGAAGAAATCATGGCCGTCGTGGACTACATGGTTTCCCAAGCGCAGTAATGCACCTCCGCCCGGTGATTCATACGACTGGGCTTAAAATGCTAAAGTAATCTATCCACAGGCGGTTTTTTAAAACCCCTGTGGATATTTTTTTTGTGTATTTGTCCCAGCCGATATCGCTCAGCCCAATAGCGAGCGCAATCCGGCGATGGCGTCTTTACCCCGGGCCTGCTTTTTCTCTGGGTCTTCTTTATCGGCGCGGCCCTCCCACTCCAAATCCTCGTCGGGTAGCTCGTCGAGAAAACGGCTGGGTGTGCAGTCCAGCAGCTCGCCGTAAGCCTTGCGCTGGCGGGCGAGCGTCAAAGTGAGCGTGCGCCGGGCACGGGTAATGCCCACATAGGCTAACCGCCGCTCCTCCTCGACCGTACCCACTTCGATGGCGTTACGGTGGGGCAGTAAATCCTCTTCCAGACCCATCAAATACACGTGAGGGAACTCCAACCCTTTCGAGGCGTGCATGGTGAGAAGCTGCACCCGGTCGGAGTCGTCCTCTTCGGCCTGTTGTTCGAGAATATCGCGCAGTACCAGGCGCGATATGGCCGCTTCAACGCCATCGGTTTCGGTTTCAGTGGACGTCGTATCGTCTTCCGGATCGCGGTTAAGCGACTTCTCTAGCTGGTCGATCAATATCCATACGTTGGCCATGCGCCGCTCGGCGACGGTGGGCGCGCTGGCGTTTTGGTACAGCCATGCTTCGTAATCCATTTCCCGCAGCATGTCGCGAATGGCGGCAATCGCATCGCCTTGATCCATTCGCTTACGCACGCCGTCGATAAAGTGGGTAAAGCGTGACAGCCGCTCAACCGCGCGGGTGGGTAGCACCTGCTCTAAACCAAGCTCGTGGCAGGCGGCAAACAGCGAAATCGAGCGCTCAGTGGCATAGTTAGCGAGTTTCTCGACGGTACCGGGGCCGATTTCCCGGCGCGGTACGTTCACAATGCGTAAAAAGGCGTTATCGTCAGCGGGATTAATCAAAAGGCGCAGGTAAGCCATGGTGTCTTTGACTTCGTTGCGCGAGAAAAATGACTTACCGCCCGAGAGTTTGTAGGGAATTTGATAGTGCTGCAGCTTGAGCTCTAAAAGTCGCGCCTGAAAGTTGCCCCGGTAGAGAACAGCAAAATCGCGCCACTCGGCACGCTCCTTGACTCGCCGGGTGAACATTTCGCTGGCGACGCGCTCGGCTTCGGCCTCTTCGTGGCGGTTGACGATCACGCGAATTGGCGCGCCATCGCCCATCTCCGACCACAAGGTTTTTTCGTAGACGTGAGGATTATTGGCAATCAGCGTATTGGCCGAGCGTAAGATGGTGCCGGTGGAGCGGTAGTTCTGCTCCAGTTTGATCACTTTCAAACGCGGGAAATCATCGCCCAGAGTGATGAGGTTTTCCGGTCGCGCGCCGCGCCAGGCGTAAATCGATTGGTCATCGTCGCCGACCACGGTAAAGGTCGCCCGCTCGGCCATTAGTAGCTTCACCAGCAGGTATTGAGAGACGTTGGTGTCCTGGTACTCATCCACCAACATGTAGTGGATCTTGCGTTGCCAACGGGCCAGAGCCTCGGGGTCGCGTTGCAGTAGGACCACTGGCAGCAGAATCAGGTCGTCAAAATCCACTGCGTTGTAAGCTTTTAAATGGCGCACGTAGGCTTCATACACCCGGGCGGCAAAGTGCTCGTTGTCATCGGTGGCAAACGAGAGGGCATCGCCCGGCAGTACTAGGTCGTTTTTCCACTGCGAAATTTGGCTTTGCACAGCGTTGATTTGCTCGGCGTCGACCTGGGCGTCCTTGTTCATCAAATCGCGTAGCAGCGCCTTGGCGTCTTCGGGGTCGAACAGCGAAAAGCCCGGTTTGTAGCCTAGGGTTTTCAGCTCGCCGCGAATAATGTTCAGTCCTAACGTGTGAAAGGTCGAGACCGTTAGCCCGTGGCCTTCTTTGCCTCTTAGCATCTGCCCCACGCGCTCTTTCATCTCCCGGGCGGCTTTGTTGGTAAAGGTCACCGCGGCGATTTTGCGTGCGCTCATCCCGCACTCCTGCACCAAATAGGCAATTTTGGTGGTAATCACGCTGGTCTTGCCCGAACCCGCGCCGGCGAGCACCAGGCAGGGGCCGTCGATGTAGCGCACGGCCTCCTGTTGACGCGGGTTCAAGCCGTTAAGACGTTGGGCGATGCTCGGGTTCATGGCAGAATGCGTCCTTTACGTGTGGAAGGCAGACCGATGTTCGAAATTGCGCTGTTCGAGCCTAAAATGGCGCCCAATACCGGTAATATCATGCGTTTGGTGGCCAATAACGGCTGTCGGCTGCATTTGATTGAACCGCTGGGTTTTGACCTGGAAGAGAAAAAACTGCGCCGTGCCGGGTTGGACTATCGCGATTTGGCCAATGTGACGCGCCACGCGAATTTTACGGCCTTTCTTACGGCAATGCAGGGCCGCACGATTTGGGCGCTGACCACTCGCGGGACGCGCCCTTATAGCGAGGCGGTCTTCTCGCCGGGCGATGTGCTGCTGTTCGGCTCGGAAACCGGCGGGCTCTCCGCCGAGGCGCATGCGCTCATCGCCCCCGAACAGAAGTTGTTAATCCCCATGCAACCTAATAACCGTAGTCTAAACCTGTCCAACGCGGTGGCGTTGGTGAGCTTTGAAGCGTGGCGCCAGCAAGGGTTTGCCGGCGCCGCGAGCGACTAACGGCGACGATTAAACCCCGTAACGAGCCCGGTAGGCGCGGATTGCCTCGGCGTGGGGCTGCATCTCGGGCCCGGCATGCGCTTCCAAATAGGCGAGTACCTGTGCCAATGTCACAATACTCACGACGGGCATGCCGTAGGTGGTTTCCACTTCTTGGATCGCGCTCTGCTCGCCCTGGCCGCGCTCTTGGCGGTCGAGGGCGATAATCACCCCGCCCGCGCGGGCGCCGCTTTGCTCGATCAGCGCCATTACTTCGCGGATGGCGGTGCCGGCGGTGATCACATCGTCGATAATCAGAATATCACCGGCCAGCGCCGCGCCGACGATATTGCCGCCTTCGCCATGGGTCTTGGCTTCTTTGCGGTTAAACGCGTAGGGCATATCGCGGTCGTGGTGATCGGCCAGTGCGGCGGCGGTAACGGCCGCCAGCGGAATGCCTTTGTACGCCGGGCCAAACAGCACGTCGGCGTTTACACCGCTATCCACAATCGCCTGGGCATAAAAGCGACCGAGCTTGGCAAGCGCGCGGCCGGTTTGAAATAGCCCGGCGTTGAAAAAGTAGGGGCTCACACGGCCGGATTTGAGCGTGAATTCGCCGAATTTCAACACACCCTGTTCGATAGCGAAGGCGATGAACTCGCGTTGATACGGTTGTAAGGGGACTGTCACAGTGATCCTCGCGATTTTTCGTGGGGGATTTACCCAAACGTCGAAACGTCGGGTATCATACAGCAGCGACGCAAAAGGGACGATTTATGAAAATTGCCAGCATCAATGTCAATGGTATTCGTGACGCCGTGGATCGGGGCTTCCTGGACTGGCTGGCTCAGCAGGATGCCGACGTGGTCTGCGTGCAGAACATTAAGGCAAAAAGTTTTGAATTGGGCGACCATATTCTCTACCCGGAAGGCTATGAAGGCTATTTTCTGGATGCCGAGGAAGATGGTTTCGCCGGTGTGGCACTCTATTGCCGCAAGATCCCCAAGGCGATCATGTACGGCCTGGGGTTCCCCCAGTGCGACCACGAAGGGCGCTTTCTGCAAGCCGATTACGACCGCTTCAGTATCGCCTCGTTTTTGATGCCCGACGGCAGCGACCAGAAAGCCAAACACGCATTTATGGACCAGTACCAAGAGTACTTGAGCAAGATGGCGCGTAAGCGCCGTGAGTATATTATCTGCGGTACCTGGCACGTTGCCCACAAGACCCTTGATTTGGCCAATTGGTCCGATAATCAACTGACCTCTGGCTTTCGTCCGGAAGAACGCGCGTGGATGGACCAAGTACTGGGCCCCATCGGTTTTATCGACACCTTCCGCGAGATCAACCGCGACGCGGGTGAATATACCTGGTGGCCAAAGCTTGACCAAGAGATGCCGCGTGAGCGCCAAGAGGGCTGGCGCATCGATTACCAGCTCGTCGGGCCCAACTTCCGCCGCCACGTGGTGGATGCGTGGATCGATTACGACGCGACTTTCTCTGAGTTCGCGCCGCTGATCGTCGAGTACGATCTCGACCTATAGCGCCAGTTTCCCGCGTCGTTGATCTCCACAGGCCGGCTAAAAGCAGGCCTGTGGCGTTTTTGGCTATCGGCAAGGGGACGTCAGCGCTTAACTGCGAATTTCCAGTGACTCACGCTGGTGCTCGGTCAGGGATTTGCCCGTTTGCTCGGCCAAATCCAACATGGCGTTAAGCTCATTGCGGTTGAACGTGCCTGCCTCGGCGGTGCCTTGCACTTCGATCAGCTCGCCGCTTTCCGTCATTACCACGTTCATATCGGTATCGGCTTGGCTATCTTCCGGGTAGTCCAGATCCACCACCGGCACACCTTTATAAATACCCACCGAAATCGAGTTCACCAGCTGTATCAGCGGGTCGCCTTTGATTTTCTTCTCCCGCTGCAGGTAGCGAATCGCATCCACTAGCGCCACGCAACCGCCGGTAATCGCCGCCGTACGCGTACCACCGTCGGCCTGAATCACATCGCAGTCCACGGTAATGGTGAACTCACCGAGCTTTTTCAAATTCACCGCCGCGCGCAGGCTACGACCAATCAAGCGCTGAATTTCTAACGTGCGCCCGCCCTGCTTGCCGCGAGTGGCTTCGCGCCCGCCGCGAGTGTGGGTGGCCCTCGGCAGCATGCCGTACTCAGCGGTTACCCAGCCTTGGTTTTTGCCCCGCAGCCAGCGCGGCACACCCACCTCAACGCTCGCGTTACACAACACTTTGGTATCGCCAAACTCGACCAGTACCGAGCCCTCGGCATGGCGGGTATAGCCACGGGTTAAGCGGACTTCGCGCGGCGTGTCGGCCTCGCGGCCACTTGGGCGGATCACCTCAGGACGCATAGCACCTCTCTTGATCAATATTAGGGGGAAGGCGCTCATTGTACACGTCTGAGACCCTGGCTTTTGCGATATCGGGTAGACTGACGCTAATCCAATTAATCCCGCTACCCACCACAGGAGCCCGCATGGTCACCGCACGCCGCGTACACAGCATGACCGCCTTCGCCCGCACCGAGCACGCCTACCCGTGGGGCACGCTGCAGGTGGAAATTCGCTCGGTGAACCAGCGCTACTTAGAGCCCCACTTTCGCCTGCCTGATATTTTGCGCGACCTAGAGCCGGTGTTACGCGAAACGCTACGCCAGCGTTTAGCGCGGGGTAAAGTGGAATGCAGCGTGCGTTTCGAGCCTGCCGAGGCGAGCCAAGCGCCCGCGGTAAATACATCGCGTCTGGATGAAATCGCCGTCGCGCTTAACGCGATACAAGAGCGCCTTCCCAATGCTGCCGCCCCCACTACGCTTGAGCTTTTGAATCAGCCCGGGGTAATGGAAACCCAGCACCTTGACCAAGAGGCCATTAAAGCCGCCGCTAACGTGATGTTTAATCAAGCGATTGATGGCCTGACAGAGGCCCGCGCCCGAGAAGGTGAAAAACTCGCCGAGATGATCACCACCCGTCTTGCCAACGTGGGTGAACAAGTGGCCATTGTGCGCGGACTGCTGCCGCAGATTTTAGAGCGCCAGCGCGCCCAACTGCTGGAGCGGCTGGACGTCGCCAAGACCGAACTTGACCCCCAACGCCTGGAAGCTGAGCTGGTGATGGTGGCGCAAAAAGCCGATGTGGACGAAGAACTCGACCGCCTCGCTGCGCATGTGGAAGAAGTGCGCCGCCAACTGGCCCAGAAAGGCCCCAAAGGACGCCGCCTAGACTTTCTCATGCAGGAGCTCAACCGCGAAGCCAACACGCTTTCGTCCAAATCGGTTGTCGCCGACACCACCCGCTGCGCGGTGGAGCTGAAGGTGTTGATTGAGCAGATGCGGGAACAGATTCAAAATATTGAGTAGCGCTATTCGCACTAACGGAGGATGCTCCCCATGCCCACTTTTCGCCACATCACTCTATCCCTAGTCCTTGCCATACTGGGCGCGCTGCCGCTCGGTGCGCAGGCCAACGAGGCCATCTGGCAGGCGCTTGAAGAGGGTGGGCTGGTGATGCTGATGCGTCATGCGCTAGCGCCGGGCATCGGCGACCCGCCCGGGTTCGAGCGTGGCCGCTGCGAGACCCAGCGCAACCTATCGGAGGAGGGGCGTGCCCAGGCGCGGGCGATTGGTGAGGCGTTTCGCGAGCGCGATATTCCCATCGGTGCCGTGTACGCGTCGCGCTGGTGTCGGGCGCTGGATACCGCCGAGCTTATGGAGGTGGGCGATGTCGTGCCTGCGCCGTGGCTGGATTCATTCTTTCGCGGACGCGGTGATCGGGAATTCATCACCCAAACCGCCCGCGAGCAGATAGCCGCCTGGGAAAAGCCAGGCAATATGCTGCTGGTAACCCATCAGGTGAATATCTCGGCGCTGACCGGCCGCGGCGTGAGCTCGGGCGAGATGGTGGTGGTGCGCCCGACCGCGGATGGGCTGGAGGTGGAGGGCCGACTGGACGTTCGCGCGCCGTAGCCGGTTTCTACCAATTTCCTTCAATGAATCGGGGCAAATTATTCGCTCCTCATGAGCGCGCTGGGGTTTTACGCTGGGGGATATCGATAAGGAGTTAGCTATGTCATCCGATAAGACCCCCACAGCGCGTCATGTCATTGCCCAGCACTCGGCCAGGCGCGACGATATCGGCGATCTGGTCACCCGGCGGCCATTGCCGGGGCCGCAGCTCGAGCAGCTCGATCCGTTTCTGTTTCTTAACCACCACGGCCCCCAGACGTATCCGGCCAATAACCAGGGCCTGCCGTTCGGCCCGCACCCGCACCGGGGCTTCGAGACGGTCACCTTTATTCTGGAAGGCTCGCTGGCTCACGCGGACAGCGCCAGCCATCAAAGCGTGATTCATGCGGGCGGCGTGCAGTGGATGACGGCGGGCAGCGGTATTGTGCATGCGGAAGTGTCACCGCCCGAGTTTCTGAGAGACGGCGGCCCGCTGGAGATCCTTCAGCTGTGGGTCAACCTGCCGTCGCGGCTGAAGATGACCGAGCCGCGCTATGTGGGACTACAGCAGCAGGACATACCGGCCATTGCGTTGCCGGGCGGTGGTGAGCTGAACCTGATCGCCGGGCAGTGGCAGGAGGGCACCGGCCCTATCGACACGCTTACCGGCGTATTCATGTCCACGCTGCGGCTGCTGGCCGGTCGCCACGAACAGCTACCCGTGGCGCCAGGGCGGCAGGTATTTCTCTACGTGGTAAGCGGCGAGGTCACGGTGGGCGGCGACGCTGTCAAGCCGCACCACCTGATCGAAGTGGATCGCGATGGTGACAGCCTCGATATCGACGCCGACAGCGACGCGCGCCTGCTGTTTGGCCACGGCGAGGTGATCGATGAACCGGTGGTGTCCCACGGGCCTTTTGTGATGTCGAGCCGTGAAGAGATCGTTCAGGCGGTGGAGGACTACCAGAACGGCAAATTTGGCGGCCTCAATGCCTGATGGGCGCGTCAGCAGCATTGGCGGCGTTTGGCGCTCCAATCCGCTTCGGGCGGACGCACGCCGTGGTTGCCGCGATAGTCAGGCGGCGTCGGCGGCGACCAGCCTTCTAAAAGCGAGTCATCGAGCGCGTAAATCTCGATGCCGATAGGGTGGCAGGTGGCCAGCAGGTCGTCGTCGGTGGCGTCGCTGCCCCATAGATCCACGGATAGATCGCCGCCCGGGCAGCAGGAAAGGGCACAGAGCAGGTCGATTTCGGCAAACAGCTCCAGATAGTCGCCTGCTTGTGCGGGGCAGGCTTTCATGAAGTACTGGTCCTGTTCGTTCAGGCCGGTGCACTGGAAGACGTTGAGCACATCGTGGATATCGAATTCGGTGAGACCGAACGGTGCCACGGCCCGGGTCAGGTTGGAGTGGCAGTGGAAGTCGAAATCCTCACCGGTCAGCAAATGGTTCACGTAGGGGTCGCAGCGCGTCCCTAGTAGATCGTGAACACGCCCGCCGTCCTCGTCGACACCGTAATGCTCGAGCGT
>JBNJFC010000047.1:0-12033 GCA_051746485.1 Pseudomonadota bacterium
GGCGCCTTCCACGACGCTTACACCGGCATCGCGATACGCCTGATCATCAAAGCCAGCAAGCGTCCCGGCACCGGCTTCGATAAAGCAGTCGTGCCCTAGTTTTTGCAGTTGGAGCGCGCTTTCCGGGGTTAGCGCGACACGCGCTTCACCCTTGGCGAGCTCTTTAGGTGCACCAATTTTCACGTTGGATCTCCCTTGTTGCGGTTATTGGTGTTCTGCTAATGAATATCCGGTCAGCTATACCTGACTCTACCACTGTGCACAACTGTCAACACCTATGCACCATTGCCAAGTATTAATGGTAAAGCTTTTTTTGCTGATCGTTTTGTAGATAGTTTTTTTAGATAGTTTTACTGATAGCCTTTGGCTTGCAAACGAAAAAGCGTGGCGTAGCGGCCGTTTTGCGCTAACAGCGCCTCGTGCGTGCCGTGCTCGATGATTCGCCCTTGATCAATTACCACAATATGCTCGGCGCTTCTTACCGTTGAGAAACGGTGAGAGATCAATATGGTCATTTTGTCGCGGCTATGTTCGCGAAAGCGGGCAAAGACTTCTGCTTCGGCGGCGGCGTCCATGGCGGCAGTGGGCTCATCCAGCACCAGGATATCGGCGTTTTCGCGCATGTAGGCCCGTGAGAGGGCGATTTTCTGCCACTGGCCACCGGAAAGCTCCTGCCCGTTTTTGAACCAGCGCCCCAGCTGGGTGCGATAACCACTTGTCATGTGGTCGATAAAGCCATCGGCCATGCCGTGGTGGGCGGCGCGCTGCCAGCGCTGTTCATCGTCAAAGGCGTGCGTATCGCCCACCCCAAGGTTTTCACCCACTTGCAGCTGGTAGCGTACAAAGTCTTGAAAAATCACCCCAATCCGCTCACGTAGCGCCGTGGCGTCCCAGTCGCGTAGGTCACTGCCGTCCAGCAAAATACGCCCTTGGGTGGGGTGGTAAAGGCGGGTCAAAAGCTTGATCAGTGTGGTTTTGCCCGAGCCGTTTTCCCCCACTAGGGCGAGGCTTTGCCCTGGTTTGAGATGCAAGGAGATATCGTGCAAAACCGCTTGGCCGCCGGGGTAGGCGAAACTTACGCGTTCAAAGCGTAGGCCATCGCCGAGGACTTCGCCCTGCGTTAACGTGCCTAGCTCTACGTCGGTGGGCTGTTCAAGGTATTCGTATAAATTGGAGAGATAAAGATTATCTTCGTACATGCCGCTGATGGCGGTAAGGCTTGCTGAAAGCGCGGCTTGCCCCTGCTTGAACACCATCAAATACATGGTCATCTGCCCCAACGTTAGCGACCCGGTGATGGTTTCCACCACCACCCAGCCGTAGGCGCCATAGAAGGTCAGCGTGCCAAGCAGACCCAGGGCAAACCCCCAGCTTTCACGGCGTAGGGTCAGGCGCCGTTCCTCGCTAAAAAGGCGCGTAAAAATGTCCCGATAACGCTGTAAAAAGAGTGGCTCCAAACCGAATAGCTTCACCTCTTTGATACTGTCTTCGCGGGCGAGCACGGTTTCCAGGTACATTTGCATGCGCGTTTGCGGCGAGCGCCAACGAAATAACCGAAACGCATCGCCGGAAAACTTAGCTTCGGAGATAAACACGGGCAACGCGCCCGCGATAAGAATCAACAGCGCCCAGGGCGAAAACTGCACCAAGAGCACGCCAAAGCTTGTCAGCGAAATGGCGTTTTGCAGCAAGCTAAAGGTTTTGTTTACCAGCCCCAGCGGGCGCGTGGAGGCTTCTCGGCGCGCGCGGGTGAGCTTGTCGTATAGCTCGGAATCCTCAAACTGGCCAAGCGAGAGCGTGCCGGCCTTTTCCAGAATCATCACGTTGACTTTCTGCCCCAGCAGCGCGCGCAGCAGGGACTGCTGCGCCGAGAGGCCGCGCTGGGCCAGCGCAATGAACGCGATGATGCCCCCCTCCAGCGCGACCCAGCCGAGCACCGGCGTAATCGTTACCCATAGATTGGGTTCGTCTGCCGCCTGGTAGGTCTCCATAGCACTGACGACGCCGTCGACGATCAACTGACCGACCCAAGTCGCCACGGCGGGGAGTACGCCCGCCACCAAGGTACACAGTGCTAAGCCCAGCATCATCGCGGGAGACGTTTGCCACACGAGCGAAAGCGCGCGGCGACTATAGCGAAATACGCCGAAAAAACCGCTTAGCGGGTTGGACGATGGTGGATAAGGAGCAGCACGAGACATAAAAGAGGGGGAGCCTAAAGGAAGTCGAGAAAGAAAGCGCTATGATGCGCGAGTTGAATGCTAACTGCCAGGCTCATACCGGTGGGAGCGGGGCCGCTTTCAAGCGCACACTTTTTAATAGAACATTTTTTACCTGAAAGAGGCCTTCATGCAGCACGGGGATAACATGGCGAATGCCAACAATTCGGTTGATCGCGAGAATTTAGTGGAGAGTGAGAATTTGACGGATAGAGACGGCGCGGTTAAAGCGCAAACGCTTTATTGGGTACGCGATTTTATCGTGGCCCACACCATTTGCCCGTTTGCTCAGCGCGAAGTCGAGCGTGACAGCGTGCGTATCGAGGTCGTGCGCTCGAAAAAGATGGCGGTTGCACTTGAGGAGCTAATGGCGGAGATGGCGTGGCTCGACGAGCACGAGCAGGCCGAAACCTCGCTACTGGTTTTCCCCACGCTGTTTCGCGACTTTGAGCACTACCTGGATTTTGTCGATCTTGCGGAGTCGCTGTTGGTGGAGCAGGGGTATGAAGGGATTTATCAGCTCGCGACCTTCCACCCGGATTATTGCTTTGCCGATGCTGAACCGGAGGACGTGGCGAACTACACCAACCGTTCGCCCTACCCGATGCTGCATCTTCTGCGCGAGGCGAGCCTAGAGAAGGCCATTGCCGCGTACGGCGATACCGAGCAAATTCCCGAGCGGAATATCGCCTACCTAGAGGCGATGGGTAGCGATGCCGCAGAAGCGATTCTGGCGCGGTGCATGCGTGAAGAAAGGCAAAAATAATGTTTTAAATAGTGTCCTCGCGCATCAGCGCTTTGTGCATGACATGGGTATCCACCAGCCCTTGCTGCGGGTGGCGAAAAGCGCTGGGCACGGTGCCGACGATATGGAACCCCAGGCGCTGCCAGAGTGCCACGGCCACCGTGTTGGTCGCCACCACGGCGTTAAACTGCATCGCGAGAAAACCGCTTGCCTTCGCCTGGGTTTGTGAGTGCTCGCACATCTTGCGGGCCACGCTTTGCCCGCGTGCAGCAGGTGCAACCATGTAGCCGCAGTTGCAAATATGATCGCCTGGCCCTGCGGCATTGGCTTTCAGGTAGTAGCTGCCTAACAGCGTGCCGCTCGCATCTTTTGCCACCCAGGTCGCAAGCGGGGCTTGGCACCAGAGGCGGTAGGCGTCATCAAAGCCAATCGCCGGGTCGATAGCGTACGTTTGTGCCGACGTCACAATCTCTTGAAACGTCGGCCAGAAAGCGGCGAAGTCTTCCGCACTCATGGGGTGGAAGGTGATATCTGCCGTTGGCGTTGTCGTCACCGCGCCACCTCCGTGACAATTTCATAGCTGCGCAGGCGGTCGGCGTGATCGTAAAAGTCGCTATTGATCATCAGTTCGTCCGCCCCAGTGCGGGCTTGGATTTCTTCCAGCCCGGCTTTAACGGTTTCAGGCCCACCGATGACTGCCGCGCCAAGAAACTGATCCACTTGGGCGCGCTCCATCGGTGTCCAGTCCAGCTGCTCGACCGGGGGGAGCGATTGGGTGCGTTGGCCACGGATCATATTCAGAAACTTCTGCTGTGCCGTTGTGGCTAGATAGTGCGCCATGGCATCGTTTTCTGCGGCCATGACCGGCAATCCGACCATCGCGTAGGGGCGCTCTAAGTGCTCGGAAGGGCGGAAGTTGTCGCGGTAAAGGCGCAGCGCTTCAAACAAATAACCAGGGGCAAACTGCGCGGCAAAGGCAAACGGCAAGCCTAATTGCGCGGCGAGCTGGGCGCTATAACCGCTGGAACCCAAAAGCCAGATGGGCACGTGCGTATCCTGCCCGGGAATCGCTTTGACGCGTTGATTAGGCTCAGGCGCGCCCAAGTAACGACGCAGCTCCGCCAGCTGATCGGGGAAATCATCCGTACCGCTCTCAAGACGGCGGCGTAGAGCGCGCATGGTCAAACCATCAGAGCCGGGTGCGCGCCCTAAACCGAGATCGATTCGGCCGGGATAGAGGGTTTCCAGGGTGCCGAACTGCTCGGCGATCACCAGCGGGGCGTGGTTGGGCAGCATGATGCCGCCGCTGCCCACGCGCAGTGTTGAGGTGTTGCCGGCAATGTGGCCGATCAATACCGAGGTGGCGGCGCTGGCAATGCCTTCAATATTGTGGTGTTCGGCCAGCCAAAAGCGCGTGAAGCCCAGCTTTTCCGTGAGTTGGGCGAGTGAGACGCTATTAGCGAAAGTTTCAGCGGCGCTGCCGCCTTGCCGGATCGGGGCGAGATCCAAAACGGACAGCGCCGTGGTGGCGAGTTGACTCATGCAGCACCTTATCAATGGGACAGGGATATGTCGTTACGTGAAATGTTAGCACGCTTGCTAAAGACCATATGCGGCCGACATTAGGGGATTGCAAGGTGTGTTGCGTAAGCCAATTGAACTTAGCCGAGAGGGAAATAAAATCGCCAATGTTTGACCCTAGACAAAGGGCTACATTGATCCCTGCTGATTGGTATGTAATCGTCGCTGCGCGAATAATTTCATGCGCGCCAAACGTTTGGTAGCGACAAGGCTCATACTGCAGCGTCCTCATCACTCAGGTGATGTAATGGGCAAGGCTCTCCAACGCTTATATAGGTGGTATAACAAGAATGGCTGATCAACAGGGATCCCGGTTTAACATTAGTTTGCAGACCAAAATGGTCTTTTTGGTGCTCTTCCCGATGCTGGTGCTGGCGGTGGTTTTATTTGCGCTCGAAATGCGCAGCTCCGCCGAGCGGATTCAAGAAACCCTCGATGAGCAGCGCGAGGTGCTCGTTAAAGAGCGGGAAAATACCGTGCGCTTCTTAGTCGAGTCGGCCCGCAATGCGGTATCGCATTTGGTCGATAACCCCGCGTTAAGCGAAGACGAAGCACAAGCGCGCGCTCAGGAAATTCTACAAAACTTCCGCTTTGGCAATGATAACTATGTGTTTGCCTTTGAGTTTGACGGTACGGCGATTGCGTTAGCTGCTGCGCCTGATCGCATTGGTACCAACATGTCAGGTATAACCGATAGCGAAGGCAATGCCTTTGTGGATGATTTGATTGATCGCGCCCGCGACCGTAACGACAGCTTCTATGACTATCAATGGATTAATCCGGCCAATGGCGAAACCGAAGCCAAGCACTCGATGGCGATCCCTATTCCTGAGTGGGATTGGATGATCGGCACGGGGATTTACCTAAGCGATATTGATCAAGGACTGGCCGAAGTGGAGGCCTTGGCATGGTCCGAGTTCCGCAGCGGTCTAGTGATTAAAACGATTGTTACGATTTTGATCCTGGTCGGTGTGGGGTTTGTCGCGACTTACCTCGTGCACCGCGCCTTGCGCCCGGTTCGCCGTGCGGCGGCCGCGATGCACGGGGTGGCGACCGGCGAAGCGGATTTGACCCAGCGTCTCGCCGTCGAATCCAACGATGAAGTGGGGAATCTGGCTCGTCAGTTCAACGCGTTCGTCGAACGTATGCAGCTTACGCTTCAGGACGTTCACCGCACGTCGCGTTCGGTCCTTCAGGCATCGTTGGATATCGATAGCGGCACCAATGAGCTGGCCACACGTACCGAGCAGTCGGCGTCCAACTTGCAGCAGACCTCTTCGTCGATGGAGGAAATCACCTCAACGGTTCAGCACACCACGCAATCCGCCGAGCAAGCTTCACAGCTCTCGCAAAGTGCCGTTGACGTTGCGCGCCGAGGCAGCGACGCCATGGAGCGGGTGGAAAGCACCATGGGCACGATTAATGATTCCGCCACGCAAATTGGCGATATCATTACCATGATCGATTCGATCGCCTTCCAGACCAATATTCTGGCGCTCAATGCCTCCGTTGAGGCGGCGCGCGCGGGCGAACACGGGCGTGGGTTTGCTGTGGTGGCGGAAGAAGTGCGCAAACTGGCGAGCCGTTCGAGCGAGGCTGCAAGCGAAATCCGCGAGCTGATCGACGGCTCGATGAAGAATACGCGTGAGGGCACGGAGCTGGTGCGTGAAGCGGGTTCTACCATGCAGGAAATCATGGAAAGTGTGACGCGAGTAACCGATGTAATCGCCGAAATTAGTGCGGGTGCCCGTGAGCAGAGCGCCGGCATTGGTGAAATTAACACCGCCGTGGCCGAAATGGACTCAATGACCCAGCAGAACTCGTCGATGGTGCAAGAAAGCTCATCGGCCGCACAGAGCCTGCGTGAAGGGGCCGAGCACTTATCGCATCTGCTGGATGCCTTCGTGCTGGGTGAGTCCTCTAATGCACCTGCGTTGGAGCGTCCATCCAGTGCCTTGCCTGCGAGCAATGCGCCAAGGCGCCAGTCGCCATCGCGTACGCCAGCTAAGTCAACGGTTGATCACGACGATTGGGAAGAGTTCTAAGGGAAAACCCTTATAGCGCTTTTTCGAAAACGAGTACTTCTGAAAACGTGCATTGCCAAAAAACGTTAAGAAGTTCGATGACCGCCGCCTGGCAAGCCAGGCGGCGGTTTTTTTAGCGCTTTGCAAGCTGGGTATCGGTGTCGCAGTTTAAAAACGTCGATGTCGCTAGCCACTCGGGGTCGGGATAATAAGCGAACACGTACTGCTCTTCTTTGAGGCTGTTAATCAGCGGGTAGGTGACGTCAGCGCGGACGGCCGGGCAGCCGTAGCTGCGACCCAAGCGGCCGGTTTGGTCAATAAAATCCTCGCTAACGTAATCGGCCCCATGAATCACGATGGCACGCTCAAAGGCAAGGTCGTTAACCTGGGGTTCTAGGCCATCCAAACGTAGGGAATAGCCGTTGCGACCATAGTAGCTGTTCATGGTACGAAAGAGCCCCAAGCTCGTTTGGTGGCTGTCGGGCGTATTGGAAAAGGCTTCGGCTAGCGCATCGCCAGAGCCCTGACCGTGGGAGACCAACTCTTCGAAGAGCAGCTTGTGCTGGTGTAGGTCAAAGACCCACATCCGTTGCTCGCTAGAGGGCAGCGAGTAATCGATCACCGCAAGGCGCTCGGCATTTGGGTCGGCGCAAGAGAGAGCTTCTGCCGCCATGCGTAATGCCTCAGGGGTGGCTTGGGGAGCAAGCTGCTTGAGCTGATGGTGGAGGGGGGAGGTCTGTAACGGCGGTGTGGCGGCAACGTTGGCAAAGAAATTCGCGGCATGAAGTGGTAACGTAACTAAACTGAGAGGCAACGTAAGCAGTAATGCTGACGCTTTCAAACGAAGCACCATAGAGGTCATCCTGATGAAGAGTAAAGGGTAAGCAGCCACAGGGCGCGGCATCGTTACCGTCAATGCCGCTATCGTAACGCAAGGAGAGGGCGATGCACGAGGTTCACCGGCGACAACAATCAACGCTTGAGCGGCATGGATGGCCATTAGCGGCGTGTTTGGCACTGATGCTTGCGGCTGTGGCCCCGGTAAACGCACAGCAAGCGCCGGAGCAAAGCCTACAAGCGGCACTGAAAGAGCAGCTGTCGAGCCAAAAAGAGCGTGACGATCTTGCGCTGGCGCAAACCGATGAAGGCTTACCGGTTACGCGTTTTTATCAGCACCTGGATCAAGCGCTCGCCTGGCAGGAACTCGCGCGGGTCGAATCGTTGGTGGCGGCCCTTCAAGGATTAGAGGATGACGGCCTCACGCCGTCTCATTATGGCGCCGAGCGGCTAAAAGCCGACTATCAGCGCAGCCAAGCCCAAGGAGCGGCGGCTCAAGTGGCGTTTGATGTCACCGCCACCCGCGCGCTGTTAAAAGCCTTGGATCATCTGCAAAACGGTAAGCTGAACCCGCGCAAGGTAACGCCGCGGTGGGACGCGCCACCGCGTTTGCAAGCATTACCGGTGGCAGCTATTGCCCAAGCCGTTGTCAGTGATGAGATGGCGAACGCCTTTGCTCAGGCGCGACCTGCGTTGCCTTACTATCAACCGCTACGTGAGGCATTGTCTGCGTATCGTGGTTTGGCCACGCAAAATAGTGCGCCCTTTTTTCCTTCGCGTGAGGCGCCGTTGCGACCCGGCGAGCACCACGCTGATGTGATGACGCTGCGTCAGCGGCTGACCTATTGGGGAGAAGCAGGGCTTCTCTCAGGAAGCCCGAAAGCATACCCGAGTGTGGATATTGAGCAGCGAGATCTGCGCCGCTTTGACCGGGAACTTGAAAACGCAGTAAAACGCTTTCAGCGCCGCCATCTTCTTCATACGGATGGCGTGGTGGGAAGCAAAACCCGCGAAGCGCTGAATGCCTCCATTGCTACGCGGGTGGCGCAGTTGCGCGTCAACCTTGAGCGTGGCCGTTGGATGGCGCCTACGCTGTCGCGCGAGCCACATGTATGGGTCGATATCGCTGGCTATCGTATGGCGTATGTGCGCCCAAATGGGGAGCGCTGGTCATCGCGGGTGGTGGTAGGCTCATCGCGGCGCGAAACCCCGGTTATTCATTCGCAGATTACGCGTCTCACGGTGAACCCATCCTGGACGCTTCCACCTACGATCATGCGGGAGGATATGTTGCCACAGTTGCGGCAAAACCCCGCTTACTTGGCTGATCGCGGGATCAACGTGATTAACTATAGCGGTGAGGTGTTGAATGCCAGTGACATTGATTGGCAGTCGCCGGGTAACATCATGCTGCGCCAGCCGCCGGGGGCTACCAATCCGCTGGGGCGGGTCGTGGTGCGCTTCCCGAACAATGAAATGATTTATCTGCACGATACCCCCGCGCAAGGGCTTTTTGGGCGTGACCAGCGGGCGCTGAGTTCAGGGTGTGTGCGAGTGGAAGGGGTGCATCAATTAGCGCGAATGCTCCTGGAGGACACCGGCAGCCGCTATCGGCTGGAAGCGTTGATCAATACGTCGCGCAGCGATATTAACGTCAATCTGCCACAGCATATTCCGGTGGCGCTGCATTACGTCACCGCCTGGCCGGATGACGAGGGAAATGTCACATTCCGAGAGGATATTTATCGGCGTGATGAACGCGTGCTCAATGCGCTAAACCAACGTTAGTTTTTTGTGTCGAATCCCGCTGTTACAGCTAATTGTCCTAACGCAAAATCGTCTAAACGCAAATAAGCCGCTTAACGACATACTGGCGTTAAGCGGCTTATTGTTTTAAGTAAACTTGTTAGGTAAACCCGGTTTTGACTAGTCCTGATTTTCCACTGCGGTGCGTTCGTAAGACGCCACGTTGACGGTGCCTGTTTCTCCGCTCTCTAGTGCTGCCAGCATCGGGGCTGCCTGGCGCTGGAAAGCGATAAGCGTATCGCCGCTTAGGCTCGTGTTTTCGGGGAGATCAACCTTCATGGCGTTAACTGGGGCGCTATTCACATGCACTTCGTAATGCAGGTGGGGGCCGGTACTGCGCCCGGAGTTGCCGGATAGGGCGATGCGATCACCCATTTCTACCCGCTGACCGCGGCTAACCAGCGGCTTTGAAAGGTGCAGGTAGCGTGTGCGATAACCATTATCGTGACGAATCACCACATAGCGCCCCGCCGCATAGTGGTTTTCAACGCGTTCCACACGGCCGTTTGCGGGGGCCGTAATGGGGGAGCCAATCGGCATGGCGAAATCGGTACCATTATGCGGGCTAATCCGCCCCGTGACCGGATGTTTGCGGCGGGGGTTGAAGTTAGAGCTTAAGCGATAGCGGCCTTCAAATGGGTAACGCGAAAAAGCGGGGTCTAAGCTCTTACCGTCAGCGGTATAGAACTTATCGTCGGTGGTATTACGCACGACGGTTAAATCCATGCGCTCGCCTTCGTAGCGCACAGCCAAAACGCGTGAGTCGAGTGTTTCCCCTTCAATCATGTCCGACTCGACCAGGACTTGAAACGTGTCGTCACGGCGACTGTCACGTCGAAAGTCGAGCTTTTTCTCTAGTAAGCGTGTGAGCTCCGTCACCGCGCCGCTATTTAACCCCGTGGCCTGAGCAGAGCGCGCAAAGCTACCGCTGATGCTACCCGCATATAGACGTTGAACCGGTTCACCCTGGCGCTCAATGGGAGTAACGGCATATTGCGCTTCTTGGTCTTCCCCACGCTCGACTAATACCCCTTCACGGGTGTTTTTCATCATACGCAGTGAAAGCAAGTGGCCATCTTCGTCAAGCTGGTAGTCAAAACTCTGCCCGGCACGCCAGTGGGTCAAAAGACGTGGGTTGGGCAATTTGTCGAGTAGCGTTAAAACTTCGCTATAGCCCAAGCCAAGCTTGTTTTGTGCGAGCACCGCGAAGGTGTCGCCAGATTCGACGAGGTGGGTTTGCCACTCAGGCACGTAGGGCTGCTCAGCCGCGAGTTCTAAATCGAAGTAGGAAACATCATCAAAAAGCTCGATGCCGTAATCTTCATATGACGTGGCATCGGCGATATTTGTGTCGGTGTCGGCTTCTAACATGCCGTTGCTTAGCGTCCCCACGACCACCGCGATATGCAAAACACCGTCATCAATCATGCGATTATTAGGCGTAGTGGGTTGGGGAGCGCTTGAAGAAACTTCAGGGTGAGTTGCGGTACTCGCCGATGCGCTATCGACCATATCAAGGTCGATCACTTCCATCGCTTGTAGATTACTAAGCGGAATATGGTGGCGGGTCGCATCTAATGCGCGGGACGCTTTGCCAATCGCATTGGCCATGGTCGTGCGGTCTTCCTGTAAGGAAGGGACACCGGGAGACGAGTTGCTGGGAAGCGGTACATATACGCTCTCAACCGGCGTGTTTGATGCATTATGACTTTGATACGTTGTGACTAATTTTTGTGTGCCCAGCACCGTGACCATCGTAGCCACTGGTAATAACAATAACTTGTGCGTGCGGGGCAGCGAATGAAGGATTCGCAACATGGGTGAATAGACCGCCAAAAGTAATGAATAAAAAATGACTAAAAATGTAGTAGTGGCGAAACCTTACCCCATGAAGCAAGAGGTGCATAGACTGTACGCGCATACACAAAACGCTCGTGACGCCCCTGGTGGCGCCCTTTTGCGTCATATTATTATTTTCAAACGCTGTTTGTTAACACAACTTGCCCAATTCTTGACTCAAGGCCACAAAAAAATCTTTTTAAGCGGCCATAAACATCAATGTATAGCGGGTGACTGGGTGAACGTGCCATCCCGGTAATCGCGTAATGCTTGATCTAGTTCATGTCGTGTATTCATGACAAAAGGCCCGTAGTGGGCGATCGGCTCATGATGCGGCTCACCGGTTAGCAGAAGTGCTTGGGCGCCGTTGTGTGTCTTAAGCGTAAGGGTCTCGCCGGCGCTGAAGCGTATGAGCTCGCCCGCGCAAGCGGCTTCGCCTGCACAGGTGAGTTCACCGCGAAAGACGTAAGCGCATAGCGTCGTCGCGGTTTGTGTCAGTTCGATTTCTCCGTTGGCGGCAAGCGTAAGGTGGCTCACGCCGCCGTGTCCGGCGAGCGCATCGAGCGGACCGCTAATGCGCTCTCCCGCGGATGTCTGCCAATGGCCGCCTAAGGCAACCAAGGTGCCGCTAGCTGTTGTTAGCGTGGGCATTTCGACGTGGCGAACATCACGGCAGGTCGGCGTACTCATCTTCTATTTGGCAGGCAAGTTAAGCCATAGCTGAAAGGCAAGTAGGCCGCTTTCGTCGGCAAGGGGTATTTCGGAATGCATCATCCCGCGCCCGGTATGCATCCATTGGGCGTCGCCAGGGTGAATCGTACTGCGATGGCCGAGGTGATCCTCGTGGGATGAACTACCACGCCTAAGCGGCTGCGCCGTTAGACGTGGTTTCGCTTGCGCGTTGGCAAGCTTCTAATGACAACCGCGCATCGATGTGCGTGATGGTCATGGGCGTGTCCACAACGCCCTTACCGGCTCGGAG
>JBNJFC010000048.1:0-11929 GCA_051746485.1 Pseudomonadota bacterium
CCGAGACTTGCATTGCAATGCGGACTGACCCATGCTTGGGTATATTCCTGACCATTTGGTCAACATGTGAGTTAATGCCATGATCAACTTCCTACTTAACGGACGGTCACATCGCGTGACAACCACGCCCGATACCAGCGTACTCGAACTCTTGCGCGACACGCTCGGGCAGACGGGGACCAAAGAGGGCTGCGCCTCTGGCGACTGCGGCGCCTGTACCGTCGCCATCGGTGAAGCCGATGCCGCCGGGCAAATGCACTACCATAGTGCAAACGCCTGCATCGTGCCCGCCCATCAGCTGCAAGGCCGCCAACTGATAACGGTCGAAGGGCTGGCCGATGGCGAAATTCTACACCCGGCACAGGCGGCGATGGTGACTTGCCACGGTAGCCAGTGCGGCTTCTGCACGCCTGGCATCGTGATGTCGCTGTTCACCCTGCACGAGGCGCAAACCGCGACCCCCGCGCCGCTAACCCCCGAGCGTTTAGAAGCCGCACTTGGCGGCAATCTGTGCCGCTGCACCGGCTACCGGCCGATCCGCGACGCCGCCTTGACCATGAGCGAGCACCCGGCGCCGCGTCATGCATGGTGGCGCCAGGCGCCGGAGCACGCGAGTACGGAACAGACGAGCGCAGCGCAGACGAATGTTACACCACCCAGCGAGCGCTTTCTCCAACCGGCCACCTTGGCCGCGTTGCTCGCCGAGCGGGTGCGCTTCCCAGACGCGCCTTTGGTCGCTGGCGGGACGGACCTCTGGCTAAACGTTACCCAGAATCTGGCGCGTTATGACCGCGTGATCGATGTCACCCGCGTCAATGAGCTTTCGCGTATCGAAACCGCCACCCTAGACGATGGGCGCGAAGGCTGGTGGATAGGTGCGGCGGTGACTTACACCCGTTTGACGCCACTTTTGGACGAACACTACCCCACCTTTGCGCACTTATTGCACCGCCTGGGCTCGGCGCAGATTCGCAATCGTGGCACGCTCGGGGGCAATGTCGCTAACGCTTCGCCGATTGGCGATACCCCGCCGGTGCTGCTCGCGCTAGAGGCGCGGCTTTTGCTGGCGGGCCCGGAGGGCGAGCGCGAGCTGGCGTTAGACGAATTCTTCCTCGATTATAAAAAAACCGCACTGCGCGATGACGAAGTCATTCGCGCCATCTTTTTGCCTCATCCAGCGCCTGAGCAAAATCTCAAAGTGTGGAAGATTTCCAAACGCCGGGAAGACGATATTTCCGCGCTGCTGGGGGCGTTTCACTGGCGCCTGGAGGAGGGCGTGCTGCGTGAGGTGCGGCTCGCGTTCGGCGGCATGGCGGCCACGCCAAAACGCGCATACGACGCCGAGGCGGCGCTGGAAGGCCAGCCGCCTACGGCGGACGCTTTTGCGGCGGCCCATGCCGCGCTAGCCGATGAATTTTCGCCCATGAGCGATGTACGCGGCAGCGCTGACTATCGCCAGTTAGCCGCCGCCAATTTGTTAGAACGGCTGCGCCGCGTGGTGACCGCTTCCGACTCAGCCGAGGAGGTAATGCTCAATGCGTACGCTCACTAAGCTTAACCAAGAGCTCGGCCCCGATGTGAGCGCCGACTCCGCCGCCGCCCGCGAAGAGCAGAAGGGGCGCATCAAGGGCGATGGTCCACTGGCGCGTGATACCGTCCATAACGCGCCGCTACGCCATGCTCATTCCCCTTCGCAACAGCATGCTCAGGCGCACGAAAGTGCGGTCAAGCACGTTACCGGCCGCGCCGCTTATATCGATGATCTCAAGGCGCCCGCCGATACACTGCATATTGCGCTGGGGCTTTCAAAGGTCGCTCACGGGCGTTTGACCCACCTCGACTTGGCCCGTATTCGGGCGCTGCCCGGCGTGGTCGATGCCGTCGGCGTGAACGACGTGCCGGGGCACACGGATATCGGCCCGGTGTTTCCCGGCGACCCGATTTTTGTCGAGGAAGAGATTAGCTACGCCGGGCAAGTGCTGTTTGCCGTGGCCGCCGAGAGCTACCGCGCCGCGCGCGAGGCCGTTAAGGCCGCCTTCGACGCCGATCTGCTGACGCTGGAGGCGCAGCCGCCAAGCCTCGACCCGGTGGCCGCCGCCGAGCGCGGCGAGTTCGTGCGTCCCACCCACGTGCAGCAGCGCGGCGACTGGGAGCAGGCGCTGGCGGAGGCCGCGCACGTGATCGAAGGCGAGCAGTTTGTCGGCGGCCAGGAGCACTTTTACCTGGAAGGCCAGGCTTGCTTGGTGACGCCCACCGAAGACGAGGGCGTGGTGGTTCACACCTCGAACCAACACCCCAGCGAAACGCAGAAGCTGGTCGCCGAGGTGCTAGGGATTGCCCTGCACGCGGTGACCGTGGAAGTGCGCCGCATGGGTGGCGGCTTTGGCGGTAAGGAGACCCAAGCCTCGCCCTGGGCGTGCATTGCCGCGCTGTTCTGCCGTCGCACCGGGCGTGCCGCGCGCGTGCGCCTGCCGCGTAGCGAGGACATGCGCGCGACCGGCAAGCGCCACCCGTTCCATAATCGCTACCGGCTGGGTGTGGATGACACCGGCGTGATTCAGGGCGGCGAGCTCACCGTGATTGGCGATTGCGGCTACTCGCCGGATCTCTCCGACGCCATCGTCGACCGCGCCATGTTCCACAGCGACAACGCCTACTCGTTGGGCGCGGCGCGGGTCACCGGCCACCGGGCGCGCACCCATACCGCCTCGAATACCGCTTTTCGCGGCTTTGGCGGCCCGCAAGGCATGATGGTGATCGAAGCGGCGCTGGACGACATCGCCCGGCGCCTGGGCGAAGACCCACTCACAGTGCGCAAGCGCAATCTCTATCGCAAAGATCACTCGTCGGCGCGCCACGGTATCAGCCAGCGCAATATCACCCACTATGGCCAGCCGGTGGACCAGACCGATTTGCTGCATACGCTGGTCGAGCAGCTGGAAGCGAGTAGCGACTACTGGGCGCGCCGCGAGGAAATCGCCGCTTTCAACGCGCAAAGCGGCGTGATCAAAAAGGGCCTGGCGCTGACGCCGGTGAAGTTCGGTATCTCGTTCACCGCCAAGCACCTCAATCAGGCCGGGGCGCTGTTGCACGTCTACACCGACGGCAGCGTGATGATCAACCACGGCGGCACCGAAATGGGCCAGGGCCTGCACACCAAAATCACCCAGGTGGTTGCCCGCGAGCTGGGCCTTGACCTCAGCGCGGTGCGTATCAGCGCAACACGCACCGATAAGGTACCCAATACCTCGCCGACCGCCGCCTCCAGTGGGGCGGACCTTAACGGCCAGGCGGCGCGCGATGCCAGCGTGAAGCTTAAAGCGCGCCTGTTTGATTTCGCCGCCGAGCATTACGGCGCGGATACCGATGATATGCGCCTCGAAGATGGCTATCTCATCGCCGGGTATGGCGAGAGCGAGCAGCGCATCCCCTGGGGCGAGCTGGTTCAGGCGGCCTATTTCGGCCGCGTGTCGCTCTCGGAAAAGGGCTTCTACGCCACACCGCTGATTCATTACGACCGGACTGCCGGTCAGGGTAACCCCTTCTACTATTACGCCTTTGGCGCCGCGGTTTCGGAAGTTAGTGTCGATACTTTAAGCGGTGAGTACCAAGTCACGCGGGTGGATATCCTCCACGACGTGGGAGATTCGTTGAACCCGGCGATCGATATCGGTCAGGTCGAGGGCGGTTTTATCCAGGGCATGGGTTGGCTGACCAGCGAGGAGCTCAAGTGGAACGACGCCGGGCAGTTGCTTTCCACCGGGCCTGCGACCTACAAAATCCCCACCTTTGGCGATCTGCCGCCGGTGTTTAACGTGGCGTTAATGGAGGGCCACCCGAACTCGATGGCGAGTATCTACCGCTCCAAAGCCGTGGGCGAGCCGCCCTTTATGCTGGCGATCTCGGTGTGGTCGGCGCTGCGCGATGCGCTGGCAAGCCTCGCCGATTACCGCGAATCACCGCGTCTGGACACCCCGGCCACCCCCGAACGCGTGCTGATGGCCGCCGAGGCGCTGCGTCACCCCCAGGAGGCGCCGTGAACGCCGCCGAGACTTGGCACGCCGCGCTCCACCGGTTACAGCGCGAAGGCTTGCCCCATGTGCTCGCCACCCAAGTGACCAGCGCCGGTTCCACGCCCCGGGAGCCGGGCGCGCGCATGGTGATCACTGAGGATGCCGTGTTCGACACCCTCGGCGGCGGCACCTTTGAGTGGCAGACCATCGCTGCCGCGCGCGAAAAGCTCGCCGCGGGCGAGGCGGGGATGTCGCTGGAGGCGTTTTCGCTCGGCGGGCGCAGCGGCCAGTGCTGCGGTGGCTTTGTGAACGTATTGATTGAGGTCTTTCCGGGTAGCGCCACAACGCTGGCGCTCTTTGGCGCTGGCCACGTGGGGCGCGAAATCGTGCAGCTTGCCGCGCCGCTGGGCTGGCGCATTCAGTGGTTCGACAGCCGCGAGACGGCTTTTCCCGCCTGGGCCTTCGAGCAGCCGCGCTTAAGCTGCCACCCAACCCTTGATGCGGAAAACGCCGTTGCTGCACTGCCGGCCGGGGCGCATGCGCTGGTGATGACCCATGACCACAGCGAGGATCGCGCCCTGATCAGCGCGTTGCTCGCGCGCGGCGATGGTGCCTCCATCGGTTTGATTGGCTCGCAAAGCAAATGGGCGAGCTTTCGCGGCTGGCTCATCCGCGAAGGCCACGACGAGCCAGCGCTGGCCAAGGTGCGCTGCCCCATTGGCATGGCAAGTGGCCCAAGTGGTGATAAAACCAAGGGCGGCGACAAAACACCCTACGCCATCGCGCTGGCCACCCTTGCCGAGCTGTTGCCGCTGGCGGCACACCCGGCACGCGGCGAGCAGCGCGGCTTGACCACCGACGTGCTGCGGCCGTTGTTTTCCACCCCTTCTGTTAATTCTGACGACACCTAACACCATGACCGCTACTGACGCTTTCACCGCTTCCCGCAACGGCGCCTTTGTGCTGCGCGCCGAACTGTTAAGTTTTGATGCTGACCCGGGCGATGGCGATACGCCGCTGCCGGGCAGCGTGCGCCATTTAGCCGATGGCGCGCTGTGGATCGAACATGGCCGCATTCGCGCCGTGGATGATTACGCTCGCCTTGCGCCGCAACTGCCCGAAGGCATCGAGATCATCGACCATCGCGGCAAACTCATCATGCCCGGCTTTATTGATAGCCACGTGCATTACGTGCAGCTGGACATCATGGCCTCGTTTGGGCGCCAGCTGCTCGATTGGCTCAACGACTACACCTTCCCCGAAGAGTGCCGTTTTGCCGCGCGCGAGCACGCCGATGCCATCGCCGAGGCGTTTCTTGAAGAGCTTTTGCGCGTGGGCACTACCTCGGCGCAAGTGTTTGGTTCCAGCCATCCGGGGTCAATTGATGCCTTCTTTGCCGCCAGTCAGCGCCGCGAGCTGCGCATGCTCGCGGGCAAGGTGTTGATGGATCGCCACGCACCTGAGGCTCTCACCGATGATACTCTCGGCGGCATTCGCGATAGCGAGCGGCTGATCGCTGACTGGCACGGCAAAGGGCGCTTGGGTTATAGCGTTACGCCGCGTTTTGCCCCGACCTCCACCCGCGCGCAGCTCGACGCTGCCGGTGGGCTTTTGCGCAGCGACCCGAGCCTGTGGCTGCAGACGCACCTGGCCGAGAATACCGGCGAGATCGCCTGGGTCGCCGAGCTGTTCCCGGAGAGCCAAGACTACCTGCACGTCTACGAGCAATCGGGATTGGTCGGGCCGCGCAGCACCTTTGCCCACGGCATCCATCTGGACGACAACATGCGTACTCGCCTCGCTGAGCGTGGCGCCAATATCGCGTTTTGTCCTAGCTCCAATATGTTTTTGGGGAGTGGTCTGTTTGACCGCCGTGCTGCCCGCGAGGCCGGGCTTGCCGTCAGTGTGGCCAGCGATATCGGCGCTGGCACCGATCTTTCCGGGCTGGCAACGCTTAAAGCCGCCTACCAGGTCGGGCAGCTGCGCGGCGAGGCGCTGACCGCTTGGCAGGGCTTTTATGCGCTGACGCTGGGCAATGCCAAGGCGCTCTCGCTAGAGGGTAATATTGGCCGATTGGCCGAGGGGATGGAGGCAGATTTTGTCGTGCTGGACACTAGCGCAACACCGCTGCTCGCTCGGCGTACCGCGCGCTGTGAGACGCTTGCCGAGCGGCTTTTCGCCTTGATGATGCTCGGCGACGACCGCGCCATTTTTGAGACCTGGGCCAATGGCCGCTGCCAGCATCGGCGTAATGAGGGATAGTGAGCGTTTAAACCCCTGGCGGTGAATGTCTCTCGCCGCCAGGGTGGCCTTTACTCTGGTTCTTTACTCGTGTTCTTGCGCTTGCGCCAGCCGTTCGCGGCGGTTGGGTTTGCCCGGCAGTACCGCATCAAGCAGAAGCGCGGTCAAGGCCGCCGGCACCAGACCCGACTTCAACAGCAAGCCCACCTGGCCGGGCATCGTCTCGGCAATCGCCTCGACCGCGGGCAGGCCAATGCCCAGGCTCATGGCGACGGCAATAATCAGCATGGCGCGTTGGTCCAGCTCGCACTCCTGAATGATCTTCAAGCCCGCCGACGCAATCATGCCAAACATGACCACTCCTGCGCCGCCCAGCACGGCCGGTGGCATGGCGGCGACTAACCCGCCTAGCTTGGGAAATAGTCCCATGCAGATCAACAAGATGCCACCAATGGTGACCACGTGGCGGCTGACGACTCCCGTTAGGGTAATGAGCCCAACATTTTGCGCGTAGGCGGTATTGGGCAGGGTGTTGAACAGGGCGGCAAACGAGGTGGCGACGCCATCCGCCATGACACCACCGGATAGCTCGCGATCCTTGGCGTGTCGCCCCGCGCCGCCCATCGTGATCGCCGAAATATTGCCGATGGTTTCCAGGCCGACGACAAACATTATCAGCGTCATGCCGATGATCGCGGTCAGATGAAACTCCATGCCGTACTGCAACGGCTTGGGAAAAGCGAACCAGGCTGCGTCGGTGACGCTAGAGAAGTCGACCATGCCCAGTGCAATAGCAACGAGGTAACCACTGACTAACCCGATGAGTATGGACGACGCTTTTAAAAAGCCGCGCCCGAATTGGTGCACAAGGATCGTGACCACCAGCACAAAAAGGGCTAACCCCAGATTCGTCGGTGAGGCAAAGTCATCGGCGCCGACGCCACCTGCGGCATAGTTAATCCCCACCGGCATCAGCGTGATGCCGATCAGCAGCACCACGATCCCCGTCACAATAGGCGAAAACCAGTGGCGAATTTTTTTCAGAAACGTGCCCAAAACGACCTGCAACAAGCCCGCAATGAACGACGCGCCGAGTACTGCCGCCAGGCCAAAAGACCCCGCCAGCGGTAGTGCCACCGGCAGAAAACCAAAGCTGGTGCCCTGGACAATGGGCAGGCGCGCGCCAACAGGTCCCATACCAATGGTTTGAACCAGCGTCGCAATACCCGCGACAAACAGCGCCACCTGAATGAGGAAAATCTGCTCACCCGTGCCAGCGCCAATGACGCCAGCAATGATGATGGGAGGCGTCACGTTACCCGCAAACATGGCCATAATGTGCTGCAACCCTAACGGGATCGCCTTGGAGAGCGGCGGCATCGCGTCGGGGTTTTGGTTAATCGTACGTGACGGGCGAGCGGGTTGGTCTGGGGGATGAGACGACATAGCGAGCCTTTTTGTGTTCGTTGTTAGCCTTTCAAGGGTGATTTATTGCATCCATTCCCACATAAGATTGTATACAGAAATAAATTTCAATCACCACTTTGGTGGAAGATATCACGTGGCGCGACGTTCGCCCGGTAGTGCTACACGCGGCTAACGCATAGCCCGGTCGCGCAGGCGCAGCTTTCCGATACGAATAATTTGTTCTATCGCCGTGCGTCGCTCGGTGGCTAAGTCGTTATCGATGCGGGCTTCAAAGGCGTTCAAAATATCGTGGCGGTCCAAGCCTTTCACGGCGATGATAAACGGAAAGCCAAATTTCTCTTTGTACGTACTGTTAAGGCGTTCAAAGCGCGCGAACTCGTCAGGCGTGCATTGATCCAGCCCGGCGCCGGCTTGCTCACGGCTAGAGTCAGAGGTGAGCTTTCCCGCCAGGGCCGCTTTGCCGGCCAAATCCGGGTGGGCGCGAATCACCGCAATCTGCTCGTCGCTGCTGGCTTGTTGCAGCTTTTCACCCATTAGCTCGGCGAGGGCGTCAGGGGAGTCGTGCTCGGGCGTTAGGCCTTGTCTCCAAGCGGCTTCGGCCACCCAGGGGGAGTGCTCGTAAATATCGCCGTACTGCGCCACAAAGGCATCCAAATCGAGCGCGCTAGGGCGGGGTTCAAGAATGGAGTGAGGGGTATGTGTCGGCATGGTATCTCCCGCATTGTGTGGGTTTTGCTTTCGATACTGTATACAATAAAATCGACCGAAGGTACTCTAAACTCATCAATAACGTTCAGCGGGTCGCCTTCTACCTCACCGCCGACGCTAAAAAGGAGTCAAAATGGGATACTTAACCACTCACGTGTTGGATACGGCGAATGGCCGCCCCGGGCAAGGCATCATCATCGATGTGTATCGCCTGTCAGGTACGCAACGCGAACACCTCGCCACCGTGACCACCAATGACGACGGCCGCTGCGACGCACCGCTGCTGGAAGGCGAGGCGTTTGCCGTGGGCGAATACGAGCTGGTGTTTCACGCCGGTGACTACCTGCGCCGCCATCAAGAGAGCGCTTCCGAGCCACTTTTTCTGGATGTCATCCCGTTGCGCTTTGGCGTTGCCGATGCCAGCCAGCACTACCATGTGCCGCTTCTGCTCTCGCCTTACGGCTACACCACGTACCGCGGCAGCTAACGCCGCGTAGTAAAGGGAGAGCGCCATGTACGGCTATATCGTTGATGTCGTCAATTTGCTGCTGCGCTGGCTGCATGTCATCGCGGCCATTGCCTGGATCGGCGAGTCGATCTATTTTGTGATGCTGGATAACAGCTTGCGGAAACCTAAAGCCGCGGAAGATCACGAAAAAGGCGTGTCCGGTGAGATGTGGGCCGTTCACGGCGGCGGTTTTTACCACAACCAGAAATACACCACTGCGCCCGCTAAGCTGCCCAATGATTTGCATTGGTCGTTCTGGAAAGCCTACACCACTTGGCTAACCGGTTTTGCCCTGTTCGTGGTGCTGTACATGGCAAGCCCGGAATTTTACCTGGTGAATGCCAATAGCCCCTGGGCGTGGGCGGCGGACCTTAGCGGCTGGCAGGCCAACCTGTTGGCGCTGGCGTTTCTGCTTGGCGGCTGGGTGGTTTATAACGAGCTGTGTAAGCGCATCAGCCCCAATATGGAACGTGATGGCCTGCTAAGCCTTGCCGTGGCGGTGATGATGGTCATAGTGGCGTACCTGAGTACCCAGTTGTTTACCGGGCGCGCGGCGTTTCTGCTTACCGGCGCGGTGATGGCCACGGCCATGTCGGCCAATGTGTTCTTTTGGATTATCCCCGGTCAGCGACGCATGGTGAAAGCCATGAAGGCGGGCGAGGCGCCCAACCCGTTGGATGGCAAGCGCGGTAAGCAGCGCTCGGTGCATAATACCTACTTCACGCTGCCGGTGGTGCTGTTGATGATCAGCAACCACTACTCGTTTCTGTATTCCCACGAGCTTGCGTGGGTGGTCATGGCGCTGCTCATCTTCGCCGGCGCGGTGATTCGCCAGTTCTTCGTGCTCATGCACGCAGGCCACCATAAGCCGGGGTATCTAGTGGCCGGGGCGGCGTTGATTTTGCTGGCGTTTTGGGTCGGCGCGCCTAGCGCTTCTGGCACTGACTCGGCGGAGGCGGGATCACCCGGTCGTGAGCAGGTGAGCGCGATCATCGAGCAGCATTGCGTGCAGTGTCACGCCCGCGACCCCGAACACGCCGGGTTCAACGCGCCCCCGGCGGGTTACGCCTTTGAGAAGTGGGAAGAGATCGAGCAGCAGCGCGAGATCATCCAGCAGGTCGTGGGCAACCACTATATGCCACTGGGCAACATCACTAACATGACCGTTGAGGAGCGCGATATCATAGCGGCCTGGGAGGAATAAAAGGAGCCACCATGAGCGATGCGCAGGGAGCACCAAAGTTGGTGAAAAAAAAAGGCGAAGCGCGACACGAGTCGATTTATAAAGCGTTGAGCGACGCCATTATCGAGCAGCGCTTAAAGCCCGGCGCGCGGTTGCGCGAAGATGCCCTGGCCGAGGTGTTCAACGTCAGCCGCACCGGTATTCGTAAAATCCTGCAGCGCTTGGCGATAGAGCAGCTCGTCACGTTAACCCCACGGCGTGGTGCCAGCGTGACGCGCCCCACGGCGGACGAAGCCAAGGACGTTTTCGACGCCCGCCAGTTAATTGAGTGCGGATTAATGCCCGATGTGGCACGGCGTATGGGCAAAAAAGAAGCGGCAGAGCTGCGCGATATGGCTCGCCAGGAGCGCCAGGCGTTGCGCAGCGGCCAGCAGAGCGTGGCTATTCGGCTATCGGCCGACTTTCACGTGCGCTTGGCGCAGTTATCAGGCAACGCTGCTCTGGCAGAGTTTGTCGAGCGGCTGTGTTCGCGCTCATCGCTGATACTCGCCGTCTACGGCCATCGCGGCCACTTGGGCTGCGAATCCCACGACCACGATGACCTGATCGGCTATCTCGAAACCGGCAACGGCGAACGCGCCAAAGCCTTTATGAGCCGCCACCTAAAAACTATTGAAGCCTCGCTATCCATGGTCGAAGAGGAAGAGAACGTACCCGATTTGCAGCAGATATTTGGGGGATGAAAAGCCCTTGTGCACATCATAATTGCATTCAGTAACGCATTCAGGCCTGCTCCAAATGCTTAACGCAGAAGGCAGCGGCGCGCTTTAGCGCGTCCGCTGGCCTGACTTGTTAGCAGAGACGTCCTTGAGGCCGCCGGAGACATACTTATGTAGGACACTAGAAACCAGGGACTGGTAAGGAAGCCCCTCTTCCAACGCCCGACGTTGAAGTGCCTCCAGGTCGCGACTGGAGATGCGTATATTTATCCGCTTGTCTTTCTTAAACGTTTCTTCCGCTGCCTTCGTCAGATACTCCCGACGATCAGCATCCAGATCTGACTCGAACTCTCCGGATTCGTATGCCTCCAGCAGCTCTTGCTCTTCGGGATCTAATTTGGTCTTGGTCATGTTACCCCCCTAGAAATGTCTTGGTGGCCTTGCGACTGGGGATGACCGTTTTGAGAAAGATCTCTCTATCATTCTCGACGTACGGCACCAGCCAGGCGTAATCGTCAATCCGAACCACAAGCAGGCGTTGATTCGGATACTTGTCCCTGTTGGGGTGAGGTCCATCATCAAGTAAACCACCAGACTGAAGAGCAAACAGAACATCTTCGAAGGAAACTCCGCGCTCGCTCATCAATTGCTGGTTCTTTTCAGCATTCCAGTTAATTTGCTTCATTGGTCGAGTCTAGCAGAGTGTGTGCCTATTGGCATCCTGCTAACGCCTTAGTTAGGCGGCGATTTCACGAATGCTTCCACGTTCACAGCCAAAGACGAAACCACGAATAGAATTTGCATCGACATTGGCCTGCACTTGCCGCGACCGAGGCTGGCTGCCCCGCATATGAACCAAAAGCATCCCTTCACTGTGCGGCAGTGCCCGATTGTAGATGTCACGCAGCGTCTGAACTCGTGATGCAACAAAGTCCTGGTCACGCTCGTGGCGATACGGAAGGGAAGTGAAAACCATGACTCGAAACCTAGCGTTGATGATCAAGAGCTTAAGGAAATCCTCTGCGACATTTTTCATCTGTTTGCGCGGGAAACCCGGCTGCTTTAGCTCCGGGAGGGATAGCGCGTCGCTCGCAGAGCGACTGGGTTACGCCACCGCCTGTGCCGCGCC
>JBNJFC010000049.1:0-4157 GCA_051746485.1 Pseudomonadota bacterium
AGGCTGGCGCCCTAAAGCGGGCAAAAAGCGCACGCCGATGAAGGCGCGGTTTCACCGCTGGTTTCATCGCCAACTCGTGACGCGCATCGAAAGCAAAGCTGTCGAAGTTGGCCTGCGCTTCGTGACGGTCTATGCTCGTGGTACGTCACGCTAGGCCTTCGATGGGTCAGGGCCGGTAAAGCGCGATGAAGACAATTACAGCCGTTGCGAATTTAACAGTGGCAAGCGCTATCACGCCGACCTGAATGCCGCTTATAACATCGCCGCCCGCGGCCATGTTGTTTTTCAAGGGCGTGGCCGCAAGGCTACCGCCCGTGTGAGATCGCAGAAGTCGACTCACACACCGCGAACCCCGGTCACGCTCTCCACGCTTTGGTCACAAAGCGCGTGAGAGTGATGGGAATCCGCGATTCTATTCTGTGAATGAATCGTCGGAGGGTTCAATAGCAATGCAAACGTTAGGCGACTAGTTTGATGTTTTTTTAGCGGAAGCTTTGCGCGTTTTTCCCGCTCGCGATGGTGGCTGACAAATACCGCACACGTAATCTTGTGCGGGGCTATGCGCATGCGCAACAAAACGCCCCCCACAACGGGTACAGCTATTCAGCTGCAACAGGTCGCTCTCAAAAAAGCGCACGAGCGTCCAGGCGCGCGTCAGCCCCAAGGCGGGCTCGACATTCTCTAAGGAGATTTGCTCGTCATATAAGCGATAGGCTTTCACAAACGCATCAATGCGTTCGCAATCCTCATTTTGCATCAAGCTGATATAGGTATTGTAAAAAAGCGACGAGTGAATATTCGGGAGCCAAGTGATAAACCAGTCGGCCGAAAAGGGCAGCATGCCTTTCGGCGGCGACATGCCACGCACCTCTTTATAGAGCTTAATTAAGCGCGTACGGCTTAATTCTGTTTCCGTCTCTAGCACCTGCAGCCGTGCACCTAGCTCAATTAACTCAATGGCCAGCTGCACTTGGTGCATTTCATCCACCAAGCTCTTTTGACTCACTGACTTTCCTCACCTGAGTCGGGTGTCTTTGAAGAAGATGCCTGCGGACGTTTTAGAGACTCGGGGGGTTCACCAGCTAGCAGCAGCGAGGTGTGAAGCCCAGCCAACCCCTGGTCGCGCGGATTTTGGGTCACTTGGTGGAGCTGCTCGGCGCTCACGGACGTCAGTCGGCACAGAAGCTGGTTAGTGCGCGCTAACTGAGTAAGCTGTCGCGCATTGAGCGCCATGAGAAGATCCGCCATCTCGGCGTCGATTTTGAGACGAAACATCCCTGCCTCGCGATCTTCTCCCAGCAAGCGCTGGGCAAGAAGCAAGTAGGTTAAGTTGATTTCTTGGATTTCGTCGAGAAAGCTGGTTTGGCTCATGCTGCCCTATGAAAACGACACGGTAGATCCATGGTTCACCCTTTCTGCATGCACCCTTTATAGGGAACGTTTACCTACTTCATGGTTGCATACAATGGCGATATTGGCTACTCAGGCGCGTCGCGAGGGCTAACTCCTTCGGCAGAAAGCTCAAACACCCACACCAAAAGTTCCGCCACGACTTGGTAAAGGCTGCCGGGAATTTCTTCATCTATATCAAGCTGCATCAAAAGCGCCACCAGCTCCGGTGCATCATGCACATAGATTCCCTGGCGCTGCGCTTCCGCCATAATACGTTCCGCTAGCTCACCATAACCTTTGGCGATCACACGCGGAGCACCGTCATCGCTTTGATACGCGAGCGCTACCGCCTGGCGCCGTCGCTCACCCGGAGAGTTCATCGGTGCCCTCTTGTGTTATATGGCGCGCGCGCACTTGCACTTTACGCAGATCCAGCGCAGATAGCCGCTTTTCAAGCGCAGGCACGCCCTCCTCTAAACGCTGGTGAACCGCCTCGCTCTCAGTGGTAAGATCAACGTTTAACGCCCCACGGTAGAGCGATAAGACCACCCCCAACTCGCCTAAATTAGGCACTTCAAGGCGCATTTCGGAGCGCCAACCATCCGCCTCCTGGTCGCCTTTTTCTTCTCCTCCTTGCTCTTCTTCACGAGCGGGGAGCGTAACCACCAGCGCCATGAAGATTCCCGCCCATACATCGCCTTCCCAGCGAATCGTAGGCATCACCAGCATCTCTAACTGCTGACGCACCATGCTTTGCAAGCTCTCATGTACGACATCTCGCGATTGCCGCGCCGTACCCATATCAAGCATCTCACGCGCACCGGCCAGCTCTCCTCGCGCGGCGTCAGGGGCTGCATTTAGCGGTGTGCCACCCGGGGCGATGGCGCCACGCCCCGCCCCCTCAGCACTGCTGGTCGCCGGCAGCAACACACTACCAGGCTGAATCAAAGAACTTCCGCCAGGACTATTTGAGCCACCCTGTCCTAGCTGGCCACCTTGAAGCCCCTGTAACATCAAGCTTAAACCCGACCTTTCAGGCACCACAAAAGGAACGGGGGACGGCAACAACAGCGGCGGCCCGTTAGGCGCAAGAGGGTTGTTTATAGCTCCCCACCCCGAGTTCCCAGCGCCAGCTGCGGCGCCACCAGCACCTCCTAGCACTAGATTCGCCAAGGAAGGCGACGGCCGTATACCGGGCTGCATTTGCGGCTCGCGCAATAACTGTTGACGTGACCCTTCGCCTTGAAACCAACGCTTCAGGTGTGATTCATAAAACAGACCGCTATCGCGGATACTTGACTCCAGCCGCGTAGCAAGGGTTTGTGGCGAGGCGGGTTCGGCTGTCGACATCAACGGCGCTTCTGGCCGTAACACGGAAGGGGGCGCTGGGAAGCGCAGCAGGACATCGGCAATGCTGCGCGCGGCGGGGCTAAAATGTGTTTGGGTTGAGCCTGGCCCTTGGGGAGATAGTCCGTCGCGAGCACCTTGGCGAGGAAGATCCAGTTGTGGCGGTAAACGGCGCAGATCAGTTAAGCGAGGATCAGAAGAGCGTGCATCTAAACTTGAGTCGCTACGAACAGCACGCAGCCCCTCACCAGGGTCGACGGGGCGTACCGGCTCATTTAATACACGCGGCGAGCCATCCCCCCGTTTGCCCAGCACTTGGTGCATTAAGGTGTCGATTAACGGCGTGATACCGCTCACGTTGACCTCTTCGCATCCGCCTCACCAAGGGCATAAAATGCTTCGGAATCACCTTGTTGCGGTGCATATGCGCGGTGCAAACTGCGCTGACGCTGGGAGACGCCTATCAGCTTGCCCAACTCATCACGGCGCGCAACAAGTTGGCGACGAATTTCGACATCGTGCTCAAGAATCGCCTCCAAAAGCTCGGCTTTGCGTTTCTGCGCCCTTTCATCAAGCGTCAGAGCACCATCAAGCTGCCTCAGTTTTTCCACCAGCATCACGTAGTGGGTACGCTGTTCGATAAGCGCTGTCCACTCTTCCGCATTCGCAAGCTCATGCATCTGTGCCGCACTATCGAGCAGTGCGGCATAGGCGTCGAGCAATGATTGCTGCGTCACCGGGTCGTGGGCAGAGTTAGACGCTGACATGCATGCCTCATGCGCTTTGCTGTTGGCCAATTTCTCGCCATGCCGAGGCGATATCTTCAAGCAGTTGCTCTGCTTGGTTTAGGCTTTCTTCGTCATTGCGCAGGTTAGCTGTCAATAATAGCCGCGCGATGTAATCATAAAGCGAGCCCAAACGCTCAGCAATTTCACCGCCTTTTTCTTGGTCGAGCGCCACAGCGAGGCCATTATTAATAATATCTAGTGCCTTTGAGATCGACTTGCCTTTCTCGCCGACATTACCTGCCTGCATATGAATGCGAGCCGCACGAATGGAGGCCTGAGCACCGTCAAACAGCATCATAATCAGCTGATGCGGGTTCGCCGACATCACTCCGCTCTCGACCCCTACCCGAGCATACGCATTGGCTCCTCGGCCGTAGGCATTGGCGCCACGTGAGTAAGTCATAAATACCAACTCCTGTCATGAAATAAATCGCTAATACTTATTCATATCGGCGCCAACTACGGTGACTTTAACGCAACGTTATGTTTTTCATCTTTGCATTGTTTTTCTAACTTAGGTTTTTAACCTCGCACTACTGTCGGCATTAGGTAGAAACCGCCACTTCGCCAACAGGCCGCCCCAGTCGCTCGGCTACATCACCCCGGACAACCGCCCCTAAATTCTCATTG
>JBNJFC010000049.1:4257-11815 GCA_051746485.1 Pseudomonadota bacterium
CACTACTGTCGGCATTAGGTAGAAACCGCCACTTCGCCAACAGGCCGCCCCAGTCGCTCGGCTACATCACCCCGGACAACCGCCCCTAAATTCTCATTGGAAGGGGGCTCAGCTTGTTTAGCAATCTGCACTTCGGTGGTATTGCCTTTAGCATCTAAGCGTAGCACCCAGGCCAATTGCTCACTTGAAAAACGCACCAAAGAGCCAATGGGCAGAGCCTTAAAATGCTCGATATAACGCTTCATCCAACTCGGATCAAACTGATGTGGGTGGCGAAGCAAGTGGCGATAAATCTGCTGAGCGGTGCGTGCAGGCCGGTCGGCTCGATCACGGCGCATCGCTTCTATTACGTCTACGATCGCGCTGGCTTTTGCCAACTCATGCAGCTGATTGCCACTTAGCCCTTTCGGGTAGCCGCTTCCATCCATACGCTCGTTAATGCCACCAATCACGGCCTGGGCAATGCGCGCCGATAGCCAGTGACAATTGTTTAGCCGCGACAAAATCAATTCGACATGCTCGCTCATCACACTACGGTGCGTCCCTTCAAACTTAGGCGCCTGAAAGAGCACTTGTGGCACGAGCGCTTTACCCAAATCATGCACCATGGCGCTCGCTGCAATGGCCTTACGTAAATCCTGGGGAATATTGGTGCCCACCAAATCCAGTAGATGCACGGCAACGGAGAGGCTATGACGCACGAGAAGCGGCTCGCGCGTCATGCATCGGGTTGCAAACAACAGAGCTTCACGGTCCTCTTCATGCAACGTGAGCAACCTATCTGCGTAACGCGAAAGCTGACGGGAATTTACGTCGCTGCCGTTTTGCAACAGCAGCATTTGAGAGTCGAGATACGCCGCCACTTTGGCCAAACGCCGCGCCATCGGCGTAGCGTAGTGTTTTAGCTCGCGCTGGCCAATATTACCGCTGTTGCCACGTTTTTTGGGCGCTTCAAACAGTGGCGATGGTTGCCGTCCTGCCTGACTATCTTTCTTGTAACGCGACGCCTCACGCTCAATTTCACAGACGAAATACCAAATTTGCCGCTCTTGTTCAGAACTGCAATCCGTAAAGCGAAAGCCAATCCTTAGCAACTGATGATCAGGATCGGTTTTCCGGTGGCGTACTTCGCCCTGGACTTCAAAATACGTACCATCAGGAAACTTAAACCCCATTTTTAGCGGCTGAGCACCCGCCTGGGAAAGAATACCGCTGGCGGTCATAGGCAGCTCGACCTGACAGCCATCTTGAGATAAGTCGCGAAGCTCCCCCTTGACAGCCAAATCATCATGCCCAAACAGCGTGACCGGCACTTCCATTCCCATCCGCAGCTCAGCACGAAAGGATTCCCGGCGCTGTAACACATCGAGGTAAGCCGGATAGTCGCTGCTGCATAAGTAGCGCCCACCTGCATGGCGAACTTCTGTAAGTTCAAGCGACGGAGTACGCACTACCTTGCCTTGCGATTGACCGCGCAAAAAGAAGGTCTCGCCGTTTTGCAAGCGAGCTAGCAGGTGATCGACCGAAGAAAGGTCCATCACTAGGGCTTCCCCTGCATGCTGTTCCATCAGCACAATTGGCTCTGGTCGCGTGTCAGGCTCGTTTAAGCACAGCGAAACGCCACCGCTTTCTATCAAACCCTCAAGCAGTGACTCAATCGCAACCGGGCCTGCGACCCGTTCATATTCATCTTCTTGCGCTGACATCCTCGCCTCACTTCCCTATATTCCTTGACGACAAATCTGGTGGCTAATGCGAATGCCTTAATGCCGCGCTGAAGGATACCAGAACCGCCTCACCTAGCGCATAGCTGACTTAATATTTCTCGCTTAATACCCCAGAGCACTTAGGTTGATGCTTTTTAACCACCAAAGTGTAAAACCGCTCAGCTCGACGTAGGACCGCTCTACTCACTTTCAACGGCTTAAAACCCCAGCGGCTGCGGGAAAGGGGGAAATGCAGTAAAACATCGATTACCTGGCGACGGCGTCGCTATTCGCTATACTGTACTGGCGTTACAAAATTTAAAGATTTGGTAAGCATTGCCGATAAACAATTCAAGTTTATAAAAAGAAACGCCTGCTAGATGGCCTGGTTAACCCAGCTACCATACGGGCACTAAAAAAAGAGGAATAGATATGAGCTCACCATTAACGGACGCGACTCATACGCTATCAGCGTCGTCATTAAACGATGTTACCCCCAGGCAACGCCTAGAAAGCGTCTTGGATAAACTGCCTACCGCTGGCTCGCAACTTGCTCAAGCAGAAAGCAATAACTCCGTGACTTCGCATGCCGCGTTAGCCGAACCCTTGCAACGCATCAATGAAGTCATGAGCCAACGTGGGCTGGAGTTCGATTTAAGCGATGAGAGTTCTCGTGTGATCACACGTGTTGTTGATCGCGAATCGGGTGAAGTAATTCGGCAGATTCCGGCAGAAGAAGTGCTGCGTATTGCCGAACGCCTTAATGAACTGCAAGGCGGTCTAATAGATTTAACCGCCTAACGTCGCCAAACTGCGACGTTACACCTGCATGTTCATCACGTCTCTGTAAGCCGAAACCACGCGGTTACGTACCTGCATGCCCATCTGAAAGGCAACACTCGCTTTCTGCATATCGGCCATCACTTCGTTAAGCGCCAAGTCAGAATCACCAGCCTGAAACGCCACGGCCTGGCTACTGGCGGTTTGCTGCAAACGGTTAATGCGCTGGATAGACGCTTGAAGCTCACTACCGAAACTTGCCTGTCCAGCCGCCGTAGACACTTGTGACCCTTGAAGAGGTTGCTGGCTGGCTTGGCTAGCTAGCTGCTGCATCTGTTGTAGCGCGGATTGAATCGCCGGTGAGCTCATACACATGCCTCAAGCGCTAAAAAATGGAATAATGCATAAAGCCTAACACCGGTGTCAGCTTTCTCATGCGAACAAATGCGTATAAAAACCTAGGCTTTTCGTTCCTTTAGGCTCGACGTGCCCCCGGATAATGGCGTCCATCATAATTCCGCATGACTAGAATAGCGGACAATCGCGATTGACGGATATAGCCTATGCCTTCTTTGGTGATGTGCCTGGGTCGTGACCGGTTTTGCTTGCCTTTTCGGAGGATCGCATGAGCGAAACCGGCACAGCGACAGGCCGTCAAAACAGTACGACACAAACGTCCCGGCAAGACGGAGCACAGGCAAGTAATCAGCCTGCCCCGTCTGCGTCTGAGCGCGTCAAACAGCAGCTCCGCGGCAATCCCTTGGTCGTTCTTCTCATTGCAGGCGCGGCTAGTGTGGCAATTATCGCGGCGCTATTTATGTGGGCAAGCAGCCCCGAATACCGCGTGCTTTACAGCAATCTCAGTGAAGCCGACGGTGGACGCATTATTACCGAACTCGACACTCGCGGCGTCCCCTACCAATTTAGCGGCAATGGGCAAACCCTGCTTGTTCCTAGCGAAAATGTCCACACGTTGCGACTGCAACTTGCCGAGCAAGGCCTCCCTCGTGGCGGCAATATCGGCCTGGAGCTTATGGAGGATCAGGCCTTCGGCATTAGCCAGTTTGCCGAACAGGTCAACTACCAGCGGGGCCTTGAAGGCGAATTAGCCGAGTCCATTGAATCGCTCGCTCCGGTTGAAGATGTCCGCGTGCACCTATCAATGGCTAAACCGTCGGTTTTTATTCGTGATCGTGAATCGGCTAAAGCATCGATAGTGCTCACGCTTTTACCTGGCCGTGTATTAGGCCAAGGCCAAGTCAGTGCGATTGTGCACATGGTATCAAGCAGCGTGCCTGAGCTCGCGGCGGAAGATGTTTCCGTGGTTAACCAAGACGGGCGCTTACTCTCGGCTGACACGGGCGGCAATAACGACTTAGATGGCTCTCAACTGGAGTACATCAAAGAAGTTGAGCGCTCTTACCAACAACGCATAGAAAACATTCTGACGCCTATCCTCGGCGACGATAATATTCGTGCTCAAGTGGCCGCGCAGATTGACTTCTCACGCCGCGAAGAAACTTCTGAAACCTACGGACCTAACCAGCCGCCTAACGAAGCTGCCGTTCGCAGCCGCCAGACGAGCCTCTCACTTGATGGTGAAAACCCGCTCGCCACCGGGATTCCCGGTGCATTAAGCAATACGCCGCCAGGCGTGGCCCCCTCCCCTATCAACGCTCCCGAAGATGGTGAGGACGCAGAAGAGGGCGAAGAAGATACCAATAACCCCGGCGATCTACGTAACCTGAACCAAGATGATGTGATCAACTACGAAGTTGATAGAAACGTAGCGCATACCCAGTACCGTCGGGGACAAATCGAACGCTTAACCGCCGCCGTGGTGGTCAACTACCGCGAAGAGATGAACGAAGAGGGAGAGTGGGAACAGGTAGCGCTGAGCGACGTGGAAGTACAGCAGATAGAGCGCTTGGTTCGTCAAGCCATGGGCTTTTCACCCGTGCGCGACGACGCCATTGACGTGGTGAATACGCCGTTTGCCGAGGAGCGTGAAGAGGAAGATACCAGAGAATGGTGGCAACGCCCCGAGGTGCTGGAAATGGCATCAAACCTCGGTCGTTATCTGCTTGTTGCCCTTGCTGCACTGCTACTCTACTTGCTGATCTTGAGACCGCTAATCAAACGTTATACGCAAACGCCAGTCATGGCGACTGCAGTACCAGGCGGCGGCACGCTGCACACAAGCGTGGGCGAAGACGACGACGATGAAAGCGGGGAGAGCACTGAAGGTGGTGAGGAGGCGGATGAGACGTACCGCAAGCCCAAACGTAAGCGTAAAACGTCGCTTTATGAGCACAACCTCAATGATCTTCGTGAAATGGCCCAAGAAGACCCCCGCATGGTCTCCATGATCATTCGCAGCTGGATGAATTCAAAATGAGTAGTGCAGCAGTCTCAGAAATGACCGGCGCGCGTAAAAGCGCCATCTTACTTCTCGCCCTCGACGAAGACAGTGCCGCGGAAGTCTTTAAGTACCTCGGCGCTAACGAGGTGCAAGAGATCAGTATGGAAATGACAAAACTGCAGCAGGTCTCTCACGAAGACATGAAGGCAGTGCTGGAAGCTTTCCATGAGGAGACTGAAGAGTTTGTCGCGCTTAACCTCAACTCTAGCGACCATATTCGCTCGGTGCTAACAAAAGCGCTTGGCAGCGAGCGTGCGTCCAGCTTAATTGAAGATATCCTCGAAACTACCGGGGAAAACTCAGGCATTGATGCGCTCAACCTCATGGAAGCCTCAATGGTGTCAGAGCTCATCCGCGATGAGCACCCACAAATTATCGCCACCATTTTGGTTCACCTAGAGCGTCACCAAGCATCCGATATCTTGGAGCTTTTCGACGAAAAACTGCGTAACGACGTCCTCCTGCGTATCGCTACGTTTAGCGGCGTTCAGCCGGCTGCGCTTCAAGAGCTCACTGAAGTACTCAGTAATATGCTTGAAGGCCAAAACCTCAAACGCAGCAAAATGGGCGGCGTAAGAACCGCTGCCGAAATTCTCAACCTGATGAACTCTTCTCAGGAAGAGACGGCTATCGAAACTGTCCGTGCGCACAGCGAAGATTTGGCACAGAAGATCATCGACGAGATGTTCCTGTTCGAGAACTTGCTCGACCTCGACAACCGTGCGATACAAATGTTGCTACAAGAAGTCGAGACCAACTCGTTGGTGGTTGCACTCAAAGGTGCAGAAGACGCCCTCATCGACAAGTTCTTACGCAATATGTCGCAACGCGCGGCAGACCTGGTGCGTGAAGACATGGAAGCCCGCGGCCCTATCCGCGTTTCACAAGTAGAAACCGAGCAAAAAGCCATTCTTCAGGTGGTGCGCCGCCTAGCCGACGCGGGCGAAATCGTCTTAGCCGGTGGAGACGACGAGTATGTCTGATTTCCAGTCCGCCGAATTTGACCGCCATGGCCATTGGCGTCGCTGGCAAATGGACGAGCTGAGTCAGCCCTCGCAGCGCAAGCCAAGTGAGCAAGAGTCGCCCGCTGCCGAGCACAAACGCAAAGTGGCCGCCGCAAAGAAAGCGGCAGAAGCGGCGCGCAAGCGCGAAGAGCAAGAGCGCCAAGCCCTCTATGACAAGGTGCGTCGCCAGGCCGAAGAAGAGGGCTATCAAGCCGGTTTTGAACGCGGGCAAAAAGAGGGGCGTACGCAAGGGCTCGAAGAAGGCCGCGAGCAAGCGAACAAAGAACTTGAGAAGCAGATAAAGCAGACCATTACCCCACTGGCAACGCTGACCCAAGAGTTTAACGAGGCGCTTGGCCTACTTGACGATACCGTGGCCCATGACCTTGTTGACTTGGCCCTTGCTACCGGAAAACAGCTGGCTAGCGATGCGCTAAACATCTCGCCCGAGCATATCCTCGATACCGTGCGTCAACTTTTACATACCGAACCCCCTTTAGTCGGCCAACAGCGCCTGTGGCTAAACCCGGACGACCACGCGATTGTGGAACAACACCTAGGCGATGAACTACGTGCTGCCAACTGGAAACTACAGCCTGACGACCAGCTCGCTCGCGGCGGATGCCGTGTAACGAGCGCACAGGGTGAGTTAGACGCCACGTTTGAAAGTCGCTGGCAATCGATTCAGTCGCAAACGCGCCAGCGTCATACGTTAACGCCTGGCGATAACGAATCGCCGGATAACGCGACAGAGTAATGCCATGACGACCGCGACGGCAAATCACCATCAACGCTGGCAAACAGCGCTGCGACGTACGCTAAAGCGCGTCGATCAGCTGCCACACTATCGCATTAGTGGACGTGTCGTACGCGCCACCGGCATGGTGATCGAAGTCGTGGGGTTAAAAGTTGCGGTAGGTAGCGCTTGTCGCATTGAACTACCCGGCAGCGATGGCCGTTTAGGCCAAAGCGCGCGTTACGCCGAAGCCGAAGTCGTCGGGTTTGCCGGTGACAAGCTCTATTTAATGCCGTTGGAAGAGATATTCGGATTGATGCCTGGCGCACGCGTATCACCGTTGAGCGATGCCGGGCACAGCGCCCGCCGTTTTCCGCTGGGCGAAGGCCTTCTCGGGCGTGTGCTTGATGGCAATGGCAACCCGTTAGACGGTTACGAAAGCATAGACGAGGCGCCACGCGCTACACTCAGCACCCCGCCATTAAACCCGCTTTCTCGCGCGCCGATCGATGAGCAAATCGACGTGGGTATCCGCGCCATTAATGCGCTATTAAGCGTCGGCCGCGGCCAGCGCATGGGGCTATTTGCCGGTTCTGGTGTGGGGAAATCCGTGCTGCTGGGCATGATGGCTCGCTATACAAAAGCCGACGTAATCGTAGTGGGATTGATTGGTGAACGTGGTCGCGAAGTGCAAGACTTTATTGATAACATCCTCGGCCCTGAAGGTCGCAGCCGGGCCGTGGTAGTGGCAGCACCCGCCGATACCTCACCGCTACAGCGTTTGCAGGGCGCCGCCTACGCCACGCGCTTAGCCGAAGGATTTCGCGATCAGGGGCGTAATGTCTTGCTGATTATGGATTCGCTGACGCGCTATGCCATGGCGCAACGCGAGATTGCCCTCGCGATCGGC
>JBNJFC010000050.1:0-11467 GCA_051746485.1 Pseudomonadota bacterium
AAAATGTTTCCCGAGGCGCTGTTGATTTTGGTGCCGCGCCACCCGCAGCGCTTTGACGAGGTGGCGCGGACTTGCGTGCAGACGGGCTTCGTCGTGGCACGTCGGAGCGAGCGGCAGCCGGTGACCGCGGAAACGGCGGTTTATCTGGGCGATACGTTGGGCGAGCTTGGCACGCTCTATGCGGCGGGCGATGTGGTCTTTGTGGGGGGCAGTTTGGTGCCGCTTGGGGGGCATAACGTGGTGGAGCCAGCAAGCCTGGGGCGTTTTACGCTCTGCGGGCCGTCGCTTGAGAATTTTGACGATGTCGCCGCGCCGCTTATTGAGGCAGGCGCACTCAAGCCGGTCGCCAATGCCGAGGCGTTGGGAGAGGCGTTGGTTGACGCCTTTAGCGACCCCGCTGCCACGGCGCAAAAAGGCGCGCAGGGGCAGCGGGTGGTGGCAGAAGAACGCGGCGCACTGGCGCGCACGCTGGATGGGCTGTCGGGTTTGCTACCTGCCGGGCTGTAGCATAAAGGTCTGGTAGGTCAGGTTTTCGAACTCATGATCAAGCACCGCCAGCCCCACCAATGAAGCGAACAGCAACGACAGTGCGTAACCATAGCCATAGAAAATCGGTCCCAGCAGTTGGCTAAGTAGTGTCAACATGATGTTGCCCAATAAAAACAACAGGCAGAGCCAAAGCGCGGGTTTAAGACGGTCTAAATAAAACAGCACGTTCAGGATCGCCATGAACAGTACCTGAATGCCCACGGCCACAATGTCGATATTGAACAGCGGCAAATACCAGTGAGAAAAGCCCAGCCAGGTAAACAGCGTCGGACCGCCCAGCAGTAGCGCCACCACGGTGATGCCCTGCACCTTAAAGATGTCGTAGATACCATGACGAACGCTCGCTATCATCTCGCCGCGCGCTGACTCGATGTGCTGCAACGTATCCCCATTGCGTACCGCTTCGTAATAAGCCTGACAATGTTCGGCAAAGTCGGTCTCCATGCGCATGATGAATACTGCCATGCCCGGCACAATCGAGAGGTAGGCGAGAAAGATCGGCAAGTCGTAAATGGGCGATGCGCGCAGCGGGCCGATAATTGACTCGGACGTCGCGGGATTGAACCAGAAAACCAGTTTATCGGCCCAGATACCGGCCTGGTAAAATAATCCAATGGCAAGCAACGACCATTGGCACTGTCCTGAACGGTGTAAATCAAAGCTCCACAGCCGGTTGCTGGGAAAATGGTGAATCACCATTGCGAGCAGGAGGAACAGCAATAGCCCCTGGCCTATCACGAAGCCCCCCAGCAAGCCCTCTAGTCCATATCCATTGAGCAGCATGCCGGCGATAAAAGTCGCGCCGTAGCCGAGGGCGAACGCCAGTAGCACTTGGCGATAAGCTTTTATCCCGGCGATAAACACGGTGACACACCAAATCATGCAGAGAATCACGAAAGCCATCAGCATTTCGAGCTGGTAAAGCCAGGGGGTCTGCTTGAAGGTGAGTAACAACAGGGTGGCGCCGGTAAGCGTCGCCACGCAAAGTACCAGCGTCAACAAGCCGAACAGGTTGGGCAGCACGGCATGCTCACGTTTCTCGAACAAGCGATCAGCGACAAAGCGGGTGAAAAGTAGCTGAACCAGGGAGGTCAACAGTAAGGATCCGGCTACCAGCCATGTCACCGAGACCAGAAACGCGGTGACATGGGCCGCCGTGCCGGTGGGTGACGCGGCGGCGGATAGCACCCCTAGTGCCATCACCGCCAAAATCGACAGCACCCACGGGCCCGAGCTGATCATTCCAGCGTAACCATAGGCGCGCAACAAGCTGACGTAACTATCCTGGCGAAGTAGCCGCCGCAGTTCAAAGCCAATGCCGGCCATGGGGGTCTCCTTGACGAGTCGGGTCTAGGGCGAGCTAAGCGCCGGAATGGGTGAAAGGTCCGAGGTGTCCTTGCGGTGCGAGTAATCCACAGGATGTATCACCTCCTGATAGAGCTGTTGGTAACGAGCCATCATAAGGGCTTCGGTATACTCGGCTTCCACCCGGGCGATACCTGTGTTGCGTGCCGCTTGCCACGCTTCTTGCTGAGTCAACAAGTCATATATTGCCTGCGCCGTCGCCTGGGGGCTGGCAATCGGCACGATACTGCCCGCCGCCCGCGGGTTCTTCGGGTCGCCTAGCACCATCTCACGGCAAGCGCCGACATCGCTGCACACCAGTGGGATACCCGCCGCCATAGCTTCCAGTATCACCAGCGGCTGCGCTTCACTGATTGATGTCAGCACCACGAGACGCACCTGGGCGAGGATCTCCTCGGTACGCTGAAAACCCAGAAACCTTACTCGGTCTTCAAGCCCCAACTGGACCACTAAGTCGTGGCATTCCTGGGCATAGTCGGGGTCTTCACTGGTAGGGCCGACGATCCAGCCCTGAGCCTCTGGAAGTCGGTCGCTCAGTTGCCGCATCGCGCGAATAAACGTCTTGATGTCCTTGATCGGCGTTACTCGCCCCAGCAGGGCTACGATCGGCTGCTGATTGTGAGCGGTGGCGTCGCGTAGCGGGGCAAAACGGTCGATATTAATGCCATTGGGAATCAGGCGAGTACGCTCAGCGGGGGCACCATCCTGAAGCTGGCGTAAGCGATTACCTTCATGTAAGGCGGTAATCTGCGCGGCGCTGGTATAGGTCATGCGACCCAACCCCTGGAAAAAACGAATCCACATTTGGCGGATATAGCCTGTATCAATCTGAAAACCGTGGGACAACGCATCGGTTGAGGTTTTTATCCACTTGGCTTCCAGCAGGTCAATCTGGCGCTCCTTGGTATAAATACCGTGTTCGGTTACCAATAGCGGGTGGTGGTGGATGTGGTGCGCTAGGGCCCCCAGAAAACCGGCATAGCCCGTGGAGATGGTATGCAGACAGCGCCCCCGCGGCAGGTTATGGGCGATACGTGCCAACAGAAACAGCGGGGCATGAATGTTACGCACCGACCAGAAGTAGTCGATGAAAGAGGGCTCGGTGACGTGTTCAAGGTAGTGATCCACGATCTGTTGCCACGCCGACTGGCTATAAAGAAAATCCTCTTGGCTGAGACCGCCACGACGACCGAGCATGCGTGCCATGTCACACAGGGCGCGGTTCTGTTCGCTTGGCTCGGCGTGGCGTAGCGTTTCGTGAAATTCACGCACCGCAGTAAAGGTGCGCTTTTTACCGCGGCGTGCCTTGATGGCCTTGTCGGTGGGCAGGTCATCCATCATGTAGTGGCATTCTAGGTGCACCACATTGGCTGGGCGTTCAAAGAGAATGCCTTCGTAGTGCTCGCGGCGTCCGCCGAGAAAAACAAGCGCAAAGCGCAAGTCGGGGAGGCCGCGGATCAATTGATCGACCCAGGCACTGACGCCGCCGCGCACCATGGGATAGGTGCCTTCCAGCAGTAATACCACATCGGCAGGCGCATCTCGCCGTCTTAGGGTGGGCCATGTCATCGCCAGTACTCCAGTAAAGGATGCAGGATGGGTTGCTCGCGCGCGGCAGGGCTGAGCTGAGCGAGCTGCGCGTGCAGTGAAGCGTATTGTCGGGTTTGAAAGGCGAGCTCGGCGCGGTAAGGGGCGAGATCGTCGTCGTGCATACCCAAACGCTGGCACTGGCTAAAGGCAGTTTCCGCTCCCTGAGCGTCGTCAAGCGCCAAGCACAAGCGTCCTCGCAAAAGTTGGCGGTGGGCGCTGTCGGCGCAGTGAATTGCTTGGTCGAGGTAATCCAGTGCCTGGTTTAATAAAAAACGCGCCGTACTGCCTTGGGCAAGTTTGAGGTAATCGTATTCCCAGTGGAGCATGGCCAAGGCTTCTGCATGATGGCCAAAGGGGTCGCCCTTGTCTTGGCGGGCGGCAGAAAGGGACTGAATTTGTTCATCAAGGTCGCGCTCGATCCCGCTGAGCATCGAGTACGCCAGCAAACGCACGTCATCGGTGGGGTCGGTTAAGCCTTGTCGCAATAAGCTGACTGCCTGACGACGTGGCAAATGGCGGCAGGCCAGGATTGCTTCTTGGCGTTGAAGGCTGTTGTCCGAATAGCTCAGCACACTGGTGAGCCCCTCGCGCATGGCAACCGAGTCCGCTCTAGGCGGAGCCAGAGGCTGATAGGGTAAGGAAGGGAAATCAATCGGTTGCCAGTGTAATTCTCGTTGAGGCACTGCCCGATACAGGGCCGGTACGAGGCCGAACGCTAAGCCCAGAAAACCCACTACAGGCAAGACAAACAGGAGCAGGCAAAAAAATACTAGCACCCCCAGCACAGGATTCTGGTAAGGGGCTGGTAGCGTGCGCCGCAACCCCTCAGCAAGCAATGCTGAGCCTACGCCATGTAGGGCCACCATCTCCACCGTCGGCAGTGTGATAGCGTTCCACCAGGGGAAGGTAGCAACGCTTTCGAAACATAACCCGGCGGCAAGCCAAGGTAGGCTATTGAGAGGATAGAAGCGTGTTGGCGTTTCATGCGTGGACATGGGAAGCTTCCTCCGGGCTTGCCTGGCGAGTCAGCAGTTTTTTGACTGAAAGACGTCCATCGATGACGTGATGCGTGATGCTGATCTGCTGGCAACTTTCCCCTATACCGGGTTGCGAGGCGATGATTTCCTCTATTCGTTCCGCATAGATACCGAAAGCCTGAGGCTGGGTGAGAGGTAGCAGGATGTAGAGCCGATGGTGAAGGTCGTCGTCAAAGGAGGCCCAGCCACGGTCAAGACCGCGCTGTTGGCTCAGAACCGTGTCGATGACGGGCTGTACCTGAGCGGGACTCCATTGTGCTGGAAAGTCGATCAACACCAGCAGTGAGGTCAACTGATGATCACGCGCGTGGCGTACCCACTGGGCTACGCAGGCACGGTGGTCGGAGATGGGCCCGCGTGGCGAGTGTTGCGCCTGATGCAACATGTCGCCAAGCTGGGCGCCGAGTACCGCGAGCAGGTGCAGGTGTCCACGGTGGAAATCGATAAACGGCATGGCGGTCACAGCCACCACCGCATGGATATGCTCGGTGACATCGATCAGCGGCACCACGGCTATGAGCGGCGCGTTATCCACGTTGATCCCTTGTTCCATCGCACTTTTCAGGCAGATCATGCGGCGCTGTTCCAGGCAGGCCAGCAGCATGGGGTCGTGTTGATCAAAGGGGGCTTCACCGCCGAACCAAGTCGCTTGTTCGACAAGCAGCTGTTGTTGGCGCCCCAGTGGTATTAGGGCCGCCTGTTGTATGCGGGCGTGTTGGGCTAGGAAAGCCAGCAGTTCGCTGCCGGTGTGGGTGAGAGCATCTTGACTGGGTATTAGGTGCTGGAACTTCTGTTCTAGCGCTTTTAGCGCGTCGCGTAGTGTAAACGGGTTCGCCGCTAGGCGTTCCGCCAGCTGGTCGTGGGAGACCCGTAGCAACTGGTAGTGGCGTACAAATTCTTCTAGGCGTGTTGACTGCGCCTGGTGGATGACAGCCATTTTTTGCAGGCGCCGGCGCCATACATCGGCCATCTCGCCAGCGACCATTCCCACCAGAATCAAGGCGATAGCGATGGGAAGGCGCTGTGCGCGGTCGATAAACACGTCGCCGTGATACCACCATCCTTCGATACCGATGAAGGTAACGCCGAGCAAAGCGCTACTAAAGCCCATGGCAAAGCCGTAGCGCATACCGACGAGCAGCGGCGCGATGGCCAGCAGCCAGGTTAAGCCACTACCGAGCAGCAAAGGGTCCTGAGGGTTGATCAGCCATCCTATCGTTGGTAACGCAAGGGTAATGACCAAGGTTTCCAGTAGGCGCAACCAGCGGGGAGGTTCAAATGGCTGAAGTTCAGCGATACGCATGGCCATAGTGTGTGTCCTCACTGCCGGAGAGGAAGCGTGTCGACCAGATCCGCCATCAGTTTCTGCGCGACGCCGCTGGTAGTGCTGAATCCCCACCCGGTGCGTGCACCGCTGGCGCTCCACAGAGTCTCGCCGCTATTGACATCCACCACACGTAAACTGATGCCGACGGCAGGCTCTCCGTCCAGGCCGGCCTTATACTGCCACTCATCCACAGAGCCGGTGATGCCGTAGCGAACGCCCTCCTGCTGTGCCCAGGTGAGGGCGGCGCGATAGTCCCGGTCGCTTGGCAGGTCAATCAGCCCCGTTTGCGCGGATCGTGGCGCCTGGGCCAGCGACCTGATGCCGTGCTGGTGCACCAGCGTCATCAAGCTGGCTTCTGCTTTCTGCCCAGCCAATGGGGTTTCTGAGTGGTTGGCGATGGGTAGCAGTGCCCATTTGGCTTGGCTTGCGAGCGGCTCACCCCGATGTATATCGGTCACGGCGCACCCGCTCAGTACGGTCAAGGCAGTTAGCAGAACGAGCAGTACCACACGACGAAACAAGTAAGTAGGCATAGCGTTATCTCCGAGAGCGCCTAAGTGGCGGCGCAAGCAGTGGGTTGGATGATGTTGCCGTTGAGTACTCCATGGCAGGTCAATGGCCCAAAAAGTACTGATACGTCAGGGATACACCGAGATGGGTATTGCCGTTGTCGCCGGCCCCCTGGTCGGCTTCCAAGTGCAGGCTCAGTGAATCGTTACCGAAAATGCGACTGCCTACCGCAAGGCTGGCATTGAGGCCGATCTCGTTATCCGGCATCAAATAACCGGCTTCCAACCCTAGCTCGACACGGGGGGATGCCACCGTTGGATAGCTGCTAGATGGGTCGCCACGCCGGAGGGTGACGCCCATGCCGACAAAGCTGGTCTGGTCGGTCAGTAAGTCTTCTGGTTGCGTACCCGTAGGGAGCCGGCGGGCCATATCGTCCGGTAGGCCGTTATTCAAGCGGTAGTCGGCATGATTGGCCAAAAGGCTCACTTCCAGTTGGCGGGTAGCGCCTTTGATTAGCGCGTGGCGCAGTGCGGCATCAACGCGATAGCCACTGCCCAGCGTGTCGCGGGTTTCGCGGCTTTGCAGGGTGACGTGGCTGGCATCGAGGGTCAGGGTGTCGCGTGTGGTGGGTGTCCACTCAAGCTGCGCACCGACTCGGTCTTCCACGCTTAATAAGCGCATCCGATCATTGATATCGGAGGTGTGGCTGATCTCGCCATAGAGCGTGCCGGCCAGGCGTGAGGTGGCTTGCCAGCGCTGCGAAATGCCTCCGTAAGATCGGTCCACACGATCGGTCTGGTTGCTGCCGATGGTGAGCGTGGTATCGGCGCGAGGGCCATTCCAGCCCAGCTGCAGCTCGGCGCCTTGCTCATCGGTTACGCCCTCGCTATCGACATCCGCCGTGGAAGCGTCCAGCTGGCGCTGAACCAGTAATAACTGGCCCCAGAAGCGTTCGCCGCTGATTTCGTAGAGCGCTTTCTGGGAGGTAATGTCCAGATCGCCCAGGCGGCGATACTCCGCCGTCGTGGCTAGCCGGTGGGGCATTTGTGTGGACAGCTCCACCGCATCGCGGCGGCGATCAACACCCCCGTGGGTGAGTGTCTCGGCAAGCAACTGGGCCTTCTGGCGGCGGTCGAGTTGGCGCATTATGGCCAGCCGGTCCGTGGCTGGAAGGGTACGTCCCGCCTCGCTATCAAGCAGCGTTGCCAGCGTCTCGCGGTCGTTTTTTTCCAGCGCGACGGCCAGGGTTTGCCAAGCGGGACTGACATGGCCTTGGGCCTGGGCGCGCAGCAGCAGATAACGCGCGTGGAGGGGCTGCTGCATGGCGGTATGGGCATCGAACAGCCACTCGCTATCGCTGGGCTGAGGGTCGGTGTCGGTAAAGGCGTTTTTTACCAGCTGGCTGTACCAGTCGCGAACGCTTTCGGGACCCTTCAACTGCGCCTGTAGGGCCATCGCTTGGGTGTGTTCACGGCGTTGCTCGATGGGGAGCGGTTTCGTGGGTGTGCTCTGCAGATTTTTTGTGAGGCCCGGTGATAACGAGTCGAGCGCTTTCAGGCGCATGTTGAAAGCGAGTGCCGTTTGACCGCTTTCGGCCAGGGCATCGGCGTGATACAGCTGCTGCCAGTCATCCGTTACGCGGGAGTCGCGCGCCAAGGCATACCACGTAAGGGCTTGCTGCAATTCGCCGAGATGGCGGTGACCCTCGGCCATGGCGCTCATCATCGCCGGGGTTTGGGCCGCCTGGTTATGCCACGCTTCCAGCCGTTGGCGAAGGGCGGCGTCTTCTCCGGCCGCCATCAGTGCATAGAGCATGCCCACGCGTAAGCCAGGTTCGTTCTCGGAAAGCGTGAGGGCGCGTTGGTAGGCCTCGACCGCCTCGTCGGGGGCCTTTTGCAGCAGCGCCAGTTGGCCGTGTGCCGCCCAGTAATCCGCTGATTGGGCAAATTGTGCCGGCGCCTGGTCGGCCATGGTCAGCAGCTCCCGGGTAAGCGCGGTCTGGCGCTCACGCTGGGCCAGATAGAGCATCTGCATCAGCGCATCGCCATCCTGCGCTTGGGTCCAACGCTGTTGGGACACGCGCATGGCCAGGGCGATATCATCATGATCGGCCGCGGCTTGTATCAGTCGAGAGGCGCTCTCCGCATCCAGCGTGCCTTGTTCGAACATGGTGCGGTATGCGGTCAGGCTTGTGTCGCTATCGCCCAGTTTCCATGCCAATTCGGCGCGTTGATTTAAGTACGCTTGGTTCAAGGGCGCTGCGGTGTCACTTATTGATGGGGGCGGTACGTCATGAAGAGCGTCCAAGGCACGTTCGAGCTGCCAGTTCCGAGCGAGGACCTGGCTGCGCGCCTGGGCAAATTCGGGGCTCGTACCGTACCGGGTGCTGAGCGCCGCCCAGGTGTTGGCGGCGTCTTCCAGGCGCCCGGTCTGCTCCTGCCAAGTCGCCAATCGAATACCCAGCGCCTCATCGTGAAGCCCGCCGGCCTGCCAGGCCTGAATGCGCTGGATGGCTGCATCTGGCTCCCCGAGCTCTTCCAGCAGGTCTACCCATAGACGGCGCTCTTCCAGGGTGATGGCGCCGTTGCGCGCCAGGGGGGCCAGCGCTTTTACGGCGGTATTACGTTCTCGAACGCTGAGCGCTAAGGTAATGACCCAGCGGTAGTGGCGCGCTTCGCCGCTCTGGCGGGCTAACTGTTGCGCGTTTTCCAGTGCTCCTCGGGCATCGCCTGACCACTGCTGCGTCTGGGCAAGTTGTTCCAAATAACCGGGCTGATCAGGATGGCGCTGGCGCAACCGTGTCAGCGCGGTGAGCGCACTTTCCAGCTCGTTCAGGCCCAGGGCGATACTCACATGGCGTTCAAGATTCGCCGTATCCGGTTGCACCTCAATTAGCCGCTGGGACCAGGCGAGTGCTTGCTCAGGTTGACCGTGGGATAATGCCAGGCGAATAGCCAGATCGAGCAGTTCTGGATCGCGCGGGTACACCGTCAAGTACTCCCGAGCATAGCTCACGCCATCACTTTCTTGGCTTTGTTGGGCCGAGCGCAGGGCCTCCAGCGCGGCCTCGCGGCGGGGAGAGGCTGCCGTGCTGTCGCTCTCCTGGGCGAGTGCCGGCGCAATGAACCAGGAGAGCCATCCCAAGGTGACGACCGTGGTCTCGGCGACTTGGTAGGCACGGTGCCAGGCGGCCGCCGAACGCTCGGGGTAGCCGGCGCGCAGCCACCAATAACCGGCCCGCGCCAGCCATTGGTACTGCCGTTCGGGATCCTGTTCGCTCAACGTCTCATAGAGCATGGCGGCGCGCTGGGGCTGCTCGAGTGCCAGCCAGTACGAGGCCATGGTTTCCAGGTGGGCGCTGGGCTGGATGGTATCGGTCTGAAAGGCCAGCAAATAGGCTTTAAAGCGCTGTACCGCCTCGGGGCGTGCCGGGTCGTCTTGCGTGATGGCGGCCAAAAATTCCCACTCGATGCTGAGCCGTAACCACTGAATGGCGGGGTCGGGGTGCTCCTTAAGCGGAGCAAGCGTGGCCTTGGCCATCGCGAGCTCGCCTACCTGCAGTAACTTGGTCGCCAGATTAACGCGCAGGGAGACGTTATCGGGGTTGGCATTGAGTAGCGCCTGGGAGTAGAGAATCGAGATGCGACTGGGAAGGCTGTCGTTGCGCTCCAACGTCAACAGATGATGGGCGGGAAATACCAGCACCAGCATCAAGGCGATGACTAGTGCAATCAGGCGCAGAGTCAACGGCCGTATCAAGCGCCGCTGGTGCTGGGTGTTAGTCTTAGCGAGAGGCACAGGTCACCTCGATCCGCTCGGGACGAGAGCGGGCGAAGTTAAGGAAAGTACTGCCATCCCGCTGCTGCATACGGGCGCCGGGGGCCGAGACCTCGCAGCCCTGAGTAGCGCCGAGCTCCACGGACAAAGGCACGTTTTCCGCCGCCAAGCGGATACTCAGGCGACCCGGTGAGGGGGCCTGCCACTCCTGAATGCGGCCATTGGCATGGCGCAAATGGGGCAACTGTGGGGCGGTGGGAGTGAAATGCACCACCGCATCGCCCTGGCCGGTCAGGGCGACATAACGCCCAGAAGGGATGTCGCGCACACCGGCGACACCCGTTGACCGGTGCAGGTCGGGCCAGCCCATTGATGATGGGATGCGCAGCGTGCGCATGTGATGGGCACCGCGGATCTGCCAGCCGCCATCCAGGCGCCGGGCAATACCGGTGGAGTACCACTGGGTGGCCACATCGCTCCAGTCACTGGCGTAAAGTGGAAGGGTTTCCTGGGTTGCCACGTATTCATACACCTGGTGTAGGGCCCGTAAGGCCCCGGGGCTCGCCGCTGAATAGAAGTGATAATAGATGTCGATGGGTTTTAAGCGCCGGGGGTGATCGGTGATCTGATACGTTTCGATGGCGCGGCGATAGCCCCATAGGGGGCCCAGCATGTTGTTGGTATAGACATTCTCATTGATCTGCGGGGCATACACCTGCAAATATCGGCCTTGTGGCCGCAGCATGGGCGATACCCGGGTCATGGTGGGGTTGCTATGGGTCACGCTGGTATTGCCACCGTTGATGTTGCGCAGTCCCAGCTCGTCAGCAATCGCCAGCGCCTTTTCCGGAGGCAGCGTGTTACCCGTCCACAGCACCATCTTCACCGGCTTGTCGGCCGGGGCCAGATGGCGGTTGATATAGTCGGTGGAGCCGGCGATCTCGCGCTCCAGGGAGAAGCGGTAGTCGGGGATCGGCATGTTGTAGTTGAAACCCGATGGTGTTTCTCCCTGCCCGGCAACTTCCCCTTCCACCAGGTTCTCCCACTCAAAGGGATGGCTGAACGTATGGGTGGCGACTTCCACCCATGGCAAGGCGAAAATACGACGGGCAAGCGGCTCTAGGACTTCCCGGTATTGGGGATAGAGGCCTTCAGCACCCACTTCTCCTTCGATGATGGAGACGGTGGTGGGCACCTGATAGCGCATCAAAATATCCGAGAGCATCTTTTCGCCGGTGAAGGGGGTACCGGGCAGGTCGGCACGGCTAACAAAGGCATCGCCATCTATCTGCGTCATCCAGTAGCGGGCGCC
>JBNJFC010000051.1:0-2136 GCA_051746485.1 Pseudomonadota bacterium
AGCGCTTGAAAAGCAGTATTGTCGCGTGGACCCTCACTGGCGCCTTGGGCGCTATCTGCTTTATACCCTGATCAAGCCATCCTGATTACCACCGGAGACTACTGTATGAGCGGCGCAACCAAGAGTGCGAGCCCTAGCTGCCAACTTCTGCAGCGCCAAGGCGAAGTGTTTGAGCGCGATGTTACCACTCAGCCGCTATGGGCTGTGGCGCCCCCTCAAGACGCCTGGCTCATCGCGCAGGTGCAAGGCGTCATTAGTGCTGATCATGCCGTGTTGCGTGCCTTTCAGGCGCAAAGCAAGGTGGCGCAATCGCCATTTGCCCAAGTGTCTATAGCCACTGATGCCCACGTGGTTTTGTTCTGGCCCAAAGCACACGAGCTAGGCACTTGGTGGCTTAAGTGGCTGTGCGAGCACTTGCCGCCCGGCACGTCGATAGATGTGGTGGGTGAACACCAGGGCGGCATCAAGCGCGTGCCCAAGGTCCTAACTGATCTCGGGCTTAGCTGCGATAAGATCGATAGCGCTCGGCGCTGTTCGCTCTTTGCTACCCAAGCACAGCCGCTGGAACAGAAAAGCGACGCAGCATGGAAAACCTTTGAGGCGCTTGGTTTAACGCTTTGCAGTCATCCTGGTGTGTTTGGCCATGGCAAGTTGGATGAGGGTACGGCGCTATTGCTGGAGACGTTGGATCATAAGCTGCCAAAAAAAACGCGGCGCATCCTCGATGTCGGTTGTGGCGACGGCATTATCACCGCTTGGCTGGCACACCGCGGCCACGAGGTGACCGCGGTGGATATCAGCGAATTTGCCTTGGAAGCGACCCGCAAAACGCTTGAGGCGAATGAATTGACGGGCCGGGTACTCGCCAGCGATGTGTACCAGGCACTTGGGGATGAGCGTTTCGATCTCATCATCAGCAACCCCCCATTTCATCAAGAGCGTGATATCCATTATGGCGCAGCAGGCAGGCTGATCAGCGGTGCTCCAAGCCATCTTACCCGTGGTGGCCAACTCATCCTGGTGGCGAATGCGTTTTTACCTTACTCGGAACGCCTAACGCTTGCGTTCAATCGTTTCGAGGTAGTGGCCGATGATCGGCGTTTTAAAGTTTATTGGGCCGGGTCGCGGTAATCGATCGCGGTGATGAGGTAGATCGTCTCACCGGCGGGTGTCGCGACCGTCACTTCATCATCGACTTCTTTGCCCAGCAGCGCTTTTGCCAACGGCGCGTCGACGCTGATCCAATGCTTGGTGGTATCGGTTTCATCGTGGCCGACAATTCGAATATCGAGTGTTTCACCGTCTTCGTCTTCAAGGCTTACGAAAGCGCCGAAGAACACCTTCCCAGTATCCGCCGGTAGGCGGTCGACGACCTGCAGTTCATCCAAACGCTTGGTGAGATAGCGAATTCGCGCGATGACGCGGTTTAATTCCTTTTTATTGTAGGTGTAATCTGCGTTTTCCGAACGATCACCGAGCGCGGCGGCTTCGCCCACTTTCGTCGAAAGGGCCGGGCGTTTGACGCGTGACAAATGATCCAGAATGCCGCGTAGCCGCGCCGCTCCCTCGGCGGTAATCACGTTGCTTTTGGGTTCCTGGCGCGGGTCTTTTGTGGGGTCGCGCCAGCGGGTCATGTTTCTGCCTTTCATCGGTACGCATCTCCACGTTAAGCACACGTATTCACGGTAAAAAATCGCTTCGCGCTGCCAAAGTTGGTGCCCGTTTAGGTGGCGATTAATTCAAACGTTCGTTACATTGGGCGTTGCCGCTTTATTTATGCCAAATAGAGTGCCACATAACAACAAGCCGGAGATACGTATGCAATTCACAGGTTCATTGATCACAAAAACGCTTGCAGTGACGCTGCTCGGTGGGACGTTTGCAATTGCCTCCTTGGCAGCTAATGCCTATGAAAGCGAGCTTTTCTCGCTCAAAAACCGCTGGGAGCATACGGTTACGCAAGCACCTAAGAGTGAGCGCGAAGACATCCTCCACTCCTTGGCCGATGAGGCAAACGCGCTGGCGGAGCAACACAGCGATACCGCGGACGTGCTGGTATGGAAAGGCATTGTGCTGGCAGCTCTTGCGCGTGAGCAGGGAGGCTTGGGCGCGCTTGGTAACGCGAAAGATGCCCGC
>JBNJFC010000051.1:2236-11279 GCA_051746485.1 Pseudomonadota bacterium
GATACCGCGGACGTGCTGGTATGGAAAGGCATTGTGCTGGCAGCTCTTGCGCGTGAGCAGGGAGGCTTGGGCGCGCTTGGTAACGCGAAAGATGCCCGCGATGCACTGGAGCGCGCCATCGAAATAGACCCTACCGGCAACAACGGTTCTGCCTACGTGACGCTAGGAGCGCTTTACGACCGTGTGCCAGGTGGGCTGATTAGTTTTGGCGATACCGATACCGCTGAGCAAATGTTCCAGCGTGCACTCGAGATTCGCCCAGAGGGTATCGATGTGAACTACTATTATGCGGCGTTTTTGCAGGAAGAGGGCAATACCCAGGCAGCACGTGAACACGCCGAAAGCGCGGTCAACGGTAGTGCCCGTGATAGCCGAGAGGCGTCAGATGAAGCGCTGCGGGAGGATGCGGCATCGCTTTTAAAAAGCCTCTAGCAGACGTTTGAACCCTCCGACGATTCATTCGCAGAATAGAATCGCGGATTCCCATCACTCTCACGCGCTTTGTGACCAAAGCGTGGAGAGCGTGACCGGGGTTCGCGGTGTGTGAGTCGGCTTTTGCGACCTCACACGGGCGTTAGCCTTACGGCCACGCCCTTGGAAAACAACATGGCCGCGGGCGGCGATGTTATAGGCGGCATTAAGGTCGGCGTGATAGCGCTTGCCGTCCTTAAACTCGCAACGGCTGTAATTGTCCTCATCGCGCTTTACCGGCCCTGACCCGTCGAAGGCCTGGCGTGACGTACCACGGGCATAAACCGCCACGAAGCGCAGGCCGATTTCTTCCGCTTTGCTTTCGATGCGCGTTACAAGTTGGCGATGAAACCAGCGGTGGAACCGCGCCTTCATCGGCGTGCGCTTTTTGCCCGCTTTAGGACGCCAGCCTTTCAGGTCTTCGACCGCGATGGCCTGGCAACCGTGGTCGAGCGCGAGATTTAGCAGCTGCCGACTGATCTGATGGGCCTGGTTATCTGCCAGATGGGTCAGCCGTTGGTGATCGCGGCGGCAAAAGCCCGGTGGCAACCGACTTCCGTGCCGGGTTTGCTTCCGTGCCTGACGGCGAATACGGTTCATCAGCCGATACTCCCGGTCTTTATCCGAGCGCGAAATAAATCCGCGTGCGTGGACAGTGCCTTGAGCATCGACAACCGCCCAGGTTGCCGCCGTGTTAATACCCACATCCACCGCCAGCACTCGATCAGGGGCGCCTTTGGCGAGCTTGGGTGGATCGAACTGTTCGGGCAACGATAGCTCCCATTGTCGACCGTGACAGGTCAGTAGCGGGGACTTCGCCTTACCTTTTCCCCGGAACCGACATGTTCCCTTGAGCCGAAATCCCATCCACACCCAATCATTGTGCTGGCGCACCTTGATAAAGGCATGACTGGCATCGGCATTGATCTTGGCACACTGGTTTCCGTAAAGGCTCGGAAAGGCCTTAGTGCTGGACGTCAGGCGCGGTGGTTTGGCGTGCGGATATTTACGATCACCGCTGCGCTACAACTCAAACCGTGTCACGAAAGAACGCACTTGCCCCACCGCATCCATAATGGCGACGCGGCGAAGGTACGAGGGAAATTTGTAGTAGCGTTTGGCGAAGTACGTGTAGCGTACCTGCGGTCGCTTTAGGGTGGGATGTATCAGCCATTCTATTACCTCGACCACCGCGTTCCCTTCGCAAACGCCGACCTGCGGCCAGTGTGTATAGGCCACGGTCATCAGATCGCGTACCAATCGCCGATACAGCGCCAGCGTATCCGCCAAGGCGGCCTGTTGATCGGTATTGGTGACCTGCAGTGTCAGGGTGTCAGAACGGATGATTGACATACTAAAACTATATATCCAGCCAGTGCTAAAAACAAGCAAGGCTGACGCCTTGCCCTGCCTTGACTGACGATTCATTCAAAGAATTGAATCGCAGAATGCGGCAGAATTTTGTTCAACGGGCGTGATGGTGGCATTCCTGCAAACCAACCCCGATAATGAGCGGATATGTTTATCGGGAGTATTACATGGCATCATCAACGCCATCGTTTGGGCAAGACGACGTCGAGCTGATTTCACGTGAGGTGCTGCAGCAGGGCTTTTTTCGTTTAGAAGCCATTACCCTGCGCCACCGCCTGTTTGAAGGTGGCTTTAGCGAAACGATGCGTCGCGAAGTGCACTTTCGCCATGATGCGGTTGGGGTGCTACTTTATGATGTGGCGCGCGACTCTCTGGTGTTTGTCGAGCAGCTGCGCGCCGGGGCGATTGACGACCCCGTCTCACCGTGGAAATTGGAGTTGGTCGCCGGTTTGGCCGAGCCAGGTGAGACACTGGAAAGCGTGGCCCGCCGCGAAGCGTCTGAAGAAGCAGGTTGTGAGATCGGTGAGATGCGAAAGCTTCATAGCTATTATCCAAGCCCCGGTGCTTGCAGCGAGCGGGTGACGCTTTTCTGCGGGCTGGTCGATACGCAAGGGTTAGGAGGGATTCATGGTTTGGATGAGGAGCACGAAGATATTCGCGTGCACGTGGTGAGTTTTAATGAGGCGTGGGAACTCCTCGAACAGGACAAACTCGATAACGCCATGAGTTTGATCGGTATGCACTGGCTTGCCGGGCAACGTGCCTCGCTACGTGCATTACCTGATAATGCCCCGCGCTTTACTTAACTTAAGCCACAGTCAACGCACAAGACTGACAGGAGCCCGAATGGCCAAAACCGCCTATGTGACTGATTTAAAATCCCTGCAGGGCGAGTGCAGTGCCAATTACCTGCGCCTGATTCGTCTGGTGGGTGATATGGAGCAAGGGCAGAGCCGCGATATTCGTTTGAGCGAAGAGGGTTCAAACGCTTTGCACCTGTATATCCAAGAAAACGCGCCCTACACCACGATGATTCAAGTGTCGCAGACGGGCCCTTTGGATCACGTGGTTGAAAGCCCCAAAATGCGCGTCCACCTTTACCACGACGTGCGGATGGCAGAGGTCACGGATTTCCAGCGCGAACGCCACTTTCATGGCCGTTATCGTTACCCTAATCCACGTATGCATCAGCCCGATGAAAAGCTCCAGCTAAACCGCTTTCTGGGTGAATGGCTGGCGCATGGTCTGGCCCATGGGCGTAGCGCATACGTGCCGGAGATGCCCTAGTGCGTATTGTGCAGGTTACCGACGCGCATCTGCACGCCGACCCAGCAGCGCACTCGCGTAGCGGGATACCGCTAAAGCAGTTCAACGCCGTCATTGACGCGGTTGAAGCGCAGCACCCCGATATCGTCATTGTCACCGGGGATATCAGCCAGGACGAAACGGCGACATCGTATACGCATGCCGTTGAACAACTAAGAACGTTGCCATGCCCTTGGTTTTGGCTGCCAGGTAATCACGATCAAGTCGATTTGATGGAAGCCGAGCATCCGTTGCTTGAAGACGTAGACCTTGATGATTGGCGTATGCTGCTACTGAATACGCAAGTGCCGGGCCAGCCTTACGGTGAACTCGGGCCGGATAAGCTTGCCGCCATGACGAAACGGCTAGAAGCCGATACTCGCCCGACGCTGATTGCCATGCATCACCCACCGGTTAAGGTGGGGGCGAGCTGGATGGATGCGATTGGCCTTCAAGACCGTGAGGCATTTTGGCAGGCGCTAAGCGCGTTTCCTTACGTAAAGTTGATCGTTTTTGGCCATGCGCATCAAGCCTTTGCCCAGACGTATGCGATAGGTGAAGGGCAGGTTGAGGTATACGGTAGCCCCGCTACCTCGGATCAATTTCTGCCGGGAGCAAAAGCCTTTGCGGTTGATGAGGCGTCGCGCCCAGGGTATCGCGTCATTGAACTAGACGGGGGCCAGTGGCACACCTGGGTGGAACGGATAGATCTGTGATATGACGCGCTCATCCCGAGCCTGTCTAGGGACGGTAAGCTTATCCTTCCATAACGCCACGTTTCGACAAGTAAGCGAAAATAGTAGAAATGGAATAAAAAGATAGTTATTAATTCTTTTGGGTTATTACCTGGCTGGCGTTACCCTAATCGCATTCGATAGCGTTTTGCGATGAGGTAGTGGTACATGGTCCAGCTTTCTGAAGTCTCCCCCCAAGAGGCAGCCTCCCGGTATGAAGCCGAACCGTCGGCTTTTACTGCCCCCGACGCTGCTCGCTTAACGCATTTAAAGCAGCTAGAAGCGGAGTCGATCCATATTATCCGCGAGGTAGCGGCCGAATTTTCCAACCCGGTGATGATGTACTCCATCGGTAAAGACTCCTCGGTCATGCTTCACTTAGCGCGCAAAGCGTTTTACCCCGGCACGCCGCCGTTTCCGCTTTTGCACGTGGATACCACCTGGAAGTTCCGCGAGATGATTGAGTTTCGCAACCGCATGGCTAAAGACGCGGGCATGGAGCTGATCGTCCATACTAATGAAGAAGGGCGCGCGGCGGGTATCAACCCCTTTGAACACGGCAGTGCTAAGTATACTGATGTTATGAAAACTCAGGCACTTAAGCAGGCGCTGGATAAGTACGGGTTTGATGCCGCCTTTGGCGGGGCGCGCCGCGACGAAGAGGCGAGTCGCGCTAAAGAGCGAGTGTACTCTTTCCGCGATAAATACCACCGCTGGGACCCGAAGAATCAGCGTCCGGAGCTTTGGAATATCTACAACGCCAAGATAAACAAAGGCGAGTCTATTCGCGTTTTCCCGCTCTCCAACTGGACCGAGCTGGATATCTGGCAGTACATCTACCTGGAACATATTCCCATTGTGCCGCTTTACTACGCCGCCCCTCGCCCGGTGGTCGAGCGTGATGGTATGCAGATCATGGTCGATGATGAGCGTATGCCGCTGGCATCCGATGAAGTCCCCGAAAATAAGTGGGTACGCTTTCGTACGCTCGGCTGTTACCCGCTCACCGGTGCCGTAGAATCCAGCGCCGCCACATTGCCCGAGATTATTCAGGAAATGCTGCTGACCAAAACGTCAGAGCGCAGCGGTCGTGCCATCGACCACGATCAAGCCGGCTCGATGGAACGTAAAAAGCGCGAGGGGTATTTTTAATATGGCACACCAATCTAATTTGATTGCGGATAACATTGAGCAGTATCTGCACGAGCATGAAAACAAAGACTTGCTGCGCTTTATTACCTGCGGCAGCGTCGACGACGGCAAATCGACCCTGATCGGGCGGTTGTTACACGACTCGAAAATGATTTTCGAGGATCAATTGGCCGCGATTACCGCTGCCTCCAAAACCAGTGGTACCACTGGCGACACGGTGGATCTGGCGCTTTTGGTCGACGGGCTGCAGTCCGAGCGCGAGCAGGGCATTACCATTGACGTGGCATATCGCTTTTTTTCGACCGAGAAGCGCAAGTTCATCATTGCCGATACACCGGGGCATGAACAGTACACCCGTAACATGGCGACCGGCGCTTCGAACGCGAGCTTGGCCATTATTTTGATCGACGCCCGTTATGGCGTACAGACGCAAACGCGTCGCCACAGCTTTATCGCCGATCTGCTGGGCATTCAGCATTTGGTCATAGCGGTGAACAAGATGGACTTAGTCGGCTTCTCTCAGGCCCGCTTTGACGAAATCGTGGCCGAGTATCAGGCGTTTGCGCAAAACCTGAACGCCACTGACATCCGCTTTGTGCCCATTTCAGCACTTGATGGCGATAATGTGGTCAATTCCAGTGAGCAAACCCCCTGGTATTTTAATGACGCACGCTATGCCGGTGAGGCGCTTTTGAGCCTGCTGGAAAACGTCGAGATTCGTCGTGATAAGAACCTAACCAATCTACGTCTTCCGGTGCAGTACGTGAACCGTCCACACCTAGATTTCCGTGGTTATTGCGGCACATTGGCTGCGGGTGTCGTGCGTCCTGGGCAACGGGTGAAAGCCCTGCCATCACAGAAAACCGCCACGGTTGAGCGAGTGGTAACGTTTGACGGCGACTTGGCCGCGGCCTATCCCGGTCAGGCGATTACGCTGACGCTGGATGAAGAGATCGATATTTCCCGTGGGGATTGGCTTGTCGCGGCGGAGGAATCGGTGCCGCTTTCCAACGCGTTCAGTGCCGATATCGTCTGGATGCACGACGATGTACTCACGCCCGGCAAGCTTTACGACTTCAAGCTCGCTACGCGGGATCTTTCCGGCCAGGTGCGCCATATCGATTACCAAACCGATGTGAATACGTTGGAAAAGCACGCCTGCGATTCGCTCTCGCTCAACGCCATTGCCCGCTGCGAAGTTGAGCTAACGGCAGAAATTCCGGTCGACGATTATCGCCAAAGCCCGGGTACGGGCAGCTTTATTATCATCGATCGGCTGACTAACGTTACGGTGGGCGCGGGGATGATTCGCAATGCCGTCGCGGCTAACGATACCGCGCCACAAACCGATTGGGCGGCGTTTGAGCGCGACTTAAATGCCTTATTGCGCAAGCATTTCCCGCACTGGGAGGCGAAAGATATTCGTTCGCTGCTCTAAAAGCATTAGGCTGACGTAAAGCGCATTCACGCCCTACCTTAAAGCGTGTACCGTAAAGTGGGACACGTTTGAGGTAGGGCGTTTTATGTCGGAAGGCCGAAGGTTATCAACGCAACAACGGAGGCGGGTATGATGCGCAGTCTACGCATGCTGTGGCATTTCATTAAACGGTTGTTGCATTTGGTGGCCTCCCCGATTCGTCGCGACCGAGGGCGCGGCGGTATTGTGGTTCACCCCTACCGCGGTTATGGCTCACAACAAGGCGTCTTTGTCATGGGGCGCGTTTTTCGTCAAGCGCCGCTTGGACGTGCGATTCCACGCTGGGGTTTTTTTCGCGATACTGCTGATGTGGCGCGGCGAATCTTCCGTCGCGGGCTTGCTGAAACGCAGGTTGAGGTTTATTTAGGCGAGAATCAGCATCAAGTCGTCACAGATCAGGACGGCTATTTTGATGTGCGTGTGCCGCTTGAGCATCCATTGCCTATCGATGTGTCGTGGCATCGGGCGGATATTTGGGTAAGAGCAAAAGGGGAAGCGCCCATTCGGACCCACGTTGAAGTGTTTGTGCCGCCGCCTGAAGCCGATTTGCTGATTATCAGCGATATCGACGATACGGTGATGTTTACCGGCGTGGCAGAGAAACTCAAAATGCTTTATCGCCTGTTTGTAAAAAAACCGCACCGTCGCACGGCGTTTCCCGGTGTCGCCTCGCTCTATCAAGCGCTGCATCGCGGCCAAAGTGGGAAAGCCGAACGACCTATTCTCTACGTCTCGCGCGGCCCTTGGGCGATTTATGAGTTGTTGGAAGCTTTTTTTCAGCTTAATCGCATTCCCGTGGGGCCTATTTTGTTCCTCCGCGAGTGGGGGATTTCCTGGCGCCACCCTCTGCCACGTCGCGCTGAAGACCACAAGCGCGATTTGATTGATCGCATGCTGGCGCTCTTTGACGGTTTGCCCTGTGTGCTTATTGGTGACAGCGGCCAGCATGATCCCGAAGTTTATGCCGACATCGTTAAAGCGTATCCTCACCGCATTGCGGCCATTTATATCCGTCAAGTCGGGAGCGATCCTCAGCGCGAGGAGGCGATACACAAACTGCAGCGTGAACTTGCGCTCACCTCTTGTGATCTGATTCTTGCTGCCGACAGCATCAAAATGGCGGAGCATGCATATGAGAACGGCCATATTTCGTTGCGTGGATTGCAATCCGTCAAGCGCGATGTAGCGGATAACCCCATGGCATAATGCGTGTAAACCGCATTCGGGAGCGTTTTGTCTATGATCGTCGTGCTGATCGTTTTCTTGCTAGCCATTTTTGTACTGCCCAACCTTTGGGCTAAATGGGTATTAAAACGCCACACGCGTGGACGCAAGGATTACCCCGGCACCGGTGCCGAGCTAGCCGATCACCTATTGCGCCGCTTTGGTATCGAAGGGGTAAAAGTCGAGCGCACCGAACAAGGGGATCATTACGACCCTGAAGCGCGTCGTGTGCGCTTGTCTCCTGAGCACTATGATGGCCGTTCGCTTACCGCTGTGACCGTCGCTGCTCATGAAGTCGGGCACGCTATCCAACACTATCAGGGTTACGCGCCGCTAATCGCCCGTAGCCGCTTGGTCAAGCTGGCGCAAAAAGCGGAGAAAGTAGGGGCGATATTGATGATGGCCGCGCCGTTTCTGTTTATTTTGACTCGCCTGCCAGGCGGGTTAGCGCTGGTGGTGGGCATGGCGGTGATAAGCTTCGGCACTGCTGCCGTGGTGCATTTGGTCACGCTGCCGGTGGAGTTTGACGCCAGTTTCAATCGTGCCCTGCCCATGCTCAAAGAGTACGTTCCCCCTAACGATATGCCCGGTGCCCGCCATGTGCTCACCGCCTGCGCGTTCACCTACGTCGCCGCGTCGCTTGCCAGCGTCATGAACCTCGGCCGCTGGTTGGTGATCCTGAGAAGGTAACTTACCCCGGCTTATTCGCCATGACGACTGCGCGGCGTGGAGCAGGGTAGCCTTCAATCGTACGGGTGGGGTCCGCTGGGTCGAGAAAATCAATAAGCGATTGATAGGTCATCCACTCAGTAGAGCGCTGCTCGTCGAGCGTGGTGACGGCTTCATCGACAACACGGACGTTGCTGAAACCGCAGCGTTCTAGCCAATGGCAAAGCGCCTTGGAAGAGGGCAGAAAGTAGACGTTGGGCATCGCCGCGTAACGCTCACCGGGCAGCATTACCGTTTGTTCGTCGCCTTCCACTACGAGCGTTTCTAACACCAGTTCGCCACCGGGGGCGAGCGCCGCTTTTAGTTGCTGTAAGTGCTCCAGCGGTGCAGGGCGGTGGTAGAGCACGCCCATGGAGAAGACCGTGTCGAAAAAGCCCAAGTTCTCCGGCACGTCCTCGATGCCGACGGGCAGAAAATGCGTGCGATGGCCATCGGCGTTGCCGACGAAATGGCGCACGGCGTGAAATTGCCAGTAAAAACGCGGTGAAGGATCAATCACCAAGACAAAATCGGCGCCAGCGCCGGCCATGCGCCAGGCGTGATAGCCGCTACCGCCGCCGACATCCAGGACCTTGCGAAA
>JBNJFC010000052.1:0-11021 GCA_051746485.1 Pseudomonadota bacterium
ACGCAGCACCTTCACACCACAACGGCGTGCCACCCAGAAGTGACCAAACTCGTGAAACGTCACCAAAAGGCCCAGCACCACGATAACCGCTAATATGTTCTGTATCAGGCCCACGCTTGTCTCCTCGGTTCTTGCTGATCACCCGTTTTAGCGGCGCTTAGCGTGCAAAGTGGCTAACCCATTGCTGGGCGGTACGGCGTGCGTGCTGATCGGCATTGAGCACGGTCTCTAGATGATGGATTGGTTCGACAGGCTGGTCGTTCAAGACAGCCGCCACGACATCACCAATGGCGTTGAAGCCCAACCGCTTGGCTAAAAACGCCTCGACGGCAACTTCATTCGCTGCGTTTAAAATTGCTGGCGCACTGCCCCCTTGCTTCATGGCTTCGCGCGCCAGCCGCAGGCAGGGAAAGCGCCCCTCATCCGGCGCTTCAAAGTCCAGGCGGGCGACCTGAAAAAGATCTAGCGCTTCAACGCCTGCATCGATACGCTCTGGCCAAGCCAAACCATAAGCAATCGGCGTGCGCATATCCGGGTGACCCAGTTGTGCCAGCACCGAGCCATCATGATAAGCCGCCATGGAGTGAATCACACTTTGCGGGTGCACGACGACTTGAATCTGTTCGGGCGTGGCGTCAAATAGCCAGCACGCTTCAATCAGCTCTAAGCCTTTATTCATTAGCGTGGCGCTATCGACGGAAATTTTGCGCCCCATCGACCAGTTAGGATGAGCGCACGCCTGCTCAGGCGTGACACCAGCCAGCGCCTCGTGGCTCCAAGTGCGAAATGGCCCACCCGACGCCGTTAGCAGAAGCTGCGATACCCCGTGACGCGCAAGCCCACCGCGATGCTCGCTAGGTAGACACTGGTAGATCGCATTATGTTCAGAATCAATAGGTAAAAGCGTGGCCTGCGCGGCGTCCACTGCTTGCATAAACAACGCCCCGCTCATCACTAATGCTTCTTTATTGGCGAGCAGCACCCGCTTGCCCGCTCTTGCGGCGGCCAGCGCTGGTAAAAGCCCAGCAGCCCCAACGATAGCCGCCATGACGATATCCACGCTACTATCCTGGGCAACATCCACCAACGCCTGCTCGCCAACAGCCACCTCGGTTGCCACGCGCGCCTGGCGCAATTCCAAACGCAACCACTGCGCGTCCTCTTCCTGCGCCAGCACGGCAATCGCGGGCTGATGCTCGATGCACTGTGATAAGAGCGTTTCTCGGGAAGTGTGCGCCGTCAGCGCAAACACCTGGTAACGTTCCGGATGACGTGCAATGACATCTAACGTACTGGTACCAATCGAGCCAGTAGCGCCTAATACGGTTACACGTTGAGGGTGGCTCATAGGTTGGGCACCAGCGTATAAAGTAGGGCAAATAGCGGAATGGCGGCAGACAGGCTATCAATACGGTCGAGAACGCCACCATGACCGGGTAGCAGATGGCTTGAGTCTTTGATCTCGCGGTAGCGCTTGAGCATGCTTTCCAGCAAGTCTCCCAACACTGATACCAATGTAACCACGAGCGTCACCATCAAGAGCACGAGGCCTCCGCGCAACCCTAAGCCTTGCCAAGCGCTGAACACCAGCGCCAGCAGCAGCGTGGTGGCAAGCCCCCCAGCCACGCCTTCCCAGGTTTTTCCCGGACTCACGTGAGGGGCAAGTTTATGCTTACCCAGCGCACGACCGACAAAATACGCGCCAACGTCAGCGGTCCACACCAGCAGTAAGACAAACAGTAGCCACACGCCGCCGCTTTCGCGCAGCACATTAAAACCGACCCAGCACGGCAGTAGCACCCACAACCCCATCAACAAACGCCGCGGTGTGGAACGCCACTGCGCCAACGCTTCTGGGTAGCGCGTCACCCAATAAAGGTTCATCAGCCAGCCAGCGGCGGCGACCCATAACGGCCAGCGCGAAAAGGCGGCGCCGCTTTGCCAAAGTAGCAGCATCAAGAAGGCAACCCCGACGACAAGCAGCGCCCGGTGAGTCGCACGCTGGACACCGGCTAAGTTAGCCCACTCCCAGGCGCCGAGCAGCACAACGCCAGCGGTAAAAAGGGCGAAAGCGCCGCCTTGGAGACCAAACAACCCCGCCAGCACCAGCGGTGCTAGCCAAGCTGCTGTGATAATTCGCTGTTTAAGCACCCTGCGCCTCTGTTTTTGTTGGCGACGATTTTGAAGACGGCGCTGACGATAATTGCTCATCGGTCATGCCAAAACGCCGTTTACGCTGGCTAAAGTCCGCTAGCGCAGCATCGAATGCATCGGCATCAAAGTCCGGCCAAAGCAAAGGCGAAAAGTACAACTCGGCATACGCTAGCTGCCACAACATAAAGTTGGATAATCGCTGTTCACCGCTGGTGCGAATACACAAATCGACCGGTGGCACTTGACTTGCGTGGAGGGTTTGATCCAAACGCGTTTCATCCACTTCGTCGGCGGTCAACTCACCATCAGCCACTTGCTGGGCCAGCTTTCGTGCTGCACGGGCAATTTCCCACTGGCCACCATAGTTAGCCGCAATCACTAAGTGCATGCCCGTGTTTTCACCCGTCAGCATTTCCGCGCGCTGAATATGCTTTTGAATCGCGTGCGAGAAACCTTCGCGCTCGCCTAATATGGTGAGGCGAATATTGCGCTCGTGAAGTTTCTTCACCTCGCGCTTGAGCGCCATCAAAAAGAGCTCCATCAGCGCGTTGACTTCAGTTGCGGGGCGCTTCCAGTTTTCACTGGAAAAGGCAAAAAGGCTTAGCGTCTTCACCTCACACTCTACCGCGCGGCGAATCACCCCCCTGACGGCCTCAACCCCCGCCCGGTGGCCTCGCACACCCGAAAGGCCACGCGCGCGTGCCCAACGGTTGTTGCCATCCATAATAATGGCGACATGGGGTGGAATCAGAGCTAACTCCGCAGATTTTGTCGCTGAAAGCTCAGTGGATGAGCGTGTATTTGAATTCGCCGGCTGTTTATCCGGAGACTGCGGTAACGTCATAAAATATCGCACCAAAGATCATTCATCTGACCGGCAAGAAGCCGAACGGGCAGCAGCACTGCCCGTGACTAAGGTGTCAATATCACACCTGCATCAAGTCCTGCTCTTTGGCCGCTAATGCTTTATCGATTTCAGCGACGTATTGATCGGTAAGCTTTTGAATTTCTTCCTCACCTTGGCGTTGATCGTCTTCGGTGATCTCTTTGTCTTTCAGCAACGACTTGAAATCGCCATTGGCATCACGGCGCACATTACGCACGGCCACGCGGGCGTGCTCGGCTTCACTGCGCGCTTGCTTGATGTAACCTTTGCGCGTTTCTTCGGTCAGCATCGGCATCGGTACGCGAATGACGGTACCGGCGCTTGCCGGGTTGAGGCCTAGATCCGAGGTCATGATTGCCTTTTCGATTTTCGGCACCATGCCTTGCTCCCAGGGCGAGATGGTCAGCGTGCGAGCGTCTTCTACGTTGATAGAGGCCACTTGGCTAAGCGGCACTTGGCCACCGTAGTAGTCCACTGTCACGGCATCGAGAATGCTCGGGTGCGCGCGCCCAGTGCGAATTTTGTTGAAGTTGGTATGCAGCGCGTCAACGCTTTTCTTCATGCGTGCCTGCGCGTCTTTCTTAATCTCTTTAATCACGTTATTCCCCTCTATCAATCAGCGTGCCTTCCTTGCCCCCAACGACCAGGTTCAGCAGGGCACCAGGCTTATTCATGTCAAATACCCGCACTGGCATTCCATGGTCACGTACCAGGCAGATAGCGGTCAAATCCATCACACCGAGCTTTTGGTCCAACGCATCGTCGTAGGAGAGTTGCTCGTACTTCACCGCATCAGCGTGCTTCACCGGATCTTTATTATAAACGCCGTCAACTTTAGTGGCTTTGATCACGACATCGACATCCACTTCGATACCCCGTAGGCAGGCGGCGGAGTCGGTAGTGAAAAACGGGTTGCCGGTACCGGCAGAGAAGAGCACAACGTCACCCGACGTCAAATAGCGAATCGCCGTGCGGCGATCATAATGCTCCACCACGCCACTCATGGGAATCGCCGACATCACCCGCGAGCGAATATTGGAGCGTTCGAGCGCATCGCGCATCGCTAGCGCGTTCATGACGGTCGCCAGCATCCCCATATGGTCGCCGGTCACGCGATCCATGCCCGCCTCATTAAGCGCGGCACCGCGGAACAGGTTGCCGCCGCCGATGACTAGCCCCACTTGAACACCGATGCCGACTAGCTGGCCAATCTCTAATGCCATGCGATCCAGCACAGCCGGGTCGATACCAAAATCGTGCTCGCCCATCAGGGCTTCGCCCGAAAGCTTGAGCAAAATACGTTTATACTTCGACTTTGACTTCGAACCCTCTGTTTTCTTGCTGGGGGAAACCGAGGCAAGGGGCTCATCAGCATCGCGGGACATGGCATCTCTCCTAAAGCTTTAACCGTACGGAAGGCTTAAACAACAAGGCAGACCTACACCGAATTGGCGGGTGGCTCTTGCGCCCACCTTTCAAACGTTAGCGCAAACCACGTTAGCGTTAACGCACGCTAAGTAAGCACAAGAGCCGGATACGCAAAGGCGTGCGCTTACGCGCACGCCCACTTGCTTGGAACCTATGACCTTAGCTGCGGCCAGCCTGTTCCATGACTTCTTTAGCAAAATCGACTTCTTCTTTCTCGATGCCTTCGCCGACTTCAAAGCGGGTAAAGCTAAGCACTTCACCACCGGCGGCTTTCACGTATTCAGCCACGGTTTGATTTGGGTCTTTAACGAACGGTTGTTCGGTGAGGCTGTTCTCGGCTAGGTACTTCTTCAAGCGGCCTTGAACCATTTTCTCGGCAATCTGCTCCGGCTTACCGGCCATGTCCGGCTGAGCCAGAATGATCGCTTTTTCCTCGTCCAGCTTCTCTTGCGGCATTTCATCCGGACGGGCGACCGTCGGGTTGATCGCAGCAACGTGCATGGCGACGTCTTTTGCGGCCTGAGAAGTCCCGCCTTTAAGGACGGTCAGCACGCCAATACGGCCACCGTGAACGTATTCACCCACGAGGTTGCCTTCACCCGCTTCGATGACGACGGCACGACGTACACCGATGTTTTCACCGATCTTTTGCACAAGCTGTTCGCGAGCGGTTTCCAGATCACCTTCCATGACCGCAGCAACATCTTCGTTTTTCGCAGTAAAGAAAGCATCCGCGATTTTGTCAGCGAACGTGATGAAGTTGTCATCGCGAGCAACGAAATCGGTCTCGGAGTTAATCTCAACCATAACGCCGTAGTCACCGCTTTCGGAAACACGTGTTACCACGGCACCTTCTGCAGCGGTACGACCGGCCTTTTTCGCGGCTTTAAGGCCCGAATTCTTGCGCAGGTTCTCGATTGCAACTTCGATATCACCGTCAACCTCGGTGAGTGCTTTTTTGCACTCCATCATGCCAAGACCGGTACGTTCGCGCAGTTCCTTTACCTGAGAGGCGCTGATAGCTGCCATAAGGATTCACCTCTGATCTAAATGAGTCTAGAAATTGGAGATAAGGCCCGCCAAAGCGGGAAAAAAGGGGGCATAAGGCCCCCTCCTAACGCGATGGGATATATCACCCCATCTTATGCGGCCTATTACTCGGCAGCAGCGCTGCTTTCGGTATCGGCGGCGTCTTCGGCGACTTCAACAAACTCGTCCGGACGACCTTCTTTAGCGCGGGCGCAGGCATCCGCGATGGCCTTCACGTAAATCTGAATCGCACGGATAGAGTCATCGTTACCCGGGATAACATAGTCAACGCCATCTGGGTTAGAGTTGGTATCGACAACGCCGATGACCGGAATACCCAGCTTGTTGGCTTCGTTGATCGCGATACGCTCGTGGTCGACGTCGATAACGAACAGTGCGTCCGGCAGGCCGCCCATGTTTTTGATACCGCCGATGGAGCGCTCAAGCTTGTCCTGCTCGCGGGTCGCCATCAGAACTTCTTTCTTGGTCAGCTTCTCGAACGTGCCATCTTCGCGCATGGCTTCGATATCACGTAGACGCTTGATAGACTGGCGAATCGTTTTGAAGTTGGTCAGCATGCCGCCCAACCAGCGATGGTTAACGAAATGCTGGTTAACGCGATTCGCTTCTTCTTTAATGATTTTGCTCGCGCTACGCTTGGTCCCAACAAACAGAATCTTGTTGTTGGAGGCCGCCATTTTCTCAACCACGTCGATCGCTTCATTCAGCGCCGGCAGCGTGTGCTCAAGGTTGATGATATGGATTTTGTTGCGCGCACCAAAGATGAACTTGCTCATCTTCGGGTTCCAGTACTTGGTTTGGTGACCGAAGTGAGCGCCTGCTTTGAGCAGATCACGCATATTAACGTGTGCCATGGTAAAACTCCTGAAACTCGGGTTAGGCCTCCACACACCCCATGGATCCGACCAGAGACGAAACGTTTGACCTAAACTCAGACGTTACGTTCAAAGGCACCCGGGACCATGTGACGGTGCATGTGTGATTTAAGGCTTTCTGTTAGCAGCATCGCGCACCATTGCGCTATGCCTTTGTGCCTTTCCATCAACCTCAAGCAAAAGTGGCTGGGCGATTGCAGGAAAGCGCGCGGCTTTATACCATAGATTGCCGCCAAGATGAAGCCATCACCACTTTCCCGTTATTGATGCCAACCCTTTATACTGGCGCAACGGCTGACCCATTTCCAAGGTAACGAGTGCTCGTCAACTACCTCTCCCTGAAGGGAGAGGCTTGTGACAACTTGCTGTTGGAGCGTGGTCGCGCTGTGGTGCATAAGTGCTACCCGTTTACGATTCGGCTGAAAGATCGGGTAGGTGGTGACATACAGCCGCTTTGCCTGGGCATCGACCCGGGCAGCAAGACGTCCGGGCTGGCGCTGATGCGCGAATCGGACGATGAGCAGCGGCATGTGCTGTGCCTGTTTAACCTGATCCATCGCGGCTTTCAGACCGGCGATATGGTGAAAGCTATCGTGCCAACCGGCAAGAAAATCGGCACCCATACCGGCCGTGCCGCGGTGAGAAAAACGAGCAGCTTCAACATCCAGACCCAACACGGTGCCGTGCAAGGTATTTCGCACAAACACTGCACCGTGATCCAACGCGGTGATGGCTACGGCTATCACCTGACACTATCCATTAACCACAAAGGAGGAGCGGGACAAGCGGTGGCGTAACCCAGTCGCTCTGCGAGCGACGCGCTATTCCTCCCGGCACTAAAAGGTCCGGGTATCCCGCGCAAAATCTGATGAACGTTCCCATCAAGACCCCCGCTGAAATCGAAAAAATGCGCGAAGCTGGACGCCAAGCCGCCAGCGTCATTGAGATGATCACCCCCTACGTTGAAGCGGGCGTTACCACCGGCGAGATCGACCGCCGCTGCCACGACTACATCGTCAAAGAACTCGGTTCGACCCCGGCACCACTGAACTACCATGGCTTCCCCAAAGCGACGTGCACCTCCATCAACCATGTCGTGTGTCACGGCATCCCCGATGACAGCAAAAAACTCAAAAACGGCGATATCATGAATTTGGATATCACTGTCAAAACCGCCGACGGTTACCACGGTGATTCCAGCGTCATGTTTGTGCTGGGTGACACCATTCAGGGCGAACGCTTAAGCCGCGTGACCCAAGAGTGCCTGTATAAAAGCATCGCAAGCACAAAGCCAGGTGTCCGCCTTTCGGAGCTGGCGCGCGAGATTCAACGCCATGCGGAAGCCCACGGCTATTCGGTAGTACGTGACTTCTGCGGCCACGGCATTGGCGCTGACTTTCACGAAGAGCCGCAGTTTTTGCACTACGACGGCTATGCCGCTGATGCCGACATTACCCTGGAAGCGGGCATGTGCTTTACCATAGAGCCCATGATCAACGTCGGTGGCTACAAAACCAAGGTACTGCGCGACGGCTGGACAGCGGTCACCAAGGACCGCAGCCTCTCTGCCCAGTGGGAGCATACTCTGCTGGTTACCGACGACGGCGTAGAAGTGCTCACCGCGCGCAGCGATGAAGATTTCAGCTTTTTAAACGCCTAACGCATTCACCGAACGCACAACCTCCAGGCGGCCCATGCTACTTCACCACTACCGATTCGAGCCGGACCCCACACTTCTCGATCTCGACGTTTTCCGCGACGAATTGGCCGGCTCTCGCTCGCCAGTCGTCCCGTTTAAAGCGGCGCTGCGGGATTTGCAGGCAGGACTTGACGAGAAATTCCGTACCGGGGCGGACATTCGCGACCTGGTACGCGGGCGCGCTTGGTACCTTGACCAACTGCTGGCGATGGCGTGGGCACAGCATGAGTGGCCCGATGATGGCGTGGCCCTGGTCGCCGTGGGCGGCTATGGCCGTGGCGAGCTGCACCCGCACTCGGATATCGACCTGCTGTTACTCTTGGAACACGACGACGACACCCTCTACCGCGAACCGCTCACCGCGTTCATTACCTTTTTGTGGGATATTGGCCTGGAAATCGGCCACAGCGTGCGCTCGCTCAATGACTGCGAACGCGAGGCCGATGCCGACGTTACGGTGATCACCAACCTGCTGGAATCGCGTTTAATTGTGGGGCCTGAACGCCTGCGTGACGCCATGCGTGAGCGGCTTAGCCCCGAGCGGTTGTGGCCGGCGGATCGCTTTTTCGAGGCCAAGTGGCAAGAGCAAATTGCCCGCCACTATCGCTACAACAACTCCGAGTATCACTTAGAGCCTAACCTCAAAAGCTCCCCTGGGGGGTTGCGTGACATCCAGATGATCGGCTGGGTTGCCAAGCGCCACTTCGGCACCGAGCAGTACACCGATATCGTCGCCAAAGGGTTTATGAACGATGCTGAGCTGCGCATTTTAAGCCAGGGCCAAGCATTTCTATGGCAAGTACGCTACGCCTTGCATATGCTCACCGGCCGCGCCGAAGACCGGTTACAATTTGACCACCAGCGCACCATTGCCGAGCTGTTCGGCTTTCGCGATACCCCGGAACGACTGGCGGTCGAGCAATTCATGAAGCGCTACTACCGCCATGTGACCGCCCTTGCGCAGCTCAACGACATGCTGCTGCAGCACTTTGACGAAGTGATCCTGCGCCGCCAAGAATCCCTGGAAACGGTGAGGCTCAACGACCGCTTTGAGACCAAGGGCGGCTATATTCAGGTGCGCTCCCGGACACTTTTCCGCGACAAGCCCTCAGCGATGCTGGAGCTTTTCCTACTCATGGCGCAACATCCTGAGATAGAAGGCGTGCGCGCCGACACCATTCGCCTGATTCGCGATCACCGCCACCAGATCGACGATCATTACCGCGAAGACCCACTGCACCAGCGGTTTTTTATGGCGCTATTGCGCTCCGCCGGCAACGTGCCGCGCCAACTGCGGCGGATGAACCGCTATGGCATTTTAGGCAAATATCTGCCCGAATTTGGTCGCGCGGTGGGGCTGATGCAGCACGATTTGTTCCACATTTACACCGTGGACGCCCACACTTTGCGGCTACTGAAATTCCTCCACGGCTTTCGCAAGCCGGAGGCCAAAGAAGAATATCCGGTCGCCGCTGCCATCATGCCCCAGCTGCCCAAGCTCGACCTGCTCTGGATCGCCGGCCTCTTCCATGACGTCGGCAAAGGCCGCGGTGGCGATCACTCCCTGATCGGTGCGGAAGATGTTACCCATTTCTGCAAACGCCACCGCGTATCTACCCACGACACCAACCTGGTGAGCTGGCTGGTCGAGCAGCACCTTTTGATGTCGATGACGGCGCAAAAGCGCGATATCACCGACCCCGACGTGATTCGTGATTTCGCTCTTGCCGTGCGCAGCGAAACGCGTTTGGATTACCTTTACGTGCTCACGGTCGCCGACATCAACGCCACCAACCCCACGCTGTGGAACGGCTGGCGGGCGTCACTGTTGCGCCAACTCCACTCCGAAACCAAGCGGGCGTTACGACGTGGGTTAAAAAATCCGCCTGATCGTGATGACTGGGTGCGCGAAACGCGCATGGAAGCCCGCTCGCTTCTGCAAACCATCGGCATTGACGCCGAACACATCGACCCGCTGTGGGATTCGCTCGGCGAAGACTACTTCCTGCAATACGCGCCCAGCGAAATCGCCTGGCAAACCCAAGGCATCATGGCCCACCAAGGCACACACCAGCCGCTGGTGTTGATCAGCGCCCCCACAGCGGGCATGACCGAAGGCGGCACCAAGGTATTTATCCACACCCGCTCGGTGGATGATCTCTTCGCTGCCACCGCTGCGGCCATGGAGCAGCTAGGGCTTTCGATTCACGATGCACGCATCGCAACGTCTCACAACGACTGGACGCTCAACACGTTTATTGTGCTCGACAACCAAGGTCATGCCATTTGCGACCCAGAACGCATCGAAGAAATGCGCCGACACCTGGTGGAAGAGCTCGACGACCCCGACGACTATCCCGATATCGTCTCCCGCCACACGCCACGCCAACTGAAGCACTTCAAGGTGCCCACCGAAGTCCTGATCGAACAGGACCCGGCCAATGATCGCACCATGCTGGAACTCAGTGCACCGGACCGTCCTGGCCTTTTGGCTCGCGTCGGGCGCATTTTTATGGAGCAAGGCATCGCCCTCTCGGCGGCTAAAATCGCCACTCTGGGAGAACGGGTAGAAGACGTCTTTTTCATCACCACCAAAGCCGGTGAGCCACTGACCGATCCGGATCGCCAGCAACAGCTACGCGAGCGCTTGACGGACGAATTGAGCGTCTAATTTGAGCCCGCCTCAGGGCTTGCCTATAATCGGCTAGCCAAACGCCGACAACGATGCCGCTCAGGCACCCTGGACACGCACTCTGGATGCTCGTCAACTACCTCCGGCTGAAGCCGGAGGCTTGTAACCACAAGCCTGGTTGACCAGGGAGAGCGGGCAGTATCGCCGCTACGTTGATAACAGGTCGTGAAAGCCCACCGGCAGGTGCTTCCTCAGCCTGCCGCTCTGGAAGGTCAGGATCATGCTGGCGCTTAGGTA
>JBNJFC010000053.1:0-10928 GCA_051746485.1 Pseudomonadota bacterium
GGTGCCGCGGATCCCCATGGTGGCAACGGGGGTGCTGTGTGAGACATTTTCCGGCGCGTTGCGGCCGATGGCGCCGGTAATCGCGCGCAGGCCGCCGCGGAGCAGCTCACCGCTTTGTTCCGAGTCTTCCGGTGAGTCTTCGTCGAGTTCGTAGCGCTCAAGGGTGTAGCTACTGCCCGGGCGAATGGCCTTGGTGCCGCCGTCGCTGTAGCGCAGTTGCAGCGTACTGGCTTGCGCTGTGTGAAACGTATCACCGGCGAAGAAATCCGCGCCGCGCTCGGCGGGAATGCGTTCGCCGTCGCGCTCGATAGAGGCGTCGCCGTGAACAAACATTACCCGCCCGGCCGGTGTGTCGGCGAAGGAGGGAAGGGGTAGCAGCGCCAGGCTACCCAAGCTTAGCGAGGTGAAGCGAGCCAGTGGGCGCTTGTGAAAACAGACCATAACAATCCCCATTAGAAAAGGTAGCGAAGCCCTAACTGTGTTTGAAAGCGCTGCGTGTCAAAGAACTCGATCGAGGAGAGGCGGCGTTCAGCATCGGCACTGGCTTCCACTAGCCAGTCGCTATTGAGCTGGTAAAGCCATGCCAGCCGCGCTTGCCAAATGCGGTCGCGACGCTCAGTGGGCGCAAAGTCGTTGTAGAGCGCGAAGCCGTCGTCTTGATAGGTGCGGATTCGGTGGTTGAGATCGGCGCGAATCAGGTGTTGGTCATTAATGGGGTAATCCACGCCGGCGCCAAGGCGCACTTGAATAAGGTCACCGCCGTCGCGACTTTCATCCGCCCATTCATGTTCGAGTTGCGCGCTTAAACGGGTGCGAAAATCAGAATGGTTGGTATTCCATTGAACGCCAATGCGGCCTGCATTGTAGTCATTGTTGGAAGCGCTAAAGCGGTTATGCTGCGCGCCGAGCTGCCAGGTGAGTTCGCTGTCTAAGCCGATGGGCTGGCGTAGATCGGCGGCGGTGCCCCAGCGGGTGAGCAAGCGGCTTTGTTGTTGACCACTCCACCCCTGTAGCGCCGAGCCGCGCAGCGTCAACACGCGTTGCGCTTCTAAATCACGCTGATAGCCCACTTGGGCTTGGGCGAGGGTGAGATCGTAATCTTGCGCGGCTTCTTCGGTATAGCGCTGCGCTTGGCCGGTGGTGCTAATACGCCAGCGGGACTGTTCATCGATAGGGAAAACACCCTGGTAGCTGCCTTGTAGCCGCTGATAGGTACTGGCGTCGCTGCTGAATACCCGTTCGTCAAATTGCGATGGGTCGCCATTGGGTTCAAGGCCCATCTCGATAAGCTCGTCAAACACTTGGCGTAAATCAGGCTGCAGCGGGTCGATGGCGATTTCGTCAGGAAACCGCTGTGGATTGCTGTCATAGCCGAGATCCACCCCTAAGCGGGCTTGGTGTTGCGGGCTGCTTTCCGCTTGACGGCGCTGCTCAATCACCGCTTGAAACCGGGCAATGGCCTCTTGTGCTTCGGGCGGTGGCGAAAGCGCTTGCAGCTGTTCGATTTCACGCTCGGCAGCGCGGCGCTGGTCAAGTTGTAGTAACGCGGCAACCCGCTCCATGCGGGCGCCGGCGTGGTTGGGTTGGCGTAAAATCGCGCGGTCCAACGCAATCAGCGCGTGACTGGGCTCACCCGCGCGAAGGGCGGCCACGCCCAGCCAGTAATCAAACTCAGGGGCGCCGCTGTGTTCTATTTCAAGCGCTTGCAGTTGCTCGTAGGCGGCCTGGTTATCGTCTTGGGCGAGGGCTTGTTGGGCACTTTCGAGTTCAGCTTGGTAACCCCAGGCAGAGGACGCGAGCGTCGCGCTCAAAAGCGTGCCGAAAAGGCAGCAGTAAGAGAGTCGGGAGACGTTAAACGGCATTGGGTTCCTCATGATGGCAGTTCCCAGCGCAGCGTAGAGGGAAGCTGTTGGCGTAGCTCCATGGCAATAGTGTCACGCTGTTTGGGCTTTAAGTGTGTGATCCATAGCTCTTCCGGCAGCGTATCCAGGCCATCGAGCAGGGTGGCAAGCCGCTGCGGCGTCAGGTGGTGAGCGATTTCCGCCAGCGCATCCAGGTGGTTGCTAAAAGCGCATTCGATAACCAAACGGTCGAGCGCGCCTAAGCGATTAAGCGAGGCAATGGTTGTCTCGCTCAGACCGGTATCGCCGCTGATAGCCATCTGGGTGGTGCCATCGCTAATGCAGTAGCCGCAGGTGGGAACACCGTGAGAGACGGGAAACGGTGTCACCTGAAGCGCTACATTGGAATCTCCGGGTAACGTAAACGGCTGCCACAAGGTGATAGGCACAAAGCGAAGTACCGGGGTGTCCGCTGAGGGAAGGCGGGTGAAATCAGGCCAAATATGCCCGTTGAAAATATGCGTTTTAAGTACGTCGAGCACTTCAGGCAGCGCATAGACGCTCAGGGCGCGCTGTTGTTCGGCAAGGGCTTCAAACTGCGTATCGACGAGAAGCGGGAGGCTGGCGATATGGTCAAGATGCGCGTGCGTTAGCAGAATGCTGTTCAATGATGACAGCGCTTCGTCACTAAGTCGTGAAGCCCCTGTGCCGGCATCGACAAGCGTATGGGGCGGCAGGTGAAAAGCGCTGGTGCCTTGCTGTGGTTCTAGGCCGCCGCTTGCGCCAAGAGGGAGTATTTGCATAGCGTTGTTAGTATCTTTGAAAAAGTGAGTCGTAGGCCTAGGCGGACAAGGTGTTGCGTAACCCCGGTAGCGAAGCGGTATCCACCGTATCGAATTGGTCATCGGCAAGGTGCTTACGGGCGTAATCGAGATACACGCCTTCCTCGACGAACACGGCGAATAAATCCGGGTCCAAGTGGTGATCGTCGACCATGCGCCCCATGATGGTCAGCGCTTGAGAGAGCTTCATCGGCGCTTTGTAGGGCCTATCTGGCGCGGTGAGCGCTTCGAAAACGTCAGCGATACCCATCATGCGCGCCGGCAGCGAAAGCTGGTCACGGGTTAGCCCTTTGGGATAGCCGGTGCCGTCCATGCGCTCGTGATGGCCGCCTGCGTATTCGGGTACACGCTGTAAATGCTTCGGGAACGGTAGTTCACCGAGCATATCGAGCGTGGCGGTCATATGCCCTTCAATGATTTTGCGCTCGTCGTGATTTAGCGTGCCGCGGCGGATGCAGAGGTTTTCGAGTTCTTCGTCGGTTAATAGCGGCCGTTGGTGGCCCTCGGCGTCTTCCCATGTCTCCTGTGCAATGGCGTGAAGTCGCTCGATATCGTCATCTTGCATGAACTCGCCGCCCGAATTGGAGCGGCGCACCAGGTCGAGAGAGGCTTGAAGGGCTTGCTGCTCGGCCGCGAAAGCGTCGTGTTTTGTATCACTCAGTGGCTGACCGTTTCGGGACGCGTCGAGCTCGGCGCGCAGCTGCGCGGCGTTGAGCGCTTGTTGCTTGGCCGCGAAGCGCGCCTCAATCATGGGCAGGCGGTCAAACAGCCCTTCAAGCTTGGTCGACTTCTCCATGACATGGTGTGGGGTGACGACTTTTCCGCAGTCGTGCAGCCAGGCGGCGGTTTTGAGTTCGTAGCGGTCGTCGTTCGTCAGCGTGAAGTCGGCCACTTCCGGGCGCCTTGAGCGGTGCGTCGCCTCGGCGAGCAACAACGTAGCGTCAGGGACGCGGCGGCAGTGGGCGCCGGTGTGGGCGGACTTGGCATCGATAGCGGTGGCGATCACGCGGGTAAAGCTGTCGAACAGCGCCTGCATTTCGTCAATCAGCCGCTGATTGGTGATCGCCACAGCGGCCTGCGAGGCAAGCGATTCGGCAATATGCTGATCCGCCTGGCTGAAGGTGCCTTCGATACCGTCGGCGGTACGCTTATTTAAAAGCTGCAGCACCGCCACCGTATCGCCCTCATGGTTGTGCATGGGCACGGTGAGAAACGCCCGCGAGCGATACCCCGTGGCTTGATCGAATTTGCGTGTCCCAGAGAAGTCGAACCCTTCCGCCGTGTAAGCGTCTTCGATATTGACGGTACAGTCGTTCAACACCGTATACGCCACTACCAAATGCTGATTGGGTGAGCCATCGGCTTGATACAACGCAATCGTGGGGAACTGATCGCCTACTGGCTCGCTGAGCCCCCCGAGGCGAATTCCTAGCGTATCGTTTTGCACGATGGCGAACGAGAGTTGCTGTTTTGCAGCGTCGACGGTGTAGAGCGTGCCAGCATCTGCTTGGGTTAATTCACGGGCGCTGGTAAGGATGCGCTCAAGCAAGGCGTCATGGTTACGCTCAGAGGAAAGGGCAATGCCGATCTCGTTGAGTTGACGAATACGGGTAATGTCATTGTCGCAAGCCGCTTGACTCATAGGGCACCTGATAGCACTTATTTTTAGTCAGCATATAAGCTGAGCCGAATTAGTGCCTGGAATACTATCAACGTTAGGCCGTTTTTTGGATCAACGGGCGAGCTTATTTGCCATATCCATACCAATCGCGCCTTGCAGGGCGTCTTTTATATCGGGGTCGCGCAAGTACAAGCGCTCAAGGGTATGAGCGGGCCAGACTAAATAGCGCACCGGCTCTTCGGCAACCACGTCGGCACTGGTGAGCTTGTGACTGATAAAGCTCATCTCACCGGCAAAGTCTCCTGGGTAAAGGTTGGCGCGCTGCTGCTGGTTGATTTCGACCTGAGCATGGCCCGATAAAATAAGCAGCAGCGCATTTAGCTCTTGGCCTTTTTCGATAAGCAGGTCACCTTTTTCTATCTCATGCGTTTCGGCAAGCCGGAGCAGACGGCGCATCTTTCGGGGCTTCAGCAAGCGCAGCGTGGTTTGCTGTAACCATTTTTCCTGCTCAGTAAGCTTAATGGGGCGCCGCTGGAGCAGCAGCGCGGTTAAGTTAAACGCATTGATGATGATAAAAGCGACCTGCCATACCATGGCAGAGTAGAGAGGCGTCGCTTGAAAATAGAAATACGGCAGCGTGCTGCTTGCTGCAAGAATCGTAATAGCACGCAAATACGCCATGTCACGGACCATATACGCGACGCAAAATAATAGATTGGCAAAGAAAAACAGTGCCACTGTGAGCACATCACCCCCTAGCACATCACCCCCATCGCGCTATGCACGTTGGTAAAAGATTGAAAATGTATAAGTACGTAGAAAATATAAAGTATGAGTAATCTAGTGTTACAGGAAAAGGGTGGCAAAGTCCCCTCAGCAGGTAAAGAGTTTGCCTTAGGGCCGTGTTACATTATGGCTATGTTAGCGTAAGTGCTTGGTTTTATTGCACTGCAGCAGCCATCAGAAATAAAAATGCGGAGAGTGCCCATGACTCACGAAAAACGCCCCCTGTATATTCCTTATGCTGGCCCGTCGCTGTTGGAAATGCCGCTGCTCAACAAGGGCAGCGCGTTTTCCCAGAAGGAGCGCCTGGAGTTTAATTTGATTGGGCTCTTGCCGCAAAAGGTCGAGACCATTGAGGATCAGCTAGCGCGCGCGTATCGCCAGTACCAGCAGTGCCACAGCGATCTTGAGCGTCATATCCACCTGCGCGCGATTCAGGATGACAACGAAACGCTGTACTTCCGCTTGGTTTCTCAGCACTTGGAAGAAATGCTGCCGATTATTTATACCCCCACCGTGGGCAAGGCGTGCCAAGAATTCTCCAATATTTACCGCAATCACCGGGGGCTTTTCATCGGCTACCCGGATCGCGAGCACATGGACGACATTTTGCGCAGCGCCACCAAAGACAACGTCAAGGTCATCGTGGTCACCGACGGCGAGCGTATTTTGGGGCTGGGGGATCAGGGCATCGGCGGGATGGGGATCCCGATTGGTAAACTTGCGCTTTATACTGCCTGCGGGGGGATTAGCCCGGCCTACACGCTGCCGATCATGCTGGACGTGGGCACCAACAACCAAGCGCTTTTGGATGACCCCATGTACATGGGCTGGCGCCACGAGCGGGTTAGCCAGGAGGAGTACGACGCCTTCATGGACGACTTTGTGGCCGCGGTAAAACGCCGTTGGCCGAACGTGCTGCTGCAGTTTGAAGACTTCGCCCAAGCCAATGCGGTTCCGCTTTTAGAGCGCTATCGCGACGAACTATGCTGCTTCAACGATGACGTTCAGGGGACGGCATCCGTTGTGGTTGGCACCTTGATGGCGGCTTGCCAAGCGCGGGAAGAGACCATTGCGGATCAGCGTGTGGTGTTTGTCGGCGGTGGGTCAGCCGGCTGCGGCATCGCCGAGCAAGTGGTGGTGTCGATGATGGCGGAAGGCTTAAGCGAAGCCGAGGCCCGCGCACGCATCTTTATGGTCGACCGCGATGGGTTGATGACCTCGGATCAAACGTGGCAGCGCGATTTTCAGCGCCGCTTAGCCCACGACGCTACGCTGGTGAAAGACTGGAACGGCCAGGCCTTGGAAGAGACCATCGCGCAAATGAAGCCTACCGTGCTGATTGGTGTGTGCGGTCAGCAAGGGATTTTTACCGAAGACGTTATCCGCACCATGCACGCCGGCTGTGAGCACCCGGTCATCATGCCGCTCTCCAACCCTACGTCTCGCGCCGAAGCAGTGCCCGAAGATGTCATCCGTTGGACGGACGGTAAGGCGCTCGTGGCAACCGGTAGCCCCTTCGCGCCGGTGGTGCATAACGGGCGTTCCTACCCTATCGCGCAGTGCAATAACGCCTACATCTTCCCCGGCATTGGGCTTGGCGTGCTTGCCGCTAACGCCTCAAGGGTGACGGATGAAATGCTGATGAGCGCCTCTCGCGCACTGGCGCGCGAAGCGCCGCTGGTCAAAGAAGGGAAAGGCGCCTTGTTACCGCCGCTTTCGCGCATTAGTGAAATCAGTAAGTCCATCGCCTTTGAGGTCGCCGCTCAGTCGCAGCAAAACGGCGTTGCACTAAAAACCAACGGTACCAAGCTGCGTGAGGCTATCGAGCGTAACTGTTGGTCGCCGGAGTACCGCGTTTACCGCCGTCGCGCGTTTTAGAACTACGATACGACTCCCCTTCGACAAGCGCAGGGAGATCGGTATAACGAGACGAAAAAAAGCCCCCACCGTAGTGGGGGCTGCAAGCATTGGATCGGTCGGTTACCCGACTAGGCTGCGCCAATCATCTTGCGCAGCACATAATGAAGGATACCACCATGACGGTAGTACGCCAGCTCATTAACGGTATCGATTCGGCATTTGGCGTCGATATCGTGCACTTCGCCGTCAGCTTTCAAGATTCTGACTTTGACGTTGCCGCCCGGGCTTAGCTCGGAAAGCCCTTCAATCGAGACTTCTTCATCGCCGGTTAAACCGAGCGTTTGACGGCTTTCGCCCTCAGGGAACTGCAGCGGTACCACGCCCATGCCGATCAGGTTGGAGCGGTGAATACGCTCGAACGATTCGGCGAGAACCGCACGCACGCCGAGAAGTCGCGTGCCTTTAGCCGCCCAATCGCGTGAAGAGCCAGTGCCGTACTCTTTGCCGGCGATTACCACCAGCGGCGTTCCTTCCTCTTTGTACTTCATCGCCGCGTCGTAGATCGCCATTTGCTCGCCGCTTGGCACGTGGCGGGTTTCGCCGCCGATCACGCCGTCGAGCATTTCGTTTTTGATCCGCACGTTAGCGAAGGTGCCGCGCATCATCACTTCGTGGTTCCCGCGACGCGAGCCGTAGGAGTTGAAATCGACCGGCTTAACGCCGTTCTCCTGCAGATAACGACCGGCGGGGCTATCGGGCTTGATGGCGCCGGCTGGCGAGATATGGTCAGTGGTCACCGAGTCGCCCAGCATCGCCAGCACGCGCGCGTTTTTCACGTCTTCAATGGCGTCGGGTTCACGGCCCATGCCTTCAAAGAACGGCGGGTGTTGGATGTAGGTCGATTCTGGCCACTGGTAGACCTTGCTCTGCGGCACATCGATGGATTTCCAGGTCTCGTCCCCTTCAAATACCTCGCCGTACTCCTTGCGGAACATCTCGGTATTCACCTGCTCCACGGCTTCGGCAATCTCCGCCTGAGAGGGCCAAACGTCTTTCAGATATACCGGGTTGCCGTCGCTATCTTGGCCCAACGCGTCTTGGGTAAGGTCGCACTGCACGTTGCCAGCGAGCGCATAGGCAACCACCAGGGGCGGCGAAGCGAGCCAGTTGGTCTTCACCAGCGGATGAACGCGGCCTTCAAAGTTACGGTTGCCCGAGAGCACGGAGGCAACGGTCAAATCCCCATCGGAGACGGCTTTCTCGATTTCTTCCGGCAGTGGGCCGGAGTTACCGATGCAGGTGGTGCAGCCGTAGCCGACGAGGTTAAACCCGAGCGCGTCTAAATCGTCGTTCAGGTCGGCGGCTTCGAGGTAGTCGGTTACCACCTTGGAGCCTGGCGCGAGCGATGTTTTGACCCACGGTTTGGTCGTTAAGCCTTTCTTGCGGGCATTTCGTGCCACAAGACCGGCTGCCATCATCACGCTGGGGTTGGAGGTGTTGGTGCAAGAGGTGATTGCCGCAATCACCACCGCGCCCGGGTTGAGTTTGAAGTCCTGGTCTTTGAAATTGACGTTTTGGCTGTCGTCGTGCTCAAAGCTACGTTCAACGCCCACGGCGGTTTGGCCGCCTTCAGAGGCGAGCTTATCCGGCGATGACTGAGGGTCGGGCGCTTTGCCGTCGTCTTTCATGACTTGGGCAAAAGCCGTTGGCATGTCTTTCAGCTCGACGCGGTCTTGTGGACGCTTCGGGCCGGCAAGGCTGGCTTCGACCTCGTTCATATCCAGGTGCAGCGAGTCGGTGAAGACCGGCTCGTCGCCCGGTTCGCGCCATAGGCCTTGGGTCTTGCTGTAAGCTTCTACCAACGCCACCTGCTCGTCGTCGCGGCCGGTTAAACGCATATAATTGAGCGTTTCATCATCAACCGGGAAGAAACCACAGGTGGCGCCGTATTCGGGTGCCATGTTGGCGATGGTGGCGCGGTCGGCCAGTGGCAAGTCTTTCAAGCCGTCGCCGTAAAACTCAACGAATTTACCCACCACGCCTTTTTTGCGCAGCATTTCGGTGACTGTCAGTACCAAGTCAGTGGCGGTGATACCTTCGCGAAGCTTACCGGTAAGCTTAAAACCGACCACTTCAGGGATCAGCATGGAGACCGGCTGGCCGAGCATGGCGGCTTCCGCTTCGATACCGCCAACGCCCCAGCCGAGCACGCCCAAACCGTTAATCATGGTGGTGTGGGAGTCGGTGCCGACGAGCGTATCGGGGTAAGCAAAGGTCTTGCCGTCCTCTTGTTTTGTCCACACCGTTTGGCCGAGATATTCCAGGTTGACCTGGTGACAGATACCGGTACCGGGCGGCACCACGCGGAAGTTATCAAATGCTTCCTGCCCCCAACGTAGGAATTCGTAGCGCTCGCGGTTACGCTGCATTTCGATATCGACGTTATCCTGAAACGCTGCGGCGTTGCCGAAGTTATCCACCATTACCGAGTGGTCGATAACCAAATCCACCGGTGAGAGCGGATTGATGCGCGATGGGTCTTCGCCGAGCTTGGCAACGGCGGCGCGCATGGAGGCAAGGTCTACCACACCGGGTACACCGGTAAAATCTTGCATTAGCACGCGAGCCGGGCGGTAGCCGATCTCGCGGCTCGATTTGCCTTCCTTCTGCCAATCGACCAGCGCTTGCATGTCCTCGACGTCGACGCTTTCGTCATCGGCGAAGCGTAGCTGATTTTCGAGTAGCGTTTTGAGTGTTTTGGGCAGGCGGTCGATGTTGCCTAGCGCGCTGGCAGCGTGAGGGAGGCTGTAGTAGTGATATGTCTGGCTACCCACCTCGAGGGTCTGTAATGACTCGGTTTGTAGCGATTCGGGACTCTTGCTCATAGGTTTCTCCTTTTCAGCGATACAGCTTAGCAGCCGTTTCGCAGAGCGACGATCTGTGTCTTCTTTACTGTTTGTTCTTTTAATGCCTCAACAATAGTTTCCTCAATACACTAATAGCACATGGGTGTGTGGATAAATGATTTCAAGTCAATATTCGCCTAATCGCTAAGATAGCCCCTTGTAATCACGCTGAGCTGGTACCATTTATCCACGCAAATCTTATTTGTTCGCCCTGAGCCTATCGGAGGGCGATCACATTTCATCCCATCAAGGTGCCTGCATGGAAACACGTCACGAACGCTTGATCATTCTCGGCTCCGGCCCCGCCGGTTATACGGCCGCCGTCTACGCCGCGCGCGCCAACCTCAACCCCCTGCTGATCACTGGCATCCAGGCGGGCGGTCAGCTCACTACCACCACCGATGTGGATAACTGGCCGGGGGATGCCGAGGGCGTGCAAGGGCCTGAGTTGATGGAGCGGATGAAACAGCATGCTGAGCGTTTTAACACCGAGGTGCTGTTTGATCATATCCACGAGGTCACGCTAGGCGAAAAACCTTTCACCCTGAAAGGCGATAGCGGCATTTATACCTGCGATGCGCTGATTATCGCCACCGGTGCCAGCGCGCGTTATCTTGGTCTTGAGTCCGAGCAGAAATTTATGGGCCAAGGCGTATCGGCCTGTGCGACCTGCGATGGTTTTTTCTACCGCCAACAGGAAGTGATCGTGGTGGGCGGCGGCAATACCGCCGTGGAAGAAGCGCTGTATTTGTCCAATATCGCCTCCAAGGTGACCTTGGTGCACCGCCGCGACTCGCTGCGCGCCGAGAAAATCCTTCAAGATAAGCTGTTTGAGAAAGTGGAAAGCGGCAATATGGCCGTTGAATGGTTCCAGGAAGTCGACGAGGTGTTAGGCGATAACACGGGTGTGACCGGGGTGCGGCTGAAGTCGACCCAAGATGGCAGCATGAAAGAGTTGCACGCGCCGGGGCTATTCATCGCCATTGGCCACAGCCCAAATACGGGTATGTTCGAAGGCCAGCTGGAAATGGGCGGCGGCTATATCAAGGTGAAATCGGGCCTTGACGGCAAC
>JBNJFC010000054.1:0-10873 GCA_051746485.1 Pseudomonadota bacterium
CCGCCACAGCTATAATGTGCCGCCGGTACGACGGGAATGGGGTCGCGGGTAATATCCATCCCCCGAGACGCGCAGTGAGCGAGTATCGTCGGGAAGTGGTGACGAATAGCCTCAGCGCCCAAGTGGCGTATATCCAACCAAACGTGGCCGCGTGAGCCTTGCTGGATTTCGGCGTCAATGGCGCGTGCGACAATATCGCGGGGCGCAAGCTCGGCGCGAGCATCCACGGCAGGCATAAAGCGCTCGCCTGCTTCGTTCAAAAGCTGGCCGCCTTCGCCTCTTACCGCTTCACTAATGAGAAATGCAGGCCCTTCAGGGTCATACAGGCAGGTGGGATGAAACTGTTGAAACTCAAGATTCATCAGCGTCGCTCCCAGCGAGGCCGCCATCATCATGCCTTCGCCGCTGTTGGGAGCCGGTGTGGTGGTATGTTGATAAAGCCCGCTGGCGCCACCGGTCGCAAGTGCCGTGTAGCTCGCCAATAGGGTGTGCGCTTTGCCACTGGCATCAACGGCGTGGGCACCGCAGCAGGCGCCTTTATCATCGCTCAATAGGTCAATGACTGACACATCATCACGTTGAGTGATATTAGGGTGCGCTGACGCTTGGCGATTCAGCGTTTCGACGACGGCTTTGCCGGTGGCATCATCCGCGTGAATAATGCGCCGCGCGTTGTGCCCGCCTTCACGGGTTAAATGGTAAGCGTAGCGTGCATCGGGAGCGGTATCAGGAGTAAAGGGCACGCCGTTGTCGATCAACCACTTTATCGCCGCAGGGCCGTTCTCTACGGTGAAGCGCACGGCGCGTTCATCGCACAAACCGTCACCGGCAATAAGCGTGTCTTGAACGTGAGCTTCAAGGTTATCGTCTGGCGAAAGTACGGCGGCAATTCCCCCTTGTGCCCAACGGCTGGCACCTTGGTCATCTTGGGCGGGGCGAACGAGCACGACGTGGAAGCGATCAGCCAGTGTCAGTGCCAAGGTAAGGCCGGCGACGCCGCCGCCGATAATTAAAACGTCGGATTGAGACGCGCTCATTAAGCCGCTCCTATTACGCCCGATTGATGATCATACGAGTGTTAAAGAATAAGGCGAGAACACAGCAATGCAAGAAGGAGCAATGTAGGAGGGAATTTCGTGGTGCCCGGAGCCGGACTTGAACCGGCACGGGGTTTCCCCCGAGAGATTTTAAGTCTCTTGCGTCTACCAATTTCGCCATCCGGGCGGTGCAGCGAGAGGGTCGTTGCACAAAAAATGGAGGCTGGAGTCGGAATCGAACCGGCGTACACGGAGTTGCAGTCCGCTGCATAACCACTCTGCCATCCAGCCTCAACGTCAATGGAGCGGGAAAGGAGATTCGAACTCCCGACCCTCGCCTTGGCAAGGCGATGCTCTACCGCTGAGCTATTCCCGCTTGACGTGGGAGCGAATTATACGCGGTGCGCCTGTCTTGTCAATGACTTAATCAGGCTTTAAAGCCGCTTATTATCGCCCTTACATTGAACGGCTCAAGTGCGGCCAAGCGGCCCGAAGGTATTGAATCATCGACCAAAGCGTAAGCGCAGCCGCAACAAAGAGTGTGGCCACCCCCAGGAAGGCAAGCGTGTGCCCTGGTGGGAAGGCAATCAAGATCAAGATAGCCACCATTTGCAGGGTGGTTTTGAGTTTGCCTATCCAAGAAACCGCAACCGAGGCGCGTTTACCCATTTCGGCCATCCATTCGCGCAGCGCCGAAATTACAATTTCGCGACCGATGATCACCAATGCGGGCAGGGTAAGAAACCAGGTATCAAAACGCTCGATCAACAAAGCCAGTGCGATAGCCACCATCAGCTTGTCGGCAACCGGGTCGAGAAAAGCGCCGAACGGCGTCGACTGGTTCCAGCGCCTAGCAAGATAGCCATCTAGCCAGTCGGTTATTGACGCGAGCGCAAAAAAAACGGCGGCAAGCGGCATACTCCAACTAAAGGGTAGGTAAAAGAGGACGACCAGAAGCGGAATAAAGGCGATTCTGATGAGTGTGAGGATATTGGGTATATTCATCGCAGGCTGCGATCCTTGCCGAAGACAAAAAGAAGAGCGGTTGGGCGTCATTCTATCCCCCTTAAGCGACAGCATCCATGCTCCGCCGTACTTTATCCGTGTAGAGCCTGATAAATCGTATCTGCCAAGGCTTCGCTGATCCCAGGTACGCGGGAAAGCTCCGCGCGGCTAGCTTTTTGCACCCCTTGTAAACCGCCAAAAAAGCGTAATAACTCGCGTCGGCGTTTGGGGCCGATGCCTTCAATCTCTTGCAATGTCGACGTGCGCCGTGCTTTGTCCCGCTGAGCACGATGGCCGGCGATGGCAAAGCGGTGTGATTCATCGCGAATATGCTGAATTAAGTGCAGGGCAGGCGAGGTTGAGTCGAGGGCTAAGGGCTGTTCGGGCGTGGAGAGAAACAGGGTTTCTAGCCCCGCTTTACGAGTGCTGCCCTTAGCAACGCCAAGCAGCGTGATCGTGGGAAGCCCTAGTTGTTCAAGCACGCCACGCGCCATGTTCAGCTGCCCCTTGCCGCCGTCCACGATCAGAATATCAGGCGGGGTCGCTTCACCACTTTTTACCCGCTTCAAGCGGCGCGTAAGTGCTTGTTCCATCGCGGCATAGTCATCTCCGGCGGCAACGCCTTCAATTTTAAAGTGACGATAATCACTTTTCCGCGGGCCGTTTTGGTCAAACACCACGCAAGACGCCACGGTGGCTTCGCCGTGGCTATGGCTAATATCAAAACACTCAAGGCGTTCAGGCATCTGCGCTAACCCGAGCGCTTGTTGGAGCGCTTGGAAGCGCTCGCTCATTTGCTGGTGGCTGGCAAGCTTGGAGGCTAATTGTTGTTCGGCGTTGGTGATGGCCAGTTGCTGCCACTGAGCGCGGTGGCCGCGCACTTGGTGAGTGACGCGAACGCGCTTGCCTGCTTGCTGAGAAAGCACATCGGCAAGCAGTTCGCTATCATCCAGTGCCAAGCTCGTGATGACCTCGGCCGGCACTTCGTGAGGCTGGCCTAAGTAGTATTGGCTGACCACTTCGGTTAACAAAGTCGACGGGGCAAAATCCAAGTCGTTTTTTGGGGTGTGATGTCGAGCGCCAAGCATGCGGCCGTCGCGCACGCTAAGAATCGAAATGGCTAGCCCGCCGGGTCGCTGGGCCAGGGCGAATATATCGGCTTCGCCACGCTCGTTATCCACGAACTGGCGCTGCTGCAGCTGGCGAAGGTGCTGCACTTGGTCGCGAAGGCGCGCTGCTTCCTCAAAATCCAGCGCTTGGCTGGCGGCTTCCATGGCGTCATTTAATGCTTGAGTGACGTGTTCGCTTTTGCCCTCTAAGCACATGACGGCGTGCTCGACGTCGCGGCGATACTCTTGCTCGGATATATACCCGACGCATGGCGCGCTGCAACGCTCGATTTGATACTGCAGGCAGGGCCGTGAACGGTGGGCGAAGACACTATCCTCACAATTACGGATGCGAAAAATTTTCTGCATTAGTGCCAAGCTTTCACGCACGGCGCCGCTACTCGGATAAGGCCCTAAATAGCGGCCGTCATTACGGCGTTGTCGTACGCGCTTATACTCCAGCGCGGGAAACGGGTGGCGGTCGCTGACAAAAATGAACGGATAGGACTTATCGTCGCGCAGCAGAATGTTGTAGGGAGGACGAAGCTCTTTGATCAGCGTTTGTTCGAGCAGCAGTGCCTCGGTTTCACTGCGCGTGACGGTAAGCTGGATATCCGCAATGCGGCTTACCATGGCCTGCGTTTTGGCGTTCAGATTGCCACGGAAGTAACTTGCCAGGCGAGCGTTTAAGCGTTTCGCCTTGCCTACGTAGAGGGTGTTGCCGCTCTCATCAAGCATACGGTAAACACCTGGGGAGGCACTTACCGTGGTTAAAAACTGTTTGGCATTGAAGCTCATGTATCGCCCGTTCCTACTGTCCTAGGTGTGTCACCTTGGCAGTAGTTTAACAGGTTTTAAGGTGCTGCTTCGGCGGTCTCGAAACCTTCGACTAGCCCGTGGCGTAGCGCGAGATGCGTCAGCTCCACATCGGTGCCGACCCTAAGCTTGTCAAAAAGACGATAGCGATAGGTGTTGACCGTTTTGGGACTTAGGTGCAAGCGATCAGAGATTTCTTGGACGCGCTGGCAGTTAACGATCATTAGCGCAATTTGCAGTTCGCGGTGAGAAAGCGGGGCGAAAGGGTTGTCTTTATGAGTGAAATTCGACAGGGCGAGGCGCTGCGCGATCTCTTGGCTAATATAGCGATTGCCGTGAAATACCTGACGGATGGCGTCAATCATTTCGGCAGGTTCGGCGCCTTTGCTTAAAAAGCCAGTGGCGCCTGCTTCGAGCATTTTGCGCGCGACGTTGTCCTCCATGTGGGCGGTCAATATCAGTACGCGAATGTCTTCCATGCCCCGGTGGAGACGCCGTGTGGCTTCTAAGCCGCCAATGCCGGGCATGCGAATATCCATCAGTACCACGTCAGGCCTTAGCTGTCGGCTTTGGGCGACAGCACTTTCGCCATCGTCGGCTTCGCCAACGATACGGATGTCGCTCTCTTGATTTAGCAGGTTAGCAATGCTGGCTCTGACCAGGTGGTGATCATCGGCGATTAGAACGTTGATCAAGGGCGACTCCTGCGTTTGGCTTAGGCGGTAACGTCCCAAAATAGTGCCATAGGGATGAGTGAAGGGGAATTAGCGTTAAGGTCATAAAGCAAAAAACTTGACCGTGCTCAATTGGCGACGTACTATCCTCGCCGCTGCTCCAGGCAGCAGTTTTTATAAGGGGCCTTAGCTCAGCTGGGAGAGCGCGACACTGGCAGTGTCGAGGTCAGCGGTTCGATCCCGCTAGGCTCCACCAAATACCAAAACCGCCCGATTTCTTATGTGAAGTCGGGCGGTTTTTTTGTTAACGAAACAAGCAACTTTAGTTGACTTTTCCGAGCAGCAGAAACTCAATCAGCGCTTTTTGGGCGTGCAGACGGTTACCGGCCTCCTGCCAAACCACCGCGCGTGGGTCATCAAGCAGCGTCTCGCTGATCTCTTCACCGCGGTGCGCGGGTAGGCAATGGAGAAACAGCACATCGTCTTTAGCCTGGTCGAGCATTGCCTCAGTGACTTGAAGGCCGGCAAAATCCGCTTCGCGCTTCGCTTGTTCTTCCTCTTGTCCCATTGATGCCCATACGTCAGTGGTAATCAAATCGACGCCTTGAACTGCCTCTTGCGGGTCGTGTGTCAGCGTTACCCGGTTGCCTGCAGAGGTCATGATGTCGGTGTTGGGTTCATAGCCTTTCGGGCAGCAAATCCGCAGGTTGAAATCGAACTGGCGGGCCGCATTAATCCACGAATGGCACATGTTGTTGCCATCACCGATCCACACTGCCGTGCGTCCTTTGATGCTACCGCGATGTTCAGTCCAGGTCATCACATCGGCGAGCAATTGGCAGGGGTGGTAATCGTCGGTGAGCGCATTGATAACGGGCACATTACTGGCGGCGGCGAATTCTTCTAACCCCGCGTGGGAAAAGGTGCGAATCATCACCGCGTCGACCATTTCCGCAAGCACGCGAGCGGTGTCGCCAATCGGCTCGCCGCGGCCTAGCTGGGTATCGCGCGGGGAAAGAAATAGCGCGTGGCCACCAAAGTGCGCCATGGCCGTTTCAAACGACACCCGTGTACGCGTGGAGGATTTCTCAAAAATCATCGCCAGCGTGCGGTTAGGCAGCGGTGTATAGTTTGGCCCTTGCGCCTTGAGGTTGCTTTTGATGGTGATGGCCCGCTGGATGAGGTAGTTCAGCTCGTCGGGGGTTAGGTCCAACAGGGTCAGGAAATGGCGTGTCGCCATGGTCACTCTCCGCGCAAAAACTCTATCCTAGCGAGGCGGCAGGGGATGCGCAACGCGCATGGCATGCGTAGAATGGCCTTCATGGCTAAAGCCTAGTAACGTAGTCAAGTATTGGGCTGTCAGAAATATATCCGCCAAAAAACGAGGAGTTGGTATGAGCACCACGGTAGAAAACATTCAGCAACAGATCAGCGAAAACCCGATTTTGATCTACATGAAAGGCACGCCGCAGCTGCCCCAGTGCGGCTTCTCGGCGCAGACCGTTCAAGCGCTGATGAACTGCGGTGAGCGCTTTGCGTTCGTCAACGTGTTGGATAACCCCGATATTCGCGCTGAGCTGCCGAAAGTGGCTAACTGGCCGACCTTCCCGCAGCTATGGGTAGAAGGCGAACTGGTCGGCGGCTGCGATATCGTGATTGAAATGCACGAAAATGGCGAGCTGGAAAAACTCGTTAAAGCCGCTGGCGAGCGGGCGAACAGTGCCGAAAATAGCGATAACGCGTAATTAGGCATTAGCCTTCCGCGTCTGCGGTTGGCGGGCTGACGCGCAGCCGCTAGAATAGCGGCTTTTATGCAATTGCCGTTAGGCACTTTAGCCCGCCAAAGGATGTTTGCTCAATGAGCTATCAGGTTCTGGCCCGTAAGTGGCGGCCACGCACATTCCATGAGCTTGTGGGCCAGGCCCATGTACAACGTGCCTTGGTCAATGCCCTTGACCAAGGACGCTTACACCACGCTTACCTCTTCACCGGCACCCGAGGCGTAGGCAAAACCACCCTCGCGCGGATTCTAGCTAAGTGTCTCAACTGCACGGCGAATGGCCGTGGCGACGAAGGGGTGACCTCGGTTCCTTGCGGCGAGTGCGATAGCTGCCGAGCCATTGACGAGGGGCGCTTCGTTGACCTGATTGAGGTCGACGCGGCCTCGCGCACTAAAGTCGAAGACACTCGCGAGCTTCTGGACAACGTTCAGTACGCGCCGACTCAGGGGCGCTATAAGGTGTACCTCATTGATGAGGTGCACATGCTCTCGACCAGCAGCTTTAACGCGCTGCTGAAGACCCTCGAAGAGCCGCCGCCTCACGTCAAGTTCCTGCTGGCCACGACCGATCCGCACAAACTCCCCCCGACGGTGCTGTCGCGCTGCTTACAGTTCACGCTTAAGCACATGCCGCCGGAGCGAGTGGTCGAACACCTGCAACACGTGCTTACGGCGGAAGGCGTTGCTTTTGACGAAAGCGCCCTGTGGCTACTTGGCAAGGCCGCAGAAGGTTCCATGCGCGATGCCATGAGCCTGACCGATCAGGCCATTGCCTTTGGCCAAGGTGAAGTTCGCCATGGTGATGTGGCGGCCATGCTGGGTACGCTCGACCATCGCCATCTACTGGCGTTGGTCGACGCACTGGCGGAAGTAGACGTGGCGCGGTTGCTGAGTGAGGTCGCTCAGCTGGCCGAACAGGGGCCCGATTTTGCTGCCGTGTTGGATGACGTCGCGGCGATTTTGCACCGCCTCGCGGTGGCGCAAATGGTGCCCGACGCGGTAGATAACAGTCACGGTGATCGTGAGACTGTGCTCGCATTGGCCTCACGCTTTACGGCTGAAGACGTACAGCTCTATTACCAAATCGGTATTCAAGGGCGCGGTGATATGGTGCACGCTCCTGACCTGCGTAGCGCTTTAGAGATGACGCTGCTGCGTATGCTGGCGTTTCGCCCTCAGGGCGTGCCTAAGCCCCCGCAAACACCGCTGCCATTAAAACCACAGCCGCAGGAAACATCGTCGCCCCAACAAGCAGTACCCGAAAGCGCAGCCTCCGCACCGGCCTCTACAGAAGCTCCAACTCCGGCGCCATCGCCGACAAGCGAGCCGCCAAGTGCTCCCGAGCCGCCGCCCTGGGCTGATGAGGCGTCTGCGCCACCCGAGTCCGAGCCGCCGTTACCTGAGCCCGAGCCAGCACCGGAGCTCCAAGCGGAGCCTCAGCCAGTACCCGCGCCTCAGCCCGAGCCGGAATCTGACGTTCAGCCTGAACCGACGCTTGTCGCGCCGAGCGCTGCCCATGAGCCTGCCGAACCAGCGCAGGAAGGCGAGCCTGGGCGGTTGACTCATGCCAAGTGGCTAGCCATGTTTGACGCCCTAGGCTTAGGTGGGCTAACGCGCAACCTTGCTGCTAACTGTCAGTGTGAAAGCGACGATGGCAAGACGTTAGTGCTGCGTTTGGCGCCGAGCCAAGCCGCGATGCAGGCTGAGATTCACCAAACCCGCATCGCCAAAGCATTAAGCACACAGGGTATTGAACGCCAGGTAACGTTTTCCGTCGAAGAGCTAGACCCGTCGCAAGAAACGCCACATCAACGCGAAGAGCGACAAGCCCAAGAGCGCCACGCCCACGCGGTTGATACCTTAAGCCGTGACCCCCACATTCAGAAACTGCAGCAGGCGTTCGGGGCAAAGCTGATAGAATCAAGCGTTAAACCCTCGCACTCGGCGCGTTGACCCTGCGCTCAGTGCTCAAGTTGAACCGTATTGTTGGTATAACACACTGATAGACCGTGCAGATGGAGATAACACCATGATGAAAGGTGGAATGGGCAACCTGATGAAACAGGCCCAAGAGATGCAAGAGAAAATGCAGCGTGCCCAAGAAGAAGTGGCCAATGCTGAAGTCTTAGGCGAAGCGGGCGCCGGTATGGTGAAGGTGACCATGAACGGGCGTCACGATGTGATTAATGTCGACATCGATGCAAGCGTCATGGAAGAAGATAAAGAACTGCTTGAAGACCTTCTTGCCGCGGCGGTAAATGATGCAGTGCGTAAAGTCGAAGTGAGCTCCAAGCAGAAAATGGAAGAAGCCACCTCGGGGCTTGATCTGCCGCCGGGTTTCAAAATGCCGTTTTAAGCGATGCGTTTTTCTCCCCTTGTCGAGCAGCTCATGGAAGCGTTTCGCGTGCTTCCAGGCGTTGGGCCGAAAACGGCTCAGCGAATGGCTATGCACCTGCTGGAGCGCGAACGTGACGGCGGCAAACGGCTAGCGGCGACCATCGAGCAGGCAATCGATGAGGTTGGCTACTGCCAGCGCTGCCGGACATTAACCGAAACCGAGCTCTGCGTTCTATGCGAAAGCCCGCGTCGCGATGATGCGCTGTTGTGTGTGGTGGAATCGCCTGCCGACCAGCTGGCCATTGAAGAGGCGGGCGGTTTTCACGGGCGCTATTTCGTTCTTCATGGGCACCTCTCGCCTATCGACGGCGTCGGTCCCGAAGCCATCGGCTTAGAACAATTGGAAGCCCTGGTGGCACAAGGGGTGATTCAAGAAATCGTGTTGGCGACCAACCCTACCGTAGAAGGGGAAGCCACCGCGCATTATATCGCCACGCAGCTTAACGATTACGGCGTGCGTTTCTCGCGCTTAGCCTATGGCGTACCCATGGGCGGCGAGCTTGAATACGTCGATGGCGGCACGTTAAGTCGCGCTTTCAACGGTCGGCTGCCTTTTTCCAGCGAATAATCACGACTTGCACCCGATGCGTGCCGTCAGCATAACCACTTGGAACTCTGCTTTTGTCTATTGCCTCTCCCTCCTACCACTGGATTGATACGCCGCAAGCGTTGAATGATGCCAGCGAAAAAATGGCCGGTGCTAGCGTAATCGCACTGGATACCGAGTTTTTTCGCGAGAACTCTTTCTACCCGGTACCGGCGCTGATTCAGTTTGCCTGCGATGAAACGGCCTACCTTATCGATCCGCTCGCCACCGACTGTACGTCGGCGTTTAAGGCGCTGCTGGAAAATGGCCCCACCAAACTGCTCCACGCGAGCAGCGAAGATTTGGATGTCTTTCAGCGTTGGGCCGGGGTATTGCCGACGCCGCTGATCGATACGCAAGTCGCCCAGGGGTTTCTTTCTGAAAATCCAGGTATGGGTTATCAGAAACTGGTGGAGTTTTGGACGGGCGAAACATTGCCCAAAGAAGAGACGCGCTCCGATTGGCTAGAGCGCCCCTTGAGTGAAGCTCAGTGCTGCTATGCCGCCCTGGATGTGATCTATCTGCTTGAGGTTTGGTCGCAGCAAGCGGACAAACTTCACTCACTCGGTCGCCTGCGCTGGGTCGAGCAGGAATGCCAGGCGATAGTGAATCAAGCCCAAGTGGATAGTGCGGATCAGTGGTTTACCCGTCAGCGCCAGCTATGGCGCTTAACTCCGCGCCAGATAGAGGCTTACCGCCGTATGACGACATGGCGCGAAGGCGAAACGCGTCAGCGAAATTTACCCCGCAACTGGCTGGTGAGCGATAAGGTGCTGTTTGCTATTGCCGAAGCGATGCCCAAAAATCGTTTCGAACTGGCCAAGGTCGAAGGCGTTAAACCGCCGTTGGTGAAAAAAGAGGGCGACGCGCTCTTAGCGTTGGTCAAACAGGCACATGCTTGTCCTGATGATGCGCTACCTGCTGCCTGGCCCGACCCGGCGCGGCCACCGTTTAAGCCGCTTTTTAAGGCGTTGAAAAAGGCCATTACCGCGCAAGCGAATGATCTGGGTGTGGCGCCCGAAATGCTGATGCGCCGTCGCGATATTGAGCAGCTGGTGATGCAATCGCTGGCGCGTGAGCCGTTGACGCTGCCCGTTGGTTGGCGCGGCGAATGTCTTAATCCGTCGCTTACCCACGTTTTGCAGGATGAGTCAAAATGACCGACCATGCACCTGATCGTCTCATCTGCGAAGTATTCAAAAGTGCTCGCAAAGAAGAGATGTACCTGTATGTTGACAAGCGCAACGGTGTTGCCGATGTGCCCGACGCATTAATGGAGCGTTTTGGTAAACCGGTACCGGTGATGACGATATTGCTGACACCTGATCAGCCGCTTTCGCGCGTCAAAGCGGCCGACGTCATGGCGGCGATTCGCGGGCAGGGCTTCTATTTTCAGATGCCGCCCGCCAAAGAAGACTACCTACTCGATCTTTACCGGGCGCCGACCGAGGCGCGCTATTAATTATCCT
>JBNJFC010000055.1:0-6986 GCA_051746485.1 Pseudomonadota bacterium
ACGGTTATCACTTCACACCATCCATTTACCCCAAAGGAGGCGCGGCACAGGCGGTGGCGTAACCCAGTCGCTCTGCGAGCGACGCGCTATCCCTCCCGGCGCTAAAGCAGCCGGGTTTCCCGCGCAAACAGATGAAGAAAACTACCTACTACGCCCCGCAGGGTGGGCATCCACCACAAACGCAGTTAACCGCGGATCGCGCCGTTTTCACCGAGGCCTACGCGCTGATCCCCAAAGGCGTGATGCAGGATATCGTCACCAGTAACCTGCCGTTTTGGGAGGGTACGCGCCTGTGGGTATTGGCACGGCCGCTCTCGGGCTTCGCCGAGACGTTTTCCCAGTACATTATGGACGTGGCGCCGGAAGGCGGCAGCGACAAGCCTGAACTCGACCCGCAAGCTGAAGGCGTGCTGTTTATCGTCGAAGGTGAGTTAACACTGACGCTATCCGGCGAGCGCCATACGATGACGCCCGGCGGCTATGCATTTATTCCCCCCGGCAGCCACTGGCAGGTGCGCAACGAATCGAGTGCGCCGGTGCGTTTTCACTGGGTTCGCAAAGCCTATGAGTTTGTCGAAGGGCTTGAGGTACCGGAGGCGTTTGTCACCAACGAGCAGGACGTTGCGCCGATTGAAATGCCGGGCACCGAAGGGCGCTGGGCAACCACGCGTTTTGTCGAGCCAACTGACGTGCGCCACGACATGCACGTGAACATCGTCACCTTCCAACCGGGCGGCGTGATTCCCTTTGATGAAACCCACGTGATGGAGCACGGCCTTTACGTGCTCGAAGGCAAGGCGGTGTATCACCTCAACCAAGAGTGGGTTGAAGTCGAAGCGGGGGATTTTATGTGGCTACGCGCCTTCTGCCCTCAGGCGTGTTACGCCGGCGGGCCAGGGCCTTTCCGATATTTGTTGTATAAAGACGTTAACCGCCATGCGGCTCTTAGCCTTAATACACGTTAAAAAAGGCTGCTTTCGCTGCGTTTTACGCGGCGAAGATAAATGTTTTTAGGAATTAAAAAATGCTTGAATTAACAGCCGAGCCGCTGACGGCAGAGGCCTTTGCGCCCTTTGGCGATGTGATTGATGCTCGCACGTCAGCGTCGTTTCCCATCAACGCCGGTCGCACTCAGCGCCATCACGATCTTGCGAAGGTGGAAACCTTGGGTGAAAACGCCCGCACCCTGATCAATATCTTTGTCAGTCAGCCGGTGACATTGCCGCTTGAGTTGACGTTTTTAGAGCGCCACCCGCTGGGCAGCCAAGCGTTTATGCCGTTGCACACGGAGCGCTTTATCGTTGTGGTGGCCGCGCCGGGGGAGGAGATCCACCCCGGCGAGGTGCGCGCCTTTGTCACCGATGGCCGCCAGGGCGTGAACTATCATGCGGGCACCTGGCACGCCATCCAATCGGTGTTGGAGCGCGAAGGCGAGTTTCTGGTCGTGGACCGTGGCGGCGACGGCTCGAACTGTGACGAATACCCCATACAAATACGTGTCACTTTGACCGAGGCGTAAGGCGCGCCGCCGCCGGTGTTACTTCTCGATGATGCCCTGTTCGCGCGCCATGGCGTACGCGGCCTGCGGCCCTTTCCATAGCGACGGCAGAATAATCAACGACACCGGAATCGCGGTGATCACAATAAACTGCTGTAGCGCGCTAATTTGCCCTGCACCCATGTAAAGCAGAATCGCCGCCATCAGCGCCATGGCAATACCCCAAAACGCGCGAATCAGCGGGTTGGGGTTGTCGTGCCCGGCGCCGACCATGGCGATGGCGTAACTCATGGAATCGCCCGTGGTGGCGACGAAAATCGTGGTCAGCAGCAAAATTGCCAGCGCCATCAAGGTGCCACCGGGTAGCGCCTGCGCGACCGTTAGCGTTGCGACGTCAAACTGAAAGTTGTTTAGCGCCTCGGTTAAGTCAATCGCGCCAGTTAGCTGGTAGTAAATGCCTGAGCCGCCTAACAGGGTAAACCACATGCTGGTAGCGATAGGCGCCAGAATTGCCACGGCGATAATCATTTCGCGGACGCTGCGGCCGCGTGAAATCCGTGCGACAAAAATCGCCATTAGCGGCGCATAGCCGATAAACCAGGCAAAGAAGAACACCGTCCACCACTGCATCCACCACGCCGGGGCGGTTTCAGCGGTCATCGTGGCCATGGTGAAAAACTCACTCATATAAGCGCCTAGGCCCGAGGCGTAGCTGTTGATCAAAAACAACGTCGGCCCAAACAGCAGAATCACTGCGGCAATCGCCAGCGCCAAAAACACGTTAAAGCGGCTTAGCATTTGGATGCCGCGATGCACGCCGCTCATGGAGGAGGCCACGTAGACGGCGCCGAGCAGAGCCAGAATCGCCAGCTGCATAGGGTAACCCTGCGGCAAGCCAAATAATTCGTGCAAACCGAAGCTTACCTGGGTGGCCAAAAAGCCAATCGGGCCAACGGTGCCCGCTACCAGTGCAATCACGCAGCAGGCATCTACCACCCCGCCCAGCGGGCCTTGCATTAGGCGCTGACCCAGCACCGGGTAAAGCAACGTGCGCGGCTGCAGCGGCTGGCCCTTCACGTAGTGCGCGTGCGCCAGTACCACGGCGGAGAGCGAACCGAGCACCGCCCAGGCCAAAAAGCCCCAGTGCATGAACGATTGCGCTAACGCGCCGGAGACGGCCGCCGCCGTGCCCGCTTCGGTATCAAAGGCGGGTGGTGTGACCACGAAGTGATACACCGGCTCGCCCGCAGCAAAGAACACGCCGCCACCGGCAAGCAAAGTGCACAGAATGATCGATACCCACTTAAACGTGCTCATTTCGGGCGCGTCTAAGTTGCCGATCTTGGCTTTTGCCGCCGGCGTCATGGCAAGGCCGATAGCAACGAAAAAGGTAGCGAGCAGCAACAGCTGAAAATACGTGCCCAGGGTGATGGCCGTCCAGGCAAAACCGGTGCTGATGCTGTCAGCCACCAGCTTGATGTCGAACAGCGACAGCAGTACGAACGCCGCGATAAAGCCGATACTCAAGACCAGTACGATAGGGTCGCCCAAGGCGCGAAGCCCTTGAGGCGAGGTCGTTCGTTGAGGGGATTGGGGCATTTAATACACCATTAAGCGTTAGGGGGAAGTTGTCGAAACGTTGTTGAAAAGACGTTTCAGATAATACGGCGTAAAAAAAAGCGCCATTCATAGAATGGCGCAGAAAACGGTCGTCAGAATAACACTCTTGTAGACAAAGATCGAATGTCGCCGTGCTGGTGCATCCATCGGTGCGTTATGCCTATTCGTGGTGCACATCGCTGTGCGAGAAAAGGCCGCATACCAATGATGATTTAGTAATTAATTGATAAATAAATTTTTATTTAAAGTTGGCCGCTTTTATGCATTAACCCATCGGGATAATTGTATACAAGGTGAGCTAACTATGAACACGACAATGATGACAAACCGCGGTTTTTGTGGCGCAGCACTGGCATTGGCGCTTTGGTCTACGGCGGGCCATGCCCAGGAAACCGATATTCGCTTTCAATTGGACTGGCGTTTTGAAGGGCCTTCGGCGCCTTTTTTGATGGCGGTAGAGCGGGGCTATTTTGCCGAGGAGGGGTTGGATGTCCAGATCGACTCCGGCAGCGGCTCGGCAGGGGCGATCAACCGCGTGGCCTCCGGCGCCTACGAAATGGGCTTTGGTGATTTAAACGCCCTGATCGAATTTTTGGCCGAAAATCCCGATGGGCCGGGCATTACCGGGGTGTATAGCGTCTACGACGGCACCCCTGCGGCGGTTTTCGCCCGTAAAGATAGCGGTATTGAAACACCTGCTGATCTGGCCGGCAAAACCATTGCCGCTCCCACCTTCGATACCGGTTATCGTGCCTGGGGTATTTTTGCCGCCGCCAACGACTTGGACCCCGATGCCGTGGAGTGGCAAAACGTCGACCCGACGCTGCGTGAAACCTTGCTGACCCGGGGCGATGTGGATGCGATCACGGGCTTTTACTTCACCAGCTTATTGAACCTTGAAGAGCGCGGCATGAGTCAAGACGAGCTGACGATCATGCCGTTCCCGGAATACGGTGTGCCCCTTTACGGCAACGCGATTATCGCCAGCGAATCGTTTGCCGAAGAGAACCCCGAAGCGGTGCGCGGCTTTTTGCGCGCGTTCAACCGCGCCCTGGGCGAAACGCTGGATGACCCCGATGCCGCGATTGAATACGTGCGTAACCGCGATGAGTTGATCGATGTCGAGATGGAAACCCGCCGCTTGAAGCTCGCCCTCGATAGCGTGGTGGATACCCCGGATGCTCGCGAGAACGGTGTAGGCGATATCGATGAAGCGCGCCTGGCTAAGGCGATTCAACTGGTGGGTGACGCTTACTCGCTGCCGACTTTACCCGAGGTCGAGGACGTCTTCGATAGCGCTTATCTGCCGCCGCAAGAGGCCCGCATGCTGCTGCCGACAGGGAGCGAATAACGATGTCGGCGTTTGTTGCTTTCGATCACGTAAGCCTTGCCTACGATGACTCGGGTAATGCCATTGAGGATATTGATCTGGATATCCACGAAGGCGAGTTTGTCGCCTTCGTGGGCCCCTCAGGCTGCGGCAAGTCCACGTTCATGAAGTTGTGCACGGGCCTTCACGCGCCAACGGCCGGGTCGATTAAGGTCGATGGTGTGGCGGTCACCGAGCCGCTAAAAATCTCCGGGATGGCGTTTCAAAACGCCAACCTGCTGCCCTGGCGTACCACGTTGGATAACGTGCTGCTGCCGCTTGAGATCGTCAAACCCTATCGGCATCAGTTTCGTAAGCGGCGCAAGGAGTTCGAAGGCTGGGCGCGCGATTTGCTCAAAACCGTGGGTCTGGCCGACTACGAAGACCAATACCCGTGGCAGCTTTCCGGCGGTATGCAGCAGCGCGCCTCTATCTGTCGCGCGTTAATCCATCAGCCCCGGCTGCTCATGCTCGACGAGCCATTTGGCGCGCTGGATGCGTTCACCCGGGAAGAGCTTTGGTGCGTGCTGCGCGATCTCTGGGAGGCGCAGCGCTTTACCGTGGTGCTGGTGACGCACGATTTGCGCGAAGCGGCATTTCTCGCCGATACCGTCTACGTCATGAGTAGCCGCCCCGGGCGGGTGGTCGAGCGGCGGGAGATTGATTTGCCCCGGCCCCGCGCGTTGGACATCACCTACGACAAACCCTTTATCGACCTGGTGCACGAGCTGCGTGCCCAGATCGGTGAAATCCGCAGCACCTGAATTGGCAGGAATTAGGGCCTACTTATGAATGTTAATCGTCAGACGACCGAGCGCTTGGCGCCGTGGATCGCGGTGGTGGTATTGACGCTGATCTGGGAGCTCACGGTACGCCTTTTCGACGTGCCGAGCTTCATTTTCCCCAGCGCCTGGGAGACGGCCACCGCGCTTGTCACCTATGCCGGGCCTATCGGAATGCACTCTTGGCAAACTCTTTGGACCACGCTGGTGGGGTTTGCGCTCGGCGTCGCCGTGGGGCTGGGGCTTGGCTTTATCGTCGGCTCGTCGCGCTTTTTGTATAACGCTTGTTACCCGTTGTTGGTGGGGTTCAATGCGATCCCGAAAGTCGCGTTTGTGCCGATTTTGGTGGTGTGGTTCGGCATTGGCTCCGTTCCCGCGATTCTGACCGCGTTTTTGATCTGCTTTTTTCCCATCGTCGTCAATGTGGCCACCGGTCTTGCCACGCTAGAGCCGGAGATGGAGGACGTGTTGCGCGTGCTCGGCGCAAAGCGCATGGATGTGCTGCTAAAAATCGGCCTGCCACGCTCGCTGCCTTACTTCTTCGCCTCGTTGAAGGTCGCGATTACCCTGGCGTTCGTGGGCACCGTAGTGTCGGAAACTGTCGCCTCCAACCAGGGTATTGGCTACTTAATGATGAGTGCCGGCTCGCAAATGCGCATGGGTTTGGTGTTTGCCGGGCTTATCGTCATTAGCGCCATGGCCATGGTGATGTACGAGCTTTTCGCGCTGCTGGAAAAACGCATGACCGCTTGGGCGCACCGCGGACAAAACCGCTAAGGCGCCTGTTTTTAAGACAACGGTTTTAAGACAACTTTTTAAAGCTGCCAATACGGCAATTGATCGGCGCTTGCGCCAATAATGATGTTAACGGGGGAGTTACCATGAAAAACCGTCGCAACACAGACACAAGTGCAACCACAACTGTGATGAAAACCGGGCTGGTGGCGCTGGCGGCCATCAGCATCGCACCGGCGGCACAGGCCGAGAAGTTTTTTTCGGATTCGAGCGTTTCGTTACTCTATAGCGATCAGTACGAGACCTTTGGCAACCAAACTCGCACGGATACCTACGTCACCTTTGAAAACGTAACGGCGCATAACTGGGGCGGTACGTTTTTGTTTGTGGATCGCAATCAAGGCCGCGGCACCTATAATGACGATGATGACCTGTACGGCGAATTTTCTCCCACGCTGAGTTTGAGCTGGCTAAGCGATGTGGAGCTAAGCCGGGGCATCCTTAAAGATATCTCGCTTGCGGGCACCTACGAATTTGGCGGCGGCACGGATGCCACTAACGTGTTAACGGGGCTAAGCTTTGCTTGGGATGTACCGGGAACCGTCTACTTCAATAGCGCTTTTTACTACGTTAACAACAGCGAAATCAGCGATGACTGGCAGATGACGCTCACCTGGGGCGCACCGTTTGAGCTGGGCGCCTCGCGTTTTCTGTTTGACGGCTATATCGATTACTCCTCGGCCGCCTCAGATCATAAAGCCGATTTTCACTTCAACCCGCAGCTGAAGTGGGATTTGGGTCACTACTCGGGCAATCCAGGCGTACTTTATGCCGGGATCGAGTACTCCTATTGGCATAACAAGTACGGTGTCGGTGAGGATTTAATGGATACCGAAAGTGCGGTGAGTGCGTTGGTGAAGTTCCACTTCTAAACCCGCCAGCCGGGCGCTCGTCCCGGATAGCCTGCATGTCGCCGCCTCCC
>JBNJFC010000055.1:7086-10838 GCA_051746485.1 Pseudomonadota bacterium
ACGCTGGGCACGGCGATACGCGGCAAAACCCCGGTGCGCGATGAGGCGGGCAATATCATCGGCATCGTCTCGGTCGGGTTTATGCTGGATCGCGTCGAGATGGATATCGCGCGTTACAACAGCCTGGGTTGGGGGTTAGTCGCGCTGATGATCGTGCTGGGTTTTGCCGGTGCCTACTGGCTGTCGCAGCATTTGAAAAAGGTCATTTTGGGTCTGGAACCCTACGAAATTGCCCGCCTGGCCATGGAAAAAGAGGCCATTTTGCAGTCGATCCATGAAGGCATTCTGGCGGTTAATCGCGAAGGCTATATCACCCTGGTCAACCAACAGGCACGGCGTTTTTTGGGCTTGGACGAGGGGCATATTTTGCTCGGCCAGCCGATCCGCGAAGTGGTGCCCAATTCACGGCTGTTAGAGGTGCTTAAAAACGGCAAGCAGGAGTTCGATGAGCAAATGTGGCTGGGTGATCACCCCGTAGTGGTCAACCGGATGCCCATCGTGCACGAGGGAGACATCGAGGGGGCGGTGGCGACCTTTCGCAGCCGCAGGGAGATTGTCGACCTTTCCCATGCCTTGACCCAGGCCAGCCGCGATGTGGATATGCTGCGTGCCCAGGCGCACGAGTTTTCCAACAAGCTGTATACCATTTCCGGATTGCTCCAGCTCAAGCGCGTCGATGAAGCGCTGGCGCTGATTCACCAGGAAACCGAACGCGCTCAGGCGCAGATGAGCTTTTTGATGCGCAGCGTGGCCGATACGGTGCTCAGTGGCACGCTAATGGGGAAACTGACCCGGGCCCGCGAGCTGGGCGTGGCGCTGGAAATCGACGAGCAAAGCTCGCTCTCCTGCCTGCTAACACCGACGGGCCAAGAGGTGGTGATGAGCGTGGTGGGCAACTTGTTGGATAATGCCTGCCATGCCGCGTTGCACGGGCCGAACGACCCGCCGCGCGTGCGGCTGTTTTTCACCGATTTGGGCGAGCAGTTGCTGATTGAAGTAGAAGATAACGGGCCCGGTGTGGCCCCCGAGCACGTCGAATCGATTTTCAGCGAAGGTTTCTCGACCAAAACCGGTCAGCACCAGGGCATTGGCCTGGCGCTGGTGGCGCGGCTGTGTCGACAGCACGGCGGCACGGTCACGCTGGAAGACAGCGAGCTCGGCGGGGCGTGTTTTATCGCCGTGCTGGATCGTTCGCTGTGTGCTCAAATGTCATCATCATAACGACACCAATGAGGGGGCGACGATGTCGGCGAACGAGTACGGTATTTTGGTAGTGGAAGACGATTTTCGCATCGCCGATATTCATCGCGCTTTTATTGAGCAGAGCGAAGGATTCGAGGTGGTCGCCGTGGCGCGCAATGGGGCCGAAGCTCGCGAGCAGATGGCGCGCCATGCCGCCAACATTCAGCTGGTTTTGCTGGATGCGTATCTGCCCGATGTGGAAGGGCTGGAACTGCTCTGGTCGCTGCGTCGCGATTACGTGCATGTAGACATCGTCATGGTAACGGCCGCCCGCGAAGTGGAAACCATCAGCGAGGCGCTACGCGGCGGGGTATTTGACTACCTCATCAAACCGATTGAAGCGGCGCGAATGTCACAAATGCTGACGCGCTTTCGTCGCGAGCGCGAAGCGTTGGCTAACCGCGCCGAAATGAATCAGGACGAGCTTGATCAGGTGCTGTCTCGCACGCAGCCAACCGAGGTCAATCCGGCCAGCGGGCGTAGCCTGCCTAAAGGCATTGACCGGTTGACGTTGCGTTCGGTGGTGGAAGCGCTCAAGCAATCCCAACAGCCGCTGGCCGCCACGCAGGTGGGGCGGGCGATGGGGGCTAGCCGTTCCACGGCGCGGCGCTATTTAGAGTTTTTGGTATCGGTGCAAGTGGTCGACGCAGAATTGGGCTACGGTGACGTAGGTAGGCCCGAAAGACGCTACCGTTTGCAGGCAGATACCAGCGGCTGGCTGGATGGCCTTTAACAGGCGCTTGAAATAGTCCTTGAAATAGCCCTTAAGAACGCCGCCGTGAACACAATGAACAAAATGCCCACAATGCTCTTTTTGTGCTTTATGTTCACAAACTTGTCGCTAGGGTCTGCCTTCTTCTAACGTTCGCAGCGTGAAGCACGATGCCTCATCACAAAACGCATCATCACAACACGCATCACTACAAAAACAGATTGAAACGTGGAGAATGCCATGACTCTCAAGCCTTCCTTGAAGTACGTAACCCTGCTGGCCCTTCCGCTAGCTGCCGCTACCACCTTTTCCAGCACCGCTAGCGCTTTCGAACCCGAAGGTAAGGTCGAGTGTATCGCGCCGTCCGACCCCGGCGGCGGTTGGGATTTTACTTGCCGTAGCGTAGGTAATGTCATGCAGGATCTCGATCTGGTACCGGGTAATGTGCAGACCATCAACATGGCCGGTGCCGGCGGTGGTGTGGCGTATGCGCATACCGTGAGCAAACGCGCCGGTGATGACCATCTGCTGGTCGCGGCGTCCACGGCCACCACCACGCGCCTGGCCCAAGGGCAGTTTCCCGGTTTGACCGCCGATCAGGTCAATTGGGTCGGCGCGCTGGGTGCGGATTACGGCATTATCGCTGTGGCCGATGACTCCGAGATCGAAGACCTCAACGATCTGATGGACGCGCTCAAAGAAGATCCACGTAGCGTCAAGTTTGCTGGCGGTAGCGCCAAGGGCGGTTGGGATCATCTGAAAGTGTTGATTGCCGCTCAGGCCGCCGACGTCGAGAACCTCCCGCGCATTGCGTATCTTTCCTACAACAATGGCGGCGAAGCGCTGACTCAGGTAATCGGTGGCCACGTTGATGCCTTTACCGGCGACATCACCGAAGCGCAAGGGTTTATGGAATCCGGCGACCTGCGCGTCCTGGCCGTGCTCTCCGAGGAGCGCCTACCCGGCGATCTTTCTGATATCCCCACTGCCCGTGAGCAGGGCATCGACGCACTGGGCCCCAACTGGCGCGGTTTTTACATGCCGACGGATATTTCCGAAGAGGCTGAGACGTACTGGACCGATGCCATGGACACTATCTACCAGAGCGAAGAGTGGAAGAGTGTCATGAAACAGAACGGCTTGATGCCTTTCCACATGACCGCCGGTGAGTTCGAAGACTTCGTTCACAACCAGATCGATGACATCGAGCAGCTTTCTCAAGATATCGGATTGATTAAATAATGACCTTCAACGACCGCATCTTTGGGGTCTTGATGATCGTCCTGGCCGTCGCGTACGGCTGGGGCGCCACTCAGTTCCCCGAGCCGTTTGGTGGGGCCGAGGCTGTCGGCCCCGACACGTTTCCTAAGTTGCTGGCCGTGGTGCTGATCCTTTCCAGCCTGTATATGATCGTTCGCCCTGATCCCGACCATGCGTGGCCCTGGAGCCGTACGGGTATCGAGCTGATCGTCGCGGTGGTGGTGTTGATCCTCTACGCCATGCTGCTTCAGCCGCTGGGTTTCATTATCAGCACGACGCTGGCCGTGGGCACCCTCTGCTGGCGCATGGGCTCGCGTCCGGTCAATGCTTACATCACCGGGGCCGTCTCCGGGGTGGTGGTGTATTTCCTGTTTAGCTTTGCGCTGGATCTCGCCTTGCCGCTGGGTCTGCTGTCATTCCTGGAGGTGAACTGATGGAAACGCTCGGTTACCTGATGGATGGTTTCGGCGTTGCGCTGCAGCCCCATAACCTGATGTTTGCCCTGCTGGGGGCTTTTCTCGGCACCTTGATCGGCGCC
>JBNJFC010000056.1:0-10821 GCA_051746485.1 Pseudomonadota bacterium
CGGGGGCTGCTGGCGGCATGGGCTTTGCCGCCCGCGGCTTTTTCTCCGCCACGCTCAAGCCCGGCATCGAGCTCATTATGCAGCAGGCCGATATGTCGCGCCGACTGGAACGCACGGATCTTGTCATCACCGGCGAAGGCCGCCTCGATGGTCAAAGCCTTGGCGGAAAAACGCCGATTGGCGTCGCCCGCGCCGCGCGCAAGGCAGGCAAGCCGGTCGTTTTGCTTACGGGCAGCCTAGGCGACGGCTGGGAAGCCTGTTACACCGAGGGCGTGACCGCTGCGTTTGCCCTCGCCGACGGCCCAACCTCACTTAACGATGCCGTGGCGCGCACCGCCACCCTACTGGAAGCGCGCTGCGAAAGTCTTATTCGCTTCTGGCGTGCGGCAGGCTCTTGAAAAGCCCCGCCGCCGACAGCATAAAGGACTTACTGTTTAAGGTGATGCGCTAACACTATAAGCGCCATATAAACGTTCTTTTTCCTAGCGTCGCTCAGAACATCTATGCTTGATAACACTAAGCTTAGAACACCTCTACCAAGGTGCAGACGCCACCGCCGCCCTCAGCGGCACTGACAAGGAGGCATGTATGACCGATACCAATAGCATTGGCCTACATTCTGGCAGCGCCAGCCAGCTCGCAGAAAAGCTCAACGACCTACTGGCCAACTATCAGATTTTTTATATGAACGTGCGCGGCTACCACTGGAACGTAAAAGGCAGCAATTTCTTTGAGCTGCACGCCAAGTTTGAAGAGCTCTACACTGACCTGCTGACCAAAGTGGATGAAGTGGCCGAACGTATTCTAACCCTGGGCCATAAGCCGGTTCACGCGTACACCGATTACGTGACACTTTCCCGCATTCAAGAAGATAAAGACGTTCACGACGGCGAAGCCTGCGTAAAGGGCGTGCTCCAAGGCTACCAAGCACTGATTGAGCTGCAGCGTGAATTGCTAGCACTGGCCTCCGATGCCGATGACGAAGGCACCGCGGCGCAAGCGGGCGACTACATCCGCGAGCAGGAAAAAACCGTGTGGATGCTTAACGCTTATCTCGGTAAATAACGCCTCGCTAGGAACCTAGCTAAGACGGTAACGCGCAAAACGGCGCCTCTTGAGAGGCGCCGTTTTTTGCATTAACCACTATTTCGGGTTTGTACGAAAAGTTGACGAGCGAAGGCTAGACAAGGCAAAAATCAACGAAAAAGCGGAGTTTACAGAGTATAAATGCGCATTTTGAGATAATTTTTAACGCTGTATTGGCGAGCGCAGACAGTTTTTGTCAAAGCCTAGTGAGCCGTGGCAGCCAGCAGCGCCGTAAGCATCTGCCAAAACTCCGTAACCGACACAAGCTCCACCCGCTCATCCGGCGAGTGGGCTCCTCGGATCGACGGACCAAACGAGATCATGTCCAAGTGCGGGTACTTGCTACCGATAATGCCGCATTCAAGCCCTGCATGGATCACTTTAACGCCGGCATCACGATCCAAAAGCGCTTGATGTTGTTCCTTAAACGCTGCCAGCAGCTCGCCCTTGGGGTTGGGTACCCAGCCAGGGTAGCCGTGCTCGGCTTTCGCCCGCGCGCCCATCAGGCCAAACAACGCTTGAAAGCGGTCCACCATGGCCTCAACGGCGCTGTCGTGAAGCGAGCGCACCAGCGCACAGAGATGAAAACGCCCTGCTTCTAGTCTTAACACGCCCAAATTGTTCGAGGTATCGACCACGCCGGGCACGTCCGCGCTCATGCGCTCCACCCCACAGGGGGCGGCGTGGAGCGTCGCCACCAGCATAGCGCTGGCATCACGGGTCAAGGCCTCGCCTTCAAAGCGCGCAGGCTCTGCCGTCAACTGCAGGCCGATGTCGGCGCTGCCGAGTTCGCGTTTAAGCGTCTGCTCGAGTTGTTTGACCTTCGCAACGGCTGCCTCGACGGTATCGGCGGGCAGCAACAGCGTGGCAAACGCCTCGCGAGGGATGGCGTTACGCAGCGTGCCACCAACATAGTCGCCAAGCCGCGCCCCTAACGGCTCCAGCACGCGCAGCACCCGCACCAACAGGCGGTTGGCATTACCCAGCGGTTGATGGATATCCATCCCCGAATGCCCCCCCTTTAGCCCGGTCAGCGCCACGCGCAAGGCGCGCTCGTCGTCGCTGACCTCGCTTGTGGGCAGCTGGGCATCCACCACCACGTCGCTGCCGCCGGCGCAGCCGATGTACACCTCGCCGCGCTCCTCGGAGTCCAGGTTGATCAGCCGCTCGCCTTCAAGCCAGCCTTCCGCCAGGTTCAGCGCACCACCCATCGAGGTTTCTTCTTCCAGGGTAAACAGTGCTTCCAGCGGGCCGTGGGTTAGCGTTTTATCTTCCAACACGGCTAATGCCGCTGCCACGCCGAGACCGTTGTCCGCGCCGAGCGTAGTGCCATCCGCGTGCAGCCAGCCATCTTCGACGTACGTGCGAATGGGGTCACGGCTGAAGTCGTGTTCAGTGCCTGCATTGGCCTGCGCGACCATGTCCAAATGCCCTTGCAGAATCACCCCAGGCGCCTTTTCGCTGCCAGGCGAAGCCGGCTTTTTGATGCGCAGGTTGCCAAAGGCGTCGCGATCATGCGCGAGGCCCTGTGCATCGGCCCACGCCTGCAGCGTTGCCACCAATGCCGCCTCTTCACCGGAGGGGCGCGGCGTGTTGCACAAAGTACGAAAATGGCGCCATAGCGGCGCCGGGTCGAGCGCTTCAAGATGTTCGTTCATGACAACTCCGAAAAATTCACCCGGCCACTTTACCGCCATGGCGCTAGCACCGCTAGAGCAGCGCCGCCACCGCCTGACGTAGCGCCGCAACGGCGGCCTTGTGGCCTTTTTCCAGCGGCCGATTTTGAAACGCCCAGCCGACAAGGGCAACAAGCGCAGCCTGCTGCTCCCGCGTTAACGATTGTTGGGCGGCGTTGATGGAAAGCGCTTGCAATGCGGTCCGAGCCAAACGCGGGTCGCGCTTGGCATAGGCCACATCCTCGACGTCTTGGCGCTGCGGGTCACTCAGCGTCAGCCGCGGCCAACCTTTCAGTAGCTGGACCAGCACGCCAGCGGAAAGCTCGCGTAGCTCAAACGTCAGCAGGTTGAAAAGCGCTTCTTGAAAGCGCTGACGCAGCTCGGCCAGCACACTCTCACCGTGAGGGCTAAGCGCCTTGGCCACCATAACGGCGAACTCGCCGGTGGCGGTATCGCGCGAAACCCCCAGTCGGACCGGCATAAACCCGGCCCGACGCCAGAAGCGCACAAGCCCCGCCTCGGCGCCGAACGTGGCCCCGAAAAGATCAATGCCCTCATCGCGGGCAGCCTCCATTTCCACCGCCAGCAGCGCTTGACCTCTGCCGTGGCGACGCGCTTCAGGGTGAACGGCGATCCGCGTTACCCGGCGCCAATGAGCGGTTAACGCGCGGCGACACCCCCCATGCGCGGCCAACGACTGTGCCAACAAGTGCCCCTGGGGGCGGCGCTCGCCGCGGGCGACCTGCTCGGCAAGCTCAGACGTAAACCCGCCTTCGCTGCGGGTGACCACCACGCCCTGCGGTGCATGGATTGGCCCATGAACGCGAATCTGCGTGGCGGGGCCATCCAGCAGCTGGCGCACATCGGCTGGCGTGGTGCGGTAGTGAGACTGCACCAGCAGCCCAAAGAGCGCGTTTAGCGCGGTTTCATCCTGGGCGAGCGCTGTTTGCGTGACGCGGTAAGGCTCGCCACCGTCACTGACTCGCGGCGGCAACGGTGCTTTCAGCAGCAGCAGACGGTTGAGCGTGGCCTCCAACGGATCACCTTCGCGCCAGCGCACGGGGGTGTTGAGCGTTAGCTCGCGCCACTGCGGCGTATAGCGGTCAAGCTGGTCGCGAAAGCGCAGTGCAAAGCCACGCCCTGACCCTTCGTAGCCGTGCACCGTCGTCGCAAACGCGATACGTGGAAAGGCCTGCAGCCAGCGACCGAGCAGCACGGCGGGAATGGCGGCCGCTTCATCCACCAGCAAATAGCGGCCATCGCCGCCTAATTCAGCGCGTTCAACGCCGGCACTCAGCGCATCGGGCGCGATAAACACCACGCGCTGGCCGCTCGCCAGGTGTACTTCATGGGGCGAGGGCCGCTCACTCTGCGGGCACAGCGCCGCCAAGCGCTCGAAAAGCGGCACCACGGCGGCCGGGCGCGGCGCGGTCACCCAAATCGTTTCAATGCCTTTATCCAGCAGCCGTGCGCAAGCGATGCCGAGCGCCGCGCTTTTCCCACGGCCGCGGTCCGCGGTGATAACCAGCGGGCGGCGTCGCTTAAGCCCGGCGAGCATTGCCACTGCTTGGGCTTGATCGTGGGTGAGGCAGTCCGCATCCGGCGGTGGTTCTGGCTGCGATGCACTGGCGGGTAAACACGGCAAGTGCACACCCTCGTCGAATCGCCAGTGGATGATGCCCGCGTCGGCACGCAACAAGCGAGCAAGCCGGGCTAAGTAGTGAGACGTCAGCGATTCCCAGGGAAAAGGGTAGTCCGCCATGCGGCGGTAATCTCGATCCGGGGCACTGCCCCAGTCGGGCGGGGTGATCAGCACCAGCAAGCCCCCGGCCATTAGTGTGCCGCCGAGTGCGCCGAGCGCATCCGGGTCAAATCCGCCGCTTATGGCATCGTAAACAATGAGTTGATGCTCTTGGCCGAGCCGGGTGCGTGCTTGCGAAGCAGGCAGAGCAGGCTTACCGTGCGGGTCCTCTCGTTTCTCATACGCTCCCACCCACAGCGGTGCCTGCCACGCGTGGGCGTGCCAGAGAGCACGCGCCTCGCGATGCGCGCGCGCCGGATCACCCTCAAGCCACACCCACTGGCGCCACCCGCGTCGTTTCAGCCGTTGCACATGCACAAGCACGGCGCTAAGCGCGCGGGATAAAGGAAACGCTGATTTAACGTGCATCATCATATCGCGCCTGAAACCAGGCATATCGATTACGACTTTGGTTGTAAAAATACAGATTTTTCAACGCTTTATTCCCAGTTTTAACCGTACGTGCCGTCATTCTATGTACGTAACTTCATGATAAATATCAATTTTAAAAAATCGATGGCGTATATTGGCGTTGATCGCCGTTTTTTTACTGATATTGCGCTGCAACCGGACGTCTGTGCTAGGTTGTTTCTGCAACAGCAAGCAGAACTTACGTTAACGTAAACTTTGCTTGCCTAAAAAGGCGCTACACTAGGGTAGATGGACCGTCGTCGTTGTTAATCATCGATGACAACCCGTTACCCAATAACGCTAAACGCCAACCTCATCAGGAAGTTAAAAATGACAAAGATGACCAAATTTGCCGTTACCGGTCTTGCTGCAGGCATCGCCCTCGCCGCGTTTTCCACTACCGCGCATGCCCAGGAACAGTGGACCATGACCACCACCTGGCCGGACAACCTGGATCTGATCAAAATCGACCAGCACTGGGTCGAATTGGTCAACAAGCTCGCCGGCGACGAATTGCAGATCAACTTCCGCGCGGGCGGCACACTAATGCCCGGCACCGAAGTGTTTGACGCCACCGAAACCGGCGCCATTCAAGCCGCGGGCGATTGGCCCGGTTACTGGGCTGGCCGCAGCCCTGCGTTCTCGCCGCTCGCCACCACCACCAGCCTGTTCAACGGCGTTGACTACCTCAACTGGATTCAGCAATGGGGCGGCTTTGACCTGTACCAAGAAGTGTACGGCAACTACAACATGGTGTATTTGCCCTACGGTATTACTAACAACGAATCCGGCTTTATGGGCAACACCCCCATCGAGAGTATCGCCGATCTCGAAGGCAAGCGCCTGCGCCTTTCGGGCCGTGACCAAGGCCGCGTCCTCGAGAAGCTTGGCGGCTCGCAGGTGACACTCGCCGGTGGCGAAGTGTACCAAGCGATTGAGCGGGGCGTGATCGACGCCGGTGAGTTCTCCACACCAGGCGTCGACTACAATGCCGGCTTCTCCGAAGTCGCCGATTACTGGTCCACGCCGGGTTGGCACCAATCCGCCAGCGTCTTCGGCGTCATGATCAACAAAGATGCATGGGACGCACTGCCCGAAGAAACCCAGGAAACACTGAAAATCGCCGCCGACGCTACCATGGCGTGGTCGCTGGCGTGGTCAGAGCGTGAATCCACCGACGCCACGGTGAAGTTCCAAGAAGATGGCGTTGAAATCACCTCACTCGACGAAGAAGATCTCGCGACCATTCAAGACGCGACCAACGAAGTGATTCTGCGCGGTGCTTGTGAAGACCCGATGCACGCCAAAGTCTATCACTCCATGATCAGCTACATGGAGCACTACGCTAACTGGCGTGATGTGACCGTGCCGTTCAACATGAGCCGCTCTATCGACAACCTGCCGTCGCTCGAAGAAATCGAAGCCTGCATGTAATTGACCACCGTAACCGCCCTGGCGCTTGCGTCGGGGCGGTTTTTTTCGTCACGCGTCTTCATTGAGAACCGGGAGACTTCCCATGTATGCGATCGCAAAAGCCATTGACGCGTTCAATGAGCTCTTTGGGCGAATTGTGGCGCCTCTTATCGGTGTCATCACGCTGATTGTGCTGTATGACATCGCAATGCGCTTTTTCCTCGGGCGCCCCAGCGACTGGGCGTTTGATGTCACTAAAATGCTGTTCGGCGCCCACTTTATGTTGATGGCCGCCTACGGATTACGTCACCACGCCCATGTGGAAGTCGATGTATTAAAGCGGCTGTTATCGCGTAAAAAGCAGGCGGTGCTGGAGCTTATCGGCTACGCGGTTTTTTTCGTGCCGTTTATCTGGCTGATGCTGACCCAAGGCTGGGCTTTCTTTGAGCGCTCCATCAGCCGGGGCGAAACCACCTATGGCATGGTGTCGATTCCCGTTTATCCCGTGAAAGGCGTGATCGTGCTGGCCGCGGTGTTGATCTTGCTGCAGGCCATCGCCGTCGTGCTGCGCGCTATTATTCAGCTGCGTGAGGAGAACCACGCATGAGTGCAGAATTACTCACCCTGGTGATGTTTAGTGGCCTACTGATTGGCCTGTTTATGGGGCATCCGCTGGCGTTTGTGCTTGGCGGTGTGGCTGTGATTGGTGCTTTTTTAGGTCCGGGTGTCAGTACCCTCGGCATTATTATCAATAACGTCTACGGCAACGCCATGGACAACTACGTCCTCGTGGCGATTCCTCTGTTTATTTTGATGGCGCGCTTTTTGAACGACTCGGGCGTGACCGAGAAAATGTTCGACGCCATGCGCCTATTGCTCGCCAACCTACGCGGCGGGTTAGCGCTGACGGTGGTCGTGGTGTCGGTTTTGCTCGCCGCTACCACGGGTATCGTCGGCGCCTCCATTGCGGTGATGGGCATGATTGCCTTGGTGCCAATGCTGAAGTACGGCTACAACAAAGAGTTAAGCGCCGGTGTCATCATGGCCAGCGGTTGCTTGGGCATCTTGATTCCGCCCAGTATCATGCTGATTTTGATGGCGAGCTACTCACCCGTGTCGGTCGGCGCGCTGTTTGCTGGCGCATTAGTCCCCGGCTTGATGCTCGGCGTAATGTACGCGCTTTACGTGCTGATCATTTGCTTTGTGAAGCCCTCTTACGGTCCTAAAGTGCCGGCAGCAGAGCAGGCGGAAGTCAGCACCAAGGGGCTTTTGATCATGTTGGCGAAGTACGTCGTGCCGCCGATGACATTGATTCTTGGCGTTTTGGGGGTGTTGTTTGCCGGTATTGCCACCGCGACCGAAGCCTCGGCCATCGGCGTTTTCATCGCCTTTATCCTGTTTATGATCTTCGGTGACCGTAAGCTTTCCACCTGCTACCACACGATGATCGAGGCAGGCAAAACCACCACCATGGTGATGCTGGTCCTGGTCGGCGCCACGGCCTTTACTGGAGTGTTCTCTCTTGGCGGCGGCATGACCGTCATCAGCGATCTCGTCCTTGCCATGCCCGGCGGCACCTTCGGCGCCCTGGTGTTGATGCTCTTCTTGGTGTTTATTTTGGGCATGTTCCTCGACTGGACCGGGATAGTGCTATTGAGTTTCCCGATCATGCTTCCCATTGTCGAGACGATGGGCATCGATGTGCTGTGGTTCGTGGTGATGGTGGCCGTGGTGCTACAAACGTCCTTCCTCACACCGCCGTTTGGCTACGCGCTGTTCTACCTCAAAGGGGTGGCACCGCCTGGAGTGGAAATCGTTGACCTCTACAAAGCGGTGATTCCCTTTGTGGCGATTATTCTATTCGCGTGCGCGTTGATGGCGTTCTTCCCCGTGCTGATCACCGGCCTGCCGGCGATACTGCTCAACTAGCCGACACCCTTCTGTTTTTGTGTCTCCCGCCTTCGCCTGCGTTATTCCAACGCAGGTGAAGGTCTTTTCATGCGGGTGCTTTGTACACAGTCAGCGCTCAAGTGATACTATTTACGACTGATATTTCATCGCATTATCGCCGCGTTATGATCGCACGCCGGTCGCTTTTCAAGGAGGGGTCCCTTGTCCCATTCTGACAGTCACGGGCTTTCCGCCCTCACCGAGCGCTTCTCTAACCGCGTCAACGTGTGGTCAGTGACGCTTTTTTTGATTGCGTTAATCGTGGCGCTTCCCGTCATTGTCATTTTTGCGCACATTTTTATGCCCACCGAGGGCGTTTGGCAGCATCTTGCCAGCACCGTGCTGCCGCGCTATTTAACCAATACGTTTTGGCTGGTGCTGATGGTGGGGATCGGCTCGCTGGTGATCGGCACCGGCACGGCGTGGCTGGTGGTGATGTGTCGCTTCCCCGGTAAACGCATGTTTGAGTGGGCGCTGCTTTTGCCGCTGGCAGTGCCAACCTATGTGATTGCTTACGCTTACACTGATTTTTTACAAGTCGCCGGCCCCTTGCAAAGCCTTTTGCGCGACACCTTTGGCTGGGAGTACGGCGATTACTTCTTCCCCAATATTCGCTCGCTGGGTGGCGCGGCGGCGCTGATTACGCTGGTGCTCTACCCATATGTCTACTTACTCGCGCGGGCGTCTTTTCTGGAGCAATCGGTTTGCGTGCTGGATGTCGGCCGTACCTTGGGCCGCGGACCTTGGCATCTGTTTGCCACGGTCGCGGTGCCGCTATCACGCCCAGCGTTGGTGGGCGGTGTGTCGCTGGTATTGATGGAGACGCTCAACGAGTTTGGCGCAGTGCAGTATTTTGGGGTCGATACCTTCACGACCGGGATCTACCGCACCTGGTTCGGCTTAGGCGAGCCGGTCGCCGCCGCGCAGCTCGCGGCTTGCCTGCTTACCTTTGTGGTCGCCCTGGTGCTTTTTGAGCGTTTCTCGCGCGGCAGACGCCGCTACTTCCACAGCACCAACCGTTACCAACAACTGCCGGAATATCCGCTCTATGGCTGGCGGGCAGCGAGCGCACTGATCGCCTGCTTACTCCCAGTGCTCATCGGCTTTCTGCTCCCGAGCGCGATTTTGCTGCAAATGGCCATCGTTGAAGGGGACTCCCTGTTCGGCGCGCGCTTTATCGGTTTTGCGTTCAACAGCCTTTCGCTGGCGACCATTGCCGCGCTGCTCGCGGTGGGCATGGCGGTGCTTTTAAGCTATGGCGTGCGCATTCACAATACGCCGTTTGCGCGTGTCAGCTCGCGCATTGCGGCAATGGGCTACGCCATTCCCGGCTCGGTGGTCGCGGTGGGGATTTTGATCCCCTTTGCCTGGCTGGACAACGCCATTAACACCTGGCTTCAAGCCAACTACGGCCACATCATCGGGCTGATTTTTAGTGGCTCGGCGTTCATTTTGATTTATGCCTATGTGGCGCGCTTTTTGGCGGTCTCGTTTAACGCGGTAGAGGCGAGCCTGGGCAAGGTCACGCCGAGCATGGACGCCGCCGCGCGTACGCTGGGCCAAACGGCGGGCGGCACACTGCGGCGGATTCATACCCCGCTGATGCGCAGCAGCTTATTGGCTGCCGGGATTTTGGTCTTTGTCGACGTGATGAAAGAACTACCGGCCACCATTATTTTGCGCCCGTTTAACTTCGATACGCTGGCCGTGCGTGCGCACAACCTCGCCGCTGATGAGCGCCTAGCGGAGGCCTCAACGGCCTCGCTAGCGATTGTGGCGGTGGGAATTATCCCGGTGATTCTGTTAAGCGTTGCGATGCGCCGTGCTCGCCCCGGTAGCAGCGCTAGGTGACGCGAAGACAAATACTTGGGACAGGTCCAAGTGAATATCCACGGGCTGACCTTCGCCGGGAAGGAAAAGCCCCGGCACCCGGGCATGCAGGTGCGCTTCGTCACCCTGCTGACCGTGGGCACACAGGTGGATCAGGCTGGTACGACCTAACAACTTGGCCATAATTACATGGCTATGGTCGTGCGCACTGAGGTCTGCGTCGCACTCGGCAACCCGTAACGCTTCAGGGCGAATCATCACTTTCGCTTGGCTACCTTCCGGCAGCCAGCCGGCCTCGACACTCCCCACCGGGGTCGCCACCTTGCCGTTTTTGACCGTACCGTCGAGCTCATTCACTTCACCAAAAAACGTCACCACAAAGGGGTCGTTAGGCGCGCAGTAAAGTTCTCGCGGCGTACCCGCTTGGATGATCTTACCGTCGCGCATCAAGGCGATACGGTCGGCCATGAACATCGCCTCTTCCGGGTCGTGGGTGACCAAAAGCGTTGCCGCGCCAACTTTTTTCAGCACATGCAGGGTATCGTCGCGGATTTGATCGCGCAGGCGAGCGTCCAGGCTCGAAAACGGCTCATCCAACAGCATGAGCCGCGGTTCGGGGGCCAATGCCCGCGCTAGCGCCACGCGCTGCTGTTG
>JBNJFC010000057.1:0-10697 GCA_051746485.1 Pseudomonadota bacterium
GCTAACGCCTCTGCGGCGCTCTGCGCGTCTGCGATGCCCGCGGGGTCGCTTGCCGGCCCAATCAGCACGAAGTCGTTGTACATGACGTCGGCGCGCTCGCTGGCGTAGCCGTTCTCGACAAACGTTTCCTCACCAGCGGTATCGTGCACCAGGAGGCTATCGGCATCACCGCGGCGGGCAATCTCAAACGCCTGACCGGTGCCGACGGCCACCACGCGCACCTCGATATCGGTCGCTTCCTCGAACGGCGGCAAAATGGCATCAAACAGCCCCGAGTTTTCCGTCGAGGTGGTCGAGGCCAAGGTAATGTACTCCTCCGCCTGCGCCTGTACGGCCCAGCCAGCACTCATCACGCCCACAAGGGCAATCGTTAGCGTTGTTTTCATGGGTGGTTCTCCTGTTTCAGACAATAACGTGCACGGTCGCTACAACACATCTAGGTCGAAGGCGTTTTTACTCGATTAACTCTCCTTTACTCGATTAACTCTCCGGCCAGATAAGCCCGCGCCTGTTTCGAGGCGGGCGCGGTAAAAAAAGCGTCAGCGGGGGTGTGCTCGCACACTTGGCCACCGGCCAAAAACAGCACGTCGCCGGCCAAACGGTGCGCCTGGTGTAGGTCATGGGTAGTCATCACGATACGCGTGCCCTGGCGCTGGAATTCGCTTACCGCCTCCTCCACCGCCTTGATGGCCGCCGGGTCGAGCGCGGAGGTGGGTTCATCCAGAAACAGCACCTTGGGCTCAAGTACCCAGGCGCGGGCGAGCGCTAAGCGCTGCTGCTCGCCGCCGGAGAGCACGCGCGCTGGCATATCGGTGCAAGCGATGAGACCAAAGCGCGCTAGTGCTTCTTCAGCGAGCGCTTTGCGAGCCTTGCGCGGGGTTTTATTCACTGCCAACGCATGCGTGAGGTTGGAAAGCGCCGAGCGACGTAACAGCACCGGCTGTTGAAAGACCATCGCTTGGCGCGGACGAGCCGGCGACCACGTCACATGCCCCTGAGTGGGCGAGAGCAACCCGTGTGCCAGGCGCAGGAGCAGGCTTTTGCCTGCGCCATTGGGGCCCATCACCAACGTCGGGCCGGGGCCCGACAGGGTAAACGAGCACGGCCCGAAAAGCGTTTTACCTTGATGGGCAAAGCTCACTGCCTCAAACGAGAGGTTCGCGGCTTGGTAGCTCGCGACTTGTGCATCAGGGATAGTGTGTGCGTCAGGAATCGAGAGTGATGTCATCCCATGCGCCTCCTCGCCATCTCGCCAATTACGTAGGCGGCGGCGTTAATCAGCATCACCAACGTCAGCAGTACCATCCCCAAGCCCAACGCCAACGGCAGATTTCCCTTACTGGTTTCCAGCACGATGGCGGTGGTCATCACCCGGGTCACACCGTCGATGTTGCCGCCCACCATCATCACCGCGCCGACCTCGGCACTGGCGCGGCCAAACCCCGCGAGTAATACCGTCAGCAAGGCAAAGCGCGCATCCCACAAAAGGGTTGGCATCATGCGCAGCCGCGACATCCCCAGCGACACCAACTGCTCGCGGTACTCGCCTAAAAGTTCTTCCACTTTCTGGCGTGACAGCGCAGCCAAAATCGGCAGCACCAGCACCACCTGAGCAATTACCATCGCCGTGGGGGTAAACAAAAGCCCCCACTCACCCAGCGGGCCCGCGCGGGAGAGCAGCAGATAAACGCAGAGCCCCGCCACCACCGGCGGCAGCCCCATCAACGCGTTGAGTGCGACCACCACCGCGCCACGCCCGGGAAAACGCCACAGCGCCACCGCCGCCCCGAGCGGAAACCCGAATAGCGCCGCGATCAGCACCGCCAACAGTGAGACCTGCAGCGACAGCGCCACAATGCTCACCAGCGCCGCGTCACCGCTTAACAGCAGCGATAGCGCGACAAAAAAAGCGTTGGTCTCTTGCGACATGCGATCTCCTTGATAGAACTGCATCGTCGGCTTTTATGTTACGTTTTTCATCTATTATTGAAATATATGCATCTTGATGCAGCGAAACCGCTTTTCTCTTAGCTGACAGGGTATTGCTATGCCACTTCCTGCTTACCTCACCACCGCTGAAGTCGCCGACTATCTGCGCCTCAAAGAGCGCAAGGTTTACGATTTAGTCAGCCAAGGGGTGATCCCCTGCGTGCGGGTAACGGGGAAACTGCTCTTTCCCCGCCAACGCATTGATCTCTGGCTGATGAACCACTTGGAAGGCGACCACGCCGCCAGCGCGCCCACTCCACCCGTGTTGGCGGGTAGTCAGGACCCGCTCTTGGAGTGGGCGGTGAAAGAGAGCGGCGCCGAATTGGCGCTGCTATGCCAAGGCAGCGGCGATGGTGTGCAGCGGCTACTCGCCGGGCGCGCCATGCTTGCCGGCATGCATATCTGGCACGCCGACACAGAGCGCTACAATAACCCTGACGAATTAGGGCTCAACGGCGTGCGCGATTTGGTCATGATCCGCTGGGCCAAGCGTCAGCAAGGGCTTCTCTTGGCCGCTGATAACCCCCACCGCCTGGCACGGGTTGAGGACATTGCCCGCCCTGGGATACGCATTGCGCACCGCCAACCCGATGCCGGCGCTAGCCACCTATTAAACAGCCTGCTGGCGCGCCACCGGCTAAACACTAATACGCTTACTTGGGCAGCGAACCCATCACTCAGCGAAGATGACTTGGCGCTTGCCATCCGCCAGGGTGAGGCCGACGTCGGTGTGGGCATTGAAGCCGCAGCACGGCGTCAAGGTGTGGCGTTTATTGCGCTACATCAAGAGCATTTCGATCTTGCGATGCGCCGGCGCCACTACTTTGAACCACCGGCGCAGCAACTGCTCGCGTTTACCCGCAGCGAGCGCTTCGCCCAGCGCGCCAATTCGCTTGGCGGCTACGATATCAGTGAGCTCGGGCGCGTGGTATATAACGCTTAGGTGGCATCATCAAAAAGTTGATCTGTGACCTAGACGTAACCCAAAAGTTACGCGAGGCTACTTAGTGTCATCAATTTAGCGGCGGCACCGCCATCAACAAGGGGGCTTTTCGCGTGGCTGAAAGCAAGGATTGCACCGCCAAATCATTTTGCCTGCTCTGGCTTGCTGCTGGCTTTATCGGCTTGCTATTCACCTTCTCGGCGTACGCCAATGAACCTAGTATCCGGCTAAACGAAGCGGAAAAAGCCTATCTCGCGGAAAACGAGCCGATTGTTTTTGTCAGCCAACGCGCCTATCCACCGTTTGAATTTATCGATGATGACGGCGAGCGACAGGGCATGATGGTGGAATTAGCCCACTGGATCGCTACCGAGGCAGGATTTCACGCCCAGTTTGTGAGCACTGACTTCAGCACCGCTCAAGCGCAGGTCCAACGCGGTGACGCCGATGTCCTCACCAGCTTTTTCTACAGCCCCAGCCGCGATCAACACTTTGATTTTACTCAGACGATTTTCGAGGTCCCGGCCGCCATTTTTGTTCGCGCAGACCGCCCCGACATCGCCCAATTACAAGATTTAAAAGGCCGTCGCGTGGCCACCCAGCGCGATGACTATGCCGAAGAGTATGTGGCAGAAACAGGCCTGGATATCGAACTCGTTTCCACCACCAACTTTGCTGAAGCGGCTCAGGTCGTTTTAGCGGGTGACGCCGACGCCATGATCGGTGATGAGCAAATCGTGCTCTACCACCTTTATCGTGAAGGGCTAAACGATGGGATGAAACGGGTGGGAGAGCCGCTTTATACCGGCCTGAACGCCATGGCGGTTATCGAGGGCAATCAACCGCTAAAAAGCATCCTCAACAAGGGAATCAAGAAGGCTCGCGAGCAAGGCACGCTGGATCGCTTGAACGAGAAGTGGCTTGGCGAAATGTTGCCTTCCGCCCGTATCAACTGGCGCGAATACTGGCCCCATGCGCTCCTCGTGATTATCGCCGCCCTCTGGGTGATCGCCTGGAACCTGCGGCTGCGCCAGCTAGTACGCCGCAAAACCCGCGAGCTACGTCATCACCAAGAGCGCTTAACGGAAATATTACACGTCACCCACACCGCCACTTGGGAGTTGGATGTTGTTAGCGAGCAACTTAGCGTCAACGACTGCTGGGCCGATATGCTGGGTTACGCGCCCGAAAAGCTGACCCATTGCAGCCTCTCGCAGTGGCGGCGCTGGGTCCACCCGGATGATCTTGCCGAGGCAGAGCAAGCGCTAGACGCTCATTTGCGCGGTCGAACGCCTAGTTATTCTAGCGAGTTCCGCTTGCGCCACCGTGATGGACACTGGCTTTGGGTACTTGACCGCGGCAAGGTCACAAAACGCAATGGCCAAGGGGTCGCGCTTAAAGCCTCGGGGACGCGCATTGATATCAGCGCTGAACGCCACGCTGAGGTCGAACTTCGCTTAGCGGCTAGCGTATTTCGCAACGCCCACGACGCCATTCTGCTGACCGATAGCAACGGAGTGATTGTGGATGTCAACGCAGCATTCACGCGCATTACCGGGTTTGAAGCCAAGGAAGTGCTTCACACGCATACGACGCTATTGGAACGACTGAGCCGTGGGCAGGGTATCTGGCAGGGCGAAGTAAAGGAAACCCGCAAAAATGGCGAGCATTACCCAGCGCTTTTGACCATTTCACGGGTCGATAACAGCGCTGACCGTGGCGCCCACTTTGTGATTGTCTTTACTGATATTTCCAGCCAAAAAGAGTACGAAAACCGGCTGGAACACCTCGCCTATTTTGATCGTTTGACGGGCCTACCCAACCGCGAGCGCTTAACCCAACACCTGACACACGCCATGGCAAACGCCCGCCGCCACGGCAATCGCGTGGTGCTCGCCTACCTTGATCTTGACGGCTTCAAAGAGATTAATGACATTTATGGCCACACGCTTGGCGACCGAGTGTTAAAAGTGATTTCCGAGCGGCTTCGTAGCACGGTAGACGGCGATAACACGGTCGCGCGCCTAGGCGGCGACGAATTTATGATTATGTTGCCGCACCAACATAGCGACGAAGTGATGCTGCGGGTCATCAGCACCCTCATACAGCGCGTCAACCAACCGATGCAACTCGCCGAGCATGAACTCCGCGTTTCCGCCAGTATTGGCGTCGCTTGCTACGTCGGCCAGGCAACCGAGGATAATGATGATATCGAACCGGATCAGTTTATTCGCCAAGCTGATCACGCAATGTATCAGGCCAAACAGCTAGGTAAAAACCGCTACCACATTTTTGATTCCGCGCACGAACGCGCCATACGCGGCCACCACCAAAGCATCGCCCGTATGGAGCAAGCGCTGCGCGATGACGAGTTCGTGCTTTTCTATCAACCCAAAGTCAACATGCGTAGTGGCGAGGTGATTGGCGTCGAAGCGCTGATTCGCTGGCAGCATCCCGACAGAGGCCTTCTACCGCCGGTTGCGTTTTTGCCCGATCTGCAACAGCACTCGCTCGCTATCGCCGTGGGCGAATGGGTGGCATGCACGGCGATAGCGCAGTTTTGCGACTGGAAAAAGCGCGGTGTGCATTTGCCGGTTAGCATCAACATCGATGGCATTCACCTACAGGACACAGGCTTTGCCGACTGGCTGCAACAAACACTTTCCCGCTACCCCAGCGTGGCACCGGGCGATATCGAAATCGAAGTGTTAGAAAGTAGCGCCTTAGACGACATCCATCGTGTGGCGGAAATTATGCGGCACTGCCAACGCTTCGGCGCCCACTTTGCCTTGGACGATTTCGGCACGGGTTATGCCTCACTCGCTTACCTACGCTATTTACCCGTCGGCCAGCTTAAAATCGACCGCAGCTTCGTGTTCAATATGCTCGAAAACGACGAGGATTTGGTCATGCTCAAAGGTGTGCTCAGCCTCGCCAAGGCGTTTCAGCGACGCGTTATTGCCGAAGGGGTGGAAACCTACGCCCATGCGCGGGCACTACTGGCTCTCGGCTGCAAGTACGGCCAAGGTTATGCCTTCGCGCGCCCCATGCCCGCCAACGAAATGCTACCGTGGGTAGAAGGTTTTACGTTGCCCGAAACTGCAACAAACCCCGGGACAACAAACTCTGAATATTAGGCTCGATGTGCACGACGCTATTGAGCCTAAAGGGAAAGAATACGGCGCTACGTGCATTCGCTCGCTTCGGGAAGTAGACTAGGCTCACAATCATCTCGACACTCGGAACGACTCAGTGACCAAGCAACACTCTTTTGATCGCGAAGAACTGCTGGCCTGCTCGCGCGGCGAGCTTTTTGGCCCCGGAAACGCACAGCTTCCGGCTCCCAATATGCTGATGCTCGACCGCATTACGGCGATTACAGAAGCCGGCGGTGAGCACGACAAGGGCGAGTTGATCGCCGAGCTGGATATTACTCCTGACCTGTGGTTTTTTGACTGCCACTTTCCCGGTGACCCGGTCATGCCCGGCTGCCTGGGGCTAGATGCTATGTGGCAGCTCGTCGGCTTTTACCTTGGCTGGCTTGGCCACCCGGGTCGTGGCCGTGCGCTCGGCTGCGGCGACGTAAAATTTTCCGGCCAAATTTTGCCCGATGCGCAAAAAGTCACCTACCGTATCAACGTCAAGCGTATTATTACGCGACGCCTAATCTTAGGCATCGCCGACGGCACTGTTTCTGTCGACGGACGTGATATTTACCAGGCAAACGACTTGCGCGTTGGCCTATTTACCTCCACTGCGAATTTTTAACAGGAGGCTCCCATGCGACGAGTGGTAGTCACCGGCCTAGGCATCGTTTCTTGCTTGGGCAACGACCAGCAACAGGTGCTAGAAGCGCTCAAACAGGGGCGCAGCGGCATTCGCTTTAAAGACGAGTATGCCGAGCGTGGCTTTAGAAGCCATGTCGCCGGCAGCGTGGATATCGACCTTGAAGCGCTCATCGACCGCAAGCTGTTGCGTTTTATGGGCGATGCTGCCGCCTACGCGTATGTCTCCATGGCCCAGGCCATCGAAGACGCGGCATTAACGCCCGAACAAGTGTCCAGCGAGCGCACTGGCCTCATCGCCGGCTCCGGAGGTGCCTCAAGCGCCAACCAAGTGGAAGCCGCCGATGTGCTGCGCGAGAAAGGCCTCCGTCGTGTTGGCCCTTACCGCGTCACGCGGACCATGGGTAGCACCGTGTCGGCTTGCTTGGCGACGCCGTTTCAAATCAAAGGCGTGAACTACTCGATCTCGTCTGCCTGTGCGACCTCTGCACACTGCATTGGCAGTGCCATGGAACAGATCCAGATGGGCAAGCAGGATGTGGTATTTGCTGGCGGCGGTGAAGAAGAGCACTGGACGCTATCGTGCCTCTTCGACGCCATGGGCGCGCTCTCGACCCACTACAACGACACACCGGAAAAAGCTTCGCGTCCCTACGATCAGGCCCGTGACGGCTTTGTCATTGCTGGCGGCGGCGGCATGTTAGTGCTTGAAGAGTTAGAGCATGCCAAAGCCCGCGGCGCCAAAATTTACGGTGAACTGGTTGGCTACGGGGCTACCTCTGACGGCCACGATATGGTCGCGCCCTCCGGCGAAGGCGCTACGCGCTGTATGCGCCAGGCGATGGCCACGGTCGACGGCGATATCGACTACATCAACACTCATGGCACTTCCACGCCCGTGGGCGATGTCGCCGAGCTTAAAGCCGTACGCGAGGTCTTTGGCAATACCACGCCAGCGATGAGCTCGACCAAGTCGCTTACCGGTCACTCCTTGGGTGCTACTGGTGTCCAGGAAGCGATTTACTCGCTGCTGATGATGAAAAATGACTTCGTGGCGGCTTCTGCCAATATTGAAAACCTCGACGAACAGGCTGATGGCTTCGACATCGTGACCCAGCGCCGCGATGGCGTAACGCTAAACCGGGTGCTGTCGAACAGCTTCGGGTTTGGCGGTACCAACGCCTGCTTGGTATTCCAACGCCATGCGGATTAATCGCTGACAGGCGATAAACATAAGCGACGAATCAAAACGGCGCCGCTGCATTAGCAGTCGGCGCCGTTTTTTTGGTCATTATTCAGCTGAAATAAACTCGCTACTCGGGGCGCGGCACCTCGGAAATCTCTTGGAGTTGCCCTTCCACCCAGGTTTCCACTTCCGCTATCACCGCATCCGGGGTTTTATCTGTCGTATCAATCGGCGCACCGATGCGCACCCGCAACACGCCTGGCCGTTTCACCCAGTGGCGCCCCGGCCAGCACTCGCCAGCATTGTGCGCCACCGGCAGTACCGGCACACCTGCACGACAAGCAATCACACTACCGCTTTTATTATAGCGCCTGCGCTGGCCCGGATCGACACGCGTGCCTTCAGGAAAAATCAGCACCGAAAGCCCGCTTCTTAAACGCGCCTCCCCTTGCGTCAGCACCTGCTTCATCGCCCGAGCAGGCCGAGAGCGATCCAACGCAATCGGGTGCAATAACCGCAGCGCCCAGCCAAATATGGGAAACTTGAGCAGTTCCTGCTTAAGCACGGTGCAGACCGGCGGCTTCATCACCTGCAAAAATACCGTTTCCCACTCGCATTGGTGGTTCGCTTGAATCACGCAGGGGCCGCTGGGTAAGTTTTCCCGCCCTTCGATCTCATAGCGTACGCCACACGCGATGCCAAACCAGACAACGATAAAGTGATTGTAAAGATTCAGGAGTCGGTAGCGGGCAGAGAGTGGCAAAAACGGGGAGATGGGCAGAAACAACACACCACACACCAACATGGCGGTGAAATAACCCAAATAAAAAACCGCGCTACGAACGGTGTTCATAAAGACGCGCCCTCCGCGCCATCACCACTATCGTCTTCTTGCGCGTCACGGGTTAAGCACCACGCATCTAAAAGCCTTCCCACTTCTAACCGCCACGGTTTTTGGTGAACACCGAATACATCCAACACGCGGCGGCAGTTCAGAACCCGACGCAGCTTGGCATCGTGGTGGTGATTCAACGCCTTTACTTCGCCGAGCGTGATCGTTTCACCGCGCCCTTCCAAGTGCGTTGCCAACTGCGTGCGCACCATCGAGGTAAAGGTAAAGGCACTCACCGGCTCAGTACCCGCCAGGTGATACGCGCCCCAGGCATTAGCGCCGCAACAAAGCTGCTGCAGCATACCCACTAGCGCCAGCGCGACCGCATCCGCTGAGGTGGGGCAGAAAATCACATCTTCTGCCGCCCGCACGCTATCGCCCACCACCAAACTATCGATAATTTCGTTGACCCACGCGTGGCTACCTTCTAGCGCAAACAGTGGCCCCAAGCGCACGATCAAGTGGTGTGGGTAGTCGGCTCGAATGCGATTACCGGTTTTGACCAAGCGGCGCAGGCTATCATCCCGCGGCGCAGGGACAACGTGTTCATCAATCGGCACGTCAAAGCCGTCTTCATACAACTGATCCGACACGCACCACACCAACGGCACCCCTTGGGCGCGGCAGGCGTCGAGGCACATATCTACCGCATCGGCGTGCGCGGTAACCGAGGCCGGCGCCATGGAAAGCGGATGTGCCAGCGGCGGGATAATGACCGCATCCGGTGCCACACTCTTTAAGTACTCGGGCGTAAGGTCAGTATCTTGCTCAATCACCAGCTCCGTATCCGAACGGCGGCTAGCCTCACGCGCCAGCGCCAGGCTCAAGCAGTGCCCCGCATCTAAAATCAGCAGCTTCACACGATCTCCTTGGCAGGCTTGGGAGCCATCATTTTCCACGCTTACACGAGGCACGTCCAACTATCTTGAACACACCCCGCCCTTAACTCGCAGCAAAAATAATAACCAACTTCTCTCCTCATACTGGCATGCCGTAAGAGCAACTGCTCCGCAAAAAGCCCCGAATGTTCGGGGCTTTCTATTTTCGTCGCCGCGTGACCCTGCGCCCTCAAGCGAACCACGAGGTAAGTGGTTTTCTGCTGGCAGGTAATCTGCTTGCACCCCGGCTACGTTGTCGGGGTGCAACTTGATACCAAACGCGCATCGTCACCTCCACCAGGGATCGGAGGTCACGATTGACGCTGGCGCCGCTCTAACTGGCGTTTTGGGCGATTTCATTTTTGTCGGCATCACCGCCGGTACTACCGCCGATGCTTGAGTCCTTTCAGAGAGACGTTTTGAGCGCTCTTCAAGATACACTGAATCTGCCGCTAGAGCGGTAGAAGTGGAGAGCAGCACGATGATCAAAGCCGAACTACCAACCATGAGCTTCATGGGGATTGCCTCATTAAGGTATCGAGGCTACAACTGTCATCGGAAGACGATCCTGAGTGCCGAGTAACTTCCCGATACCGGGTTAAGCCATAGGCGCGATACCTTACCGGTATGCGACGTGCCATCAGCCTGAAGCATCTCGAGTGGGAACAGGGAGATCGCCCATATACAACACGCTGTCTCATCAGCAAGTGCACTGTCGCTGCACAGGGCTTTTACGATCACTGTCAGGGAGCATCTAGCGTTGGCATATATAATGTTAGTAGAAGGCGTTTAAAATAGATTGGACAAAAATGAGAAATACTTTCATTTAGTGGGAATTTTGAATGAACCTCCTGCATAGTAGAGCGACCACTGAGCACCTACACCATCCGCCCGCCATCCCAACTTACCGTTGCGTTTGACGCTTGACACCTCCAAGGCCACAAAAGCAAGATCTCCCCTCTCACAGAGCTATCACAAAACCCTGAAAAATCAGGGTTTTACGGTATTATATATACAATATCTT
>JBNJFC010000058.1:0-10357 GCA_051746485.1 Pseudomonadota bacterium
CCAAAGAAGGCGAAAAGCCGCGCTGGGAAATCTTCACCCACGGCGGGCGCCGCCCCACTGGGCTTGACGCGGTAAAGTGGGCGAAAAAGATGGTCGAGTTCGGGGCCGGTGAGCTGCTGTTAACCAGCATGGACCGCGACGGCACCAAAATCGGCTTCGACCTCGGCGTCACCCACGCCATTGCCGAAGCCGTTAGCGTGCCGGTGATCGCCTCGGGTGGCGTCGGCAACCTCGACCACCTGGTCGAAGGCGTGATCAAAGGCGGCGCCGACGCGGTACTCGCCGCCAGCATCTTTCACTTCGGCGAATACACCATCCCCGAAGCCAAGCGCTACATGGCCGAACGCGGTATCGAAATGCGGCTGTAAGGCCGTATTTTTCTTTACTCCTCCAGCGACAAGCCGAGGTTGCTGATGCCATCGTTGCGGCCAAGCTGGCGAATCGCTTTGATGGCGTTTTTATCCAAGGGCTCGGCAGCCGCGTCCAGCACGGCATCTTGAAAGTTGTTTTCATCCTCGGTGAGTGGGTGATCGCGGATCAAGAGGGCTAATTTTTGCGCGTCTTCCTCGCCCTCGGTGAGTTCGATAAAGGCGCGCACGCCGGCACGCGAGGTGCGGCTGACATCCAGCACGGCTTCCGGCGCTTCCCCCTGAAGCGTATCGAGAATCGACGAGATCGACACGACCGCGTCCAGTGCGCGGCGAGCGCCGAAGCTATCGTCGCCCTCGGGCGGCTCGCACTCGGCCAGCTTCTCCGCTTGGCGGGCGAAGTCGATATTCGCACCGCGCACGCTCAAATGCTCCCATACCAAATCTAAAACGGCGCGCAACGTATGCACATCACCGTGGCCGGTGGTCTGGGCGTAGAGGGCGTAGTTGGGCAAAAGCCGCTCGCATAGCGCGGCCATAAACGCCTGCTGGGCGTGTAACGACAGCTGCTGGAGTCGCTGATAAAAGCCAAGGGGTTTTGACGCCATGAGGATATCCTGTTGCGGGTAAATATCAGTTGGGGAAAGCCTAACCGATACGGTATTGTCTCACTCCCCTGCCGCCACGTGCGGTAGGTAAGCGTGTTATGTGCGGCCGGCAAGGAGATTACCATGCATATTCATCTGCTACAGCACGGCCCGGATTATGGCCCCGCCCGGTTAACCGACTGGTTGGCCAGTATGGGCCACAGCTACACCGTGTTTCACCTTTACGACGGCGAATTACCGCCCCGCCCAGGTGATTGCGATGCGTTGATCGTGCTCGACGGCCCGGAGACGCTGCTCGACGCCTCGCCTACTTGGTACAAGGCCGAAGACAAGCTGATCAACCGCTTACTTGATAGCCAAAAGCCGCTGTTAGGCATAGGCCTAGGCGCTCATTATATTGCCGACGCACTCGGCGCGATAAGCGCGCTCGGCATCTACCCGGAGACCGGCTGGCACACAGTTAGCTTGGCGGACGAAAGCCCCTTCGAGCTGCCCGAAACGTTCGATGCCTTTATGTGGCACCGCTACGTGTTCAGCTTACCCGATGGCGCCATGCCCTTAGGCGGTAGTGCTGCCGCGCCGCTGCAAGGGTTTTCTTGGGACGGGGGGCGCGTAATGGGACTGTTATGCCACCTGGAGGCCTCCCAGGCTGGCGTTAAGCAGCTGATTGACACCCAGCCGGTGCCCGAGGGCCGCGACGACTACACCCAGGCCGATGCCGATATATTTGCCGAGCCTAAACGTTTCGACCGCTTGGCACCGCTGCTCGACCGGGTGTTAAGCCAATGGCTGGGGCACGCCTGAGCGCGCATGACCTTGGCGGTTCGCGGCGTGTTCAGCTTGCCAGTGCTGTGCGGCTTCCCGGCAGCTATCCCAATCACCCACGTGCAGTTCGACCACGCCGGCATCCTGCTGGCGCTTGAGGTGATAGCGATACAGCGGGTCGTAATACTCGGTCAAAAGCGGCGCCAGCCAGGCTTCGTGGGCCTGACGATCACCCCTCTCATGGGCGGCAAACGCCAGTGCTTGCAGGCGTTGTAGGCGCTGCAAACGCGCATCGCCCAAGCGTTTTTTCAACCGCGCCAGCGAGTTGGAAAGCTGCGCTTGCATGCGCTGCCAGCCTTCCTCCGGGCCAAACTGCTCGGCGTAGCCGCGCTCTAAATCGATAATGTAGTCCTGAATAAGCTGCGCTAAGCGCCAGTCGAGCGGCATTTCGATACGTATGCGCGGTGCCTTTTCCATTGCCCGCCAAAACGTCAGCGGCACATTGACGTTACCGATCTGACGCGACTCATCCTCCACCACCAGCGGCCCGGAAAGCGTTAAAAGCCGCTTCGCGAGTGTATGCTCGAAATCGATCTGCGACGGCGGCGGCTCGGGCATACGCCCAAACGCCGAGCCCTTGTGGCGGGCAAAGCCTTCCAGATCGACACCTCCCTCAAGTCGTTGGATCAGCAACGTTTTGGCGCAGCCGGTCAAGCCGCCGAGGATCAGCATTGGCTGCTCGGCGGCACTATCAATGCGCGCCATTAACGCCTGACGCAGCGCTTTCCAACCGCCGTCGATACGCGGCCTCTGAGACCCCGCATCGAAGAGCCAGGTTTGCGCAATCTGCGAGCGCAGCCCGCCGCGAAAGCAGTAGATAATGGCATCGGGATGCTTCTCGACGTAATCTAGCCAGGCTTTCACCCGGGCATCTTTTACGTCACCGCTTACCAGTTGTTCGCCCAGCGCAATCGCTGCGGCTTGGCCGTGCTTTTTATAAGCAATGCCTACCCGGCGGCGCTCGTCATCGTCCATCAGCGGCAAATTGACTGCGCCAGGCAGCGCGCCTTGGGCAAACTCCACCGGTGCGCGCACATCAATCAGCGGTTTGCCCGCGCGAACCAGCGCCAGATCGGCGTCAATGCTGGGTAGGTTCAGCCGAGCTATTCGACTCACCCAATCACCTCTATCAGCGCCGGGCCTTCCTGCTTATGCAGCGTGCCAAAGGGCACCAGGTCTACCCCATGCGCTCGGCCAATACGTTCGACGTCGTCCTCCCACGCGGGATCAACGGCGATGAGCAGCCCACCGGAGGTCTGCGGGTCGCAAAGCCATTGCCAGTGCGCCTCGTCCATCGCGGGTAGGCTGTCGCCCAGCGCTTGGCGATTACGCTCACTGCCGCCCGGCACGGCGCCCTGGCGGCGGTACGTTTCCGCTTCGGAAAGCCGTGGCAGGCGGCGAAAATCAATCCGCGCCCGCACGCCGCTGGCGGCGCATATTTCGGTTAAGTGGCCAGCGAGGCCAAAGCCAGTGACATCGGTCATGGCGTTCACGCCTTTCACCTTGCTAAGCGGCACGCCAATATCGTTGGGTTTGAGCATGGTTTCCCGCGCCAAACCTTCATGGCCGGGTTGAACCAACCCGCGTTTTTCCGCGGTGGTGAGCATGCCCACGCCCAGCGGCTTGGTCAGAAAGAGCATATCCCCCGGCTTGGCGCCGCTATTCAGTTTGAGATGTTCCAAATCGATTAACCCGTTGACGGCGAGGCCGAAGATCGGCTCCGGGGCGTCAATCGAATGACCGCCCGCCAGCGCTACGCCCAGTTCGCGGCACACCGCTTGGGCGCCAGCGACCACATCACCGGCGACATCGGCGCCGAGTTTATCCAACGGCCAACCGAGGATGCTCAAGGCCATGACCGGGGTGCCGCCCATGGCGTACACGTCGCTAATGGCATTGATCGCGGCAATACGGCCAAAATCAAACGGATCATCCACGATAGGCATGAAAAAATCAGTGGTCGCGATCATCCCGCGCCCGTCGCCCAAATCGTAAACGGCGGCGTCTTCGCGACCCTCGTTACCCACAATCAGCCGATGACTGCCCGCTGGCCGGCCCGCCTTGGCCAGAATGCCGTCGAGTACATCGGGAGCGATCTTGCAGCCGCAGCCGGCCCCGTGGCTGTATTGCGTTAAGCGAATGCTGTTCATGGTGTTTCTCCTTGAGCGGGTCGGTTTATCCTCAGTCTAACGTAGTCCGCGGTGACCTACAGCGCCTCCAACGCATCCGAGAGCTTATCCACGGGAATGACCTCCATCCCCGGCAGCGCTTGTTTGGGGGCGTTAGCGCGCGGAACGATAGCGCGCTGAAAGCCGTGTTTGGCCGCCTCGGCGATGCGCTCCTGGCCGCTGGGTACCGGGCGAATCTCGCCGGAAAGCCCCACCTCACCAAACACCACCAGTTCTTTAGGCAGTGCGCGGTTTTGCAGACTCGAAACGACCGCAAGCAGCACCGCGAGATCGGCGCTGGTTTCGAGCACTTTGACGCCGCCGACCACATTCAAAAACACGTCCTGATCGCCGGTAAAAAGCCCGCCGTGGCGGTTGAGCACCGCCAGCAGCATCGCTAGGCGATTGGGGTCGAGCCCCACCGCCACGCGGCGCGGATTGCCCAGCGCGGATTCATCCACCAGCGCCTGAACTTCCACCAGAATCGGCCGCGTGCCTTCCCACACCACCATCACCAGGCTGCCCGGCGCCTGCTCTTCGTTACGGGAGAGAAAGATCGCGCTGGGGTTCTTCACCTCTTTCAGTCCCTGCTCCAGCATGGCGAACACGCCCAGCTCGTTGACCGCGCCAAAGCGATTTTTTTGCCCGCGCAGGGTGCGAAAGCGCGAATCGGCACCGCCTTCGAGCAACAACGAGGCGTCAATCATATGCTCCAGCACCTTAGGTCCGGCTAGACTGCCGTCCTTGGTGACATGGCCCACTAACAGCAACACCGTGTTGCTCTGCTTGGCAAAACGCGTCAGCGCAGCGGCGGACTCGCGCACCTGCGCCACGCCGCCGGGGGCAGAGCTAACGTCTTCCAGGTGCATGGTTTGAATCGAGTCGATCACCAGAATCTCGGGCTTTTCGCGCTCGGCCACGGCGAGAATCGTTTCGATGCTGGTTTCGGCCAGCATCTTAAGCCCTTGGGTTGGGTGCTGTTGGCGATGCGCGCGCATCGCCACTTGCGACAGCGACTCCTCGCCGGTTACGTAGAGGATACGCCGCTGCTGGGCGAGTTTGCAGGCAGTTTGAAGTAACAGCGTGGACTTGCCCGCGCCTGGATGACCGCCAAGCAGCACCGCCGAGCCGGGCACCAATCCACCGCCGAGCACGCGGTCGAACTCGCCGAAGGTGGAGCTCATGCGTGGCACTTCGCTCAAATCGACGCTGGCAAGGTCCACCACCTCGCGCGAGAGTGCGCCGGAATAGCCCGCACGCCCTGACGGTGAACCGGAGGCACTGCCGGCGCCGGGGCGCGCCGGCGCTAAGCGCACTTCCGTCAGTGTATTCCATTCCTGACAGCTACCACACTGTCCCTGCCACTTGCGGTACTCGGCGCCGCATTCGGTACATACAAAAGCGCTTTTGGCTTTAGCCACCGCTTTCTCCTTTCTTTATGGTGGTTGCCGCTCACGCAGAGCCTGTCACTCTTCGACACGCCCAGGATGATCAGTGTTAGAGCCGTTCACTCTGAGCCTGTCGAAGAATGAGATTTGGACCGCACATGCAAAAGGCGGCCGAAGCCGCCTTGTCATCCACTTTGGGGACGGTGCGTTAGGATTGGCGCTCCAACCGCAGCATTTCGCCGTTTTCAAAGCGACGACGCTCAGGATCGATCAGCTCAAGCGTTTGCGGATCAATACGCAGGAAGTAATAGATCTGGCCTTCACCATCGGGCGTTAGCTCATAGACCGTGGCATCCGGATCAGACGGCGTACCGCTTAGCACTTCCCAATTACCGGCGTAATTCTCATCGGGTGGATTTTGTGGGTGGTTACGGTAGGTTGCATTCAAGGTAAACGTGCGCGCTTCGGCTGGGTCCATCTCTTCGCCGTTCATGACGACATCAAGATCGATGCCATCACAGTTGCGGCATGGCAGCGTGCCCTGGTAGTTAGCCTCGGTACTCTCAGCGACGTCTTCTCCGCTTTGATCCATCGGGCCGGCGGCACAGCCCGCTAATAAAGCCAGCATAGCGGAACCGGCCAACAAGCTTTTTAGCGACATTGTCTTCAAATACATGGCGTCTCTCCTTTACATGCATGGATGTTGAGCGTGTACTGATCATCGCATTTATTGCGCTTAAGACAGCATACCCCCTACAAAGTGCAACGCCCACCCCAATCACCGAGCAGTGCTTGCGCTTTCCCCACCGCCAAGCGACCATGAGGGCTATCGATTCACACGCCTCAGGATACGCTCATGAGCCAATTTTGGAGCCCCGCCGTTCAAGCGCTAACGCCTTATGTGCCGGGCGAGCAGCCCGCTGAACGGGTCATCAAGCTAAACACTAACGAAAACCCCTACCCGCCTGCGCCGGGCGTGGGCAAGGTGCTACGCGAGTTCGCCACTGATCACCTACGCCTTTACCCCGACCCCACCTCACAGGCGCTTCGCGCAGCCCTGGCCGAGAGCTTCGGCGTAGAAACCCAGCAGGTATTCGCCGGAAACGGCTCGGATGAAGTGCTGGCTTTCGCCTTTCAGGCGTTTTTTTGCCACGGCGCACCGCTCGATGTGCCGACGATTACCTATAGCTTCTATCCGGTGTACGCCAAGCTTTACGGCGTTGAGTTGCGCCAGCACCCGCTCAACGAACAGTGGGAAGTCGACCTTGACGCGCTAGCCGAGGCGTCTTCGCGCAGCGGGGTGATTTTCGCCAACCCCAACGCCCCGACCGGCCACGCGCACTCGCTTGCCACACTAGAAGCGCTACTTGAGCGCGTCACCGACCGCGTCGTGCTGATTGATGAAGCCTACGTGGATTTCGGTGCTGAAAGCGCGGTCGCCCTGACTCAGCGCTACCCCAACCTACTCGTGACCGGCACGTTTTCCAAATCACGCAGCCTCGCGGGCATCCGTTTAGGCTACGCAGTGGGCTCGCGTGAGCTGATCGAAGGCCTTGAGCGGGTGAAAGACTCGTTTAATTCCTACCCGGTGGATAGCCTCGCGAGCTGCGTAGGCATCGCCGCGCTTGAGGATCCCGCACACTTCGAGGCCTGCCGCGAGCGCGTGATCACCTCCCGCGAGCGCACCCGAAGCCGCCTCGAAACCTTAGGCTTTGACGTGCTGCCCTCCAAGGCCAACTTTGTGCTCGCACAGCACCCTGCGTTCGACGGCGCGCAGCTTTTCGCCGGGCTACGCGAGCGCGGCATTCTGGTGCGCCACTTTAATAAAGCGGGGCTTGAGAACTTCCTGCGCATCACCATCGGCACCGACGACGAGATGGATAGCCTGATAGAGGCGCTGGAAACGCTGATTCGCTAAACCGGCACCCACTCATTGGCTAATTGCTCACGGATCAGCTCGCCCAGGCGCCGGGCGGGCTCTGAGGGCCTGTGCGGCGCCCAGTGCAACGCCAGCTCAATCGAAGGCAGCGCGGGCAAGCCGCTGGTTTCATCCAACGGCTTAAGGGTGGGTTTCAGCATGCTGCGCGTGACCACCGCAATGGCCAATCCCGCCATGACCACCGGCGCCAAGCCACTCATGGATTGGCTGGTGTAGGCAACTCGCCACTGGCGCCCGGCATTTTGCAGCGCCTGCTCCGCGACTTCGCGAAACACATCCGCCCCCGGCGTATAAAGCGCCAACGGCAGCGGATCACTGAGAAGCGGCTGATGACTCAACCCCACGGCCCAATAAAGCGGCTCGCGGCGAATCACCTCCCCGCCCGGCGAACGACGTTGGCGGGTCACCAGCGCTACGTCCATCTCGGCGTTTTTAACCCGCTCGACCAAATCCGCGCTAGTGCCGCAAACCACTTCCAAGCCTACGCTGGGGTAAAGCTGGTGGAAGTAAGAAAACACCGACGGCAGCAGCAGCGCGTAATCTTCGGGTATTCCGAGTGTCAGCTCACCGCTGACCTGGCGCGCCTGCATATCGCGCCACGCTTCTTCATTAAGCGCTAACAGCTTGCGCGCGTGGGTAATAAGACGCTCTCCCTCGGCGGTAAAACGCACGCGCCGCCCTTCCCGCTCGTGCAGCACGAGACCTAACTGCGCTTCCAAGCGCTTCAGCTGCATGCTCACTGTGGATTGGGTATAAGCAAGCCGTTTTGCCGCCGCCGTCACACTGCCGGTATCCGCGATGGCCACCAGTGTACGCAGCAGCGTCAGGTCAAACGTTGGCGCCCGCATTCATCATACTCCTTGATGATTTTGATCATAAATAATCGTTTTTGTGATGTGTAGAGACTGAGTATGCTGCCGGCAGGTTAACGCAATCAAGGAGAACACGGATGCAACTTGCCCACTTTATACCAGCGCGCCATCTCGGCATTCCTGCCGCGCTGATCGCGGTTGCACTGTGGAGCTCAGCGCCGCTACTGGCCGAACAGGCGCGTAGCGTTTCGCCATTAAGTCTCACAACGCTCACCTTGTTTGCCGGCGCCTTAGCGACCCTACCGCTAAGCCGTCGCACGTCGACCACCCACTTAAACCTCGGCTGGTGCTTGAGTGTATGGCTGGGTGTGCCGCTGTTGATCTTAGGCGCCGTTGGCAGCTACTTCATCGGCATGCGCATCGCGCCTGCCGCCGAGGCGGCGCTGATCACTTATACGTGGCCAGTGCTGTTTGTGCTGCTCAGCCAGTGGACGCGCCTGGGCCGCATTCGGCTAAAAAGCCTAACCGGCGCGCTGATCGCCTTTAGCGGGGCCGCGCTATTGCTGACGCCACAGGCAAACGCCATCGCCCCGCTAGCCTCACTGCCCGGTTACGGTTTTGCGCTGCTGGCCGCGCTGTGCTGGGCGCTCTATTCTTGGCTCGGCCAGGCGGCGCCTATTGCACTCACCCCACTGCTGCCTCGCCTTCTGCTGACGGCCGCCTTCATGAGTGGCGCTGCCACCCTGTGGCTTGAAGGGAGTATCACGCTGCCGGATCAGACCGCGCTAGCGGCAGGTATCGCGCTGGGGCTGGGCCCTTTTGGTATTGCCATGGTGGCGTGGGATAAAGCGCTGCGCCAAGGGCAGGCCAGTGTCGTGGGAAGCCTCGCCTACGGCGTACCGCTGCTCGCGGCCGCACTGTTAGTAATCGCCGGCATTAGCCCGCTTGATTGGCGGTTGCCACTTGCCGCTCTGCTGGTCATCGCCGGTTGCATACAGGCGAGCCGCTAGGCCCCAGCGAATCGTGTTATCGACGGGCACGTGGTTTTTGTGGCAGGTTATCTTCCTGAAAATGCCTTGCATGCTAACCGCCACTCTTTGAGGAGACACACCGGGTGCCCCGCCAGCGATTGATCTCGTGGTTTTTCTATCTCAACCTTGCCCTGATTGCCGCCTTGCTGGGCTACAAGGCCTACCTGAATTTTTTCGAGCAAGACTTTCCCGGTGATCATGCCACTCAAGTCAGCGCCATCGAGTCGCTCCTGGCCGAGCGTGAGCAGTACCGCTTCGCGGTGTTAGGCAATATCAATAATTCGGTCGGCATTTTTGAGCGCAAGATTATTCCGCGCCTCAACCAGGAAGGATATGACTTCGTCATCTCGGCGGGCAATGCCGTCGCCAGCGGCGGCGAGGATAAATACCGCGCGCTGTTCGGCACGCTAAATTACCTGGAAATGCCTTACCTATTAACCTTTGGCCCACACGAAGAGAGTCGCCTTGGCGGCTTTCGCTTTTATGACTATTTTGGCCCTTACCACTTTAGCTTTGCCGCTGGAAAAAACCGTTTCACCTTTATTGATAGCACCGGCACCACCAGCTTCAGCTGGCAAACGCGCTGGTTAAAAGAAGTGCTCGCCGCAGGCGAACCGAATCAGTTTCTGTTCAGCGCCCATCCGTTCTACCCGGTGGATCGTTCCGGACTTTTCGGCCTGGAAGATGACGACGACTACCTAATCGACGAAGCTGCACGCCAAGCGTTCACCCGCCTGATCGAACAGGCTGGCGTGGATACGGTATTCTCTTCTCAGGTACCGCTCTTTGATCGCCAGCGCCATGGCGGCAGCGACTACATCGTCACCGGTGGCGCCGGTGGGCTCGTGCTCAATGACGAAGAGAGCTATCACCACTTTGTCTCGGTTAGCGTTGAGGGCGATGAGGTTCAGGTCAGCGAGCAGCGCCTGGATATCGGTCAGCACGCCATCTGGCGCACGCTGGAGAGTTTATGGTTTTTCATCTACTCGCTGTTTTATGTCGGCTACTTAAACTTCATTCTGATTGTATCGACATTCGTTGCCATCGCACTTTGGCTATACAAGCGCATTTTCACTGACAAGGATTACTACCCCGATTTCGATATCGACCCGGACGCCGGTAGCGACACACCGTTAAACGTGGCCATGTTCACCAATAACTACCTACCCTTTATTGGCGGCGTACCGATCTCCATCGAGCGCTTAAAACGCGGCCTGA
>JBNJFC010000059.1:0-9917 GCA_051746485.1 Pseudomonadota bacterium
GTTTTTACATTTGCCTTAATCGACCACACTGCTAGTGACTTCCAACCCGCCGGTGAGCGTCATTTTCAGCGCCGCGCCGCGGGGTAGCTCGCCGACGCCAACGGGGGTGCCGGTTAAGATCACGTCACCGGGTTCGAGCGTAAAGTGGCGACTCATTTCCGCCACCAGCGTCGGCACCGGGAAAATCATGTCCGCCCCTTCCCCGCGTTGACGCTCTTCGCCGTTGATGTCCAGCGTGAACGCCAGTGCGTTCCAGTTGGGCACACGCTCAAGCGGCAAAAATGGGGATAACGGGCAGGCGCCATCGAAGGCTTTGGCGACCTCCCACGGATGCCCTTTCTCTTTGAGCTTGGTTTGTACATCGCGCAGGGTCAAATCCATGGCAAGGCCGATGCCGACGATGGCGCGCTCGGCTTCGTCTTGGGTCGCGTCGGTCAGCGTTTCACCTACCAGCAGCGCCAGTTCGATCTCATAGTGGACTTCCCCGCGCGAAAACGGCGGATTTAGCGGCTGGCTCAGGTCTACCGCGCTGGTAGCCGGCTTGATAAACAACAGCGGCTCGGTGGGCACGGGATTGTCCAGCTCTTTGGCGTGGTCAGCGTAGTTGCGACCGATGCAGACGATTTTGCCCAGCGGCTGGGAAAACGCCTGGCCATCGGTAAAGTGTGGAAAAAAGCGCATGGCGGGTAGTCTCCTTCTCCTAATGCGTGCCGCCGTTTAACGACAGACGCAATAGTCTACCCCACCTCAGGCAAGGTGCCACACCCTGTTTTCGGCTGAGTGCCCGTTTATTTGGGCGTCCACTGCTCGCCAGGTTGATGCGCCAAAAAGCGCGGGCGACGCTTGGGTGCGGCAAATGGCGCTTGGCAGCGGTTATCCGGACGATTATAGACAAAAAACACGTTGCTTCGCGGGTCCGGTGAAAGGTTGGCATTAGACGCATGCAGCACGTTGCAGTCAAACAGTAGCAAGCCACCGGCCTTGCCTTTCGGTGCCTCGATACCGTGCTCATTGACCAGCTCGGTTAGCGCTTGGGGGCCAGGCACCCCTACCTGCTGGGCTTTCAGCGAGCTTTTGTGGTTATCCGCCGGGGTTTCGCCCAAGCACGGCACAAATGTCTCGTGTGAGCCGGGGATCAGCATCAGTGGGCCATTAAACTCGTGGTTATCGGTCAAAATCAGCGAGGCGCTAACCGCGTGCATACGCGGCATACCGTCTTCGGCGTGCCAGGTTTCAAAGTCGGAATGCCAGTTGAAGCCCTTACCGGCAAAACCTGGCTTATAGTTAATGCGCGACTGATGAACATACGGGTCGGCGCCAATAATTTGCCGGGCGGCTCCTGCCAGTCGCACGTCTTTCGCTAGCTCGCCTAGGCGCTGAGAGAGGAAATGCACAGCAAACAGCGAGCGAATTTCCTGGCTTTCCGGCTCGGTAACGCTGAAATCGCGCTCGCGAAAGTCGTCGTGTTCCAGCAGCGCCGTCATCTCTTGGCGCAGTTCATCGAGCTCTTCACCGCTTATCAGGTTGGGAATGAACAGAAAGCCCTTACGCTCGAACTCGTCGAGTTGCACCTGGGTAAGCGGCCCGTCAAGTTCGCGGCCTTTGACCACGGCATCTTGGCGCGGCTGCCAGAGTGCATCCGGCGCTGAACGTAAACGCGTTGGGTATAGATCCTGCACCGGCGCACGCTGCGCGGAGGGCAGGTCGGTCATTTCGCTGTACTGTTTCTGGGTGGTGGTGCGGAAAGGAATATTTTTGAACGTCATCTAATCAACTCCTTAAAACAAAAAGGTATGATTAAACGTCAAATCAATGTGACTGCGAAGGATGATGACTGCGAGCAACAGGGTAGACGAAAAACCCCATAATGCAACGTATCTCAGCCAGCGTGATGGCGAAGCAACCAATCCGTCGGCGTGTCGCTTTTGCTCAGGTGTGCGCCGGTCAGCTGATACCATTCGTCTTCGGTAAGATAGAGTTGGCACCAGCGGCCAAGGGCATTGGCAGTGGCGTCCGCGCTCAGTTGGTTACTGCGGTAGCGGCTCGCCATATCCAGGAGGTCTTGTCGGGCGGTACGCGCACGCGCAAAACCGCCATGCACGCTTGAAAGCGGGCAGCGCCGGTCATAGGCTGCATTGATTAACGCGTCCAGCCAGTACCCCAGCTCACGCGCCTGTATACCGCCATAAACTGCCACCTGTTTCTCCCTAAAGCGATGAGGGCATTAGCCTGCCCGAATTTAGCGCAAAAGTCATCCGCTGGCGAGGCTACCCAGCGTTCTCGGCGTTAAAACCACGTAGTACGTTCACTACGTTGACACCGATATCCTCAACCGCGTACCCGCCTTCCATCAAGAACGTCGTGGGCCGTTTCAGCTGTGCAAGGCGCTCGCCGAGGGTGACAAAATCCTCACTTTTAAAGGTGAAAGCGCTAATGGGATCACCTTCGAAGATATCCACCCCCAGCGACACCAGCAAAAGCTCGGGGTCAAACGCTTGGATACGCGCCATCGCTTGATCCAGCGTTGCCAGCCACGTGGACACATCGGTACCCGGCGGCAGCGGGTAATTCACGGTAAAACCTTCGCCGGGGCCATCACCTATTTCATCAGCATAGCCTGAGTAATACGGGAACGTCACGGCCGGGTCGCCGTGAATCGACACAAACAGCACGTCTTCGCGGCCATAAAAAATGTGCTGGGTGCCGTTGCCGTGGTGGAAGTCGACATCCAGAATCGCCACGCGTGTTTTGCCGGCCTCTCGCGCGTGCTGGGCGGCGATGGCGGCGTTATTGAAAAAGCAGTAGCCGCCGAACTGATCCGACGCCGCGTGATGGCCCGGCGGGCGGCAGAGGCCAAAGCTCGGCTCACCACTTGAAAGCGTATGTGAGACAGCCGCCAGGGCCACGTCTTTGCTCGCCATGGCGGCGTCAAACGTGCCTTGCGTGATCGCGGTTTCCGCCGCTAGCGCATAATAGCCCAACTGCCCGCTGACAGCCTCAGGGATGCGATCACCGCGCAGCGTGCGTGCGGGCCAGATATTCACCATCGCTTCGCCAGCGTGACCCGCTGCTTGCCAGCGCTGCCAGCAGCTTGCGAGAAAATCCACATAGCCCTTATCGTGGATGGCAAGCACAGGCGCCAACCCATAAGCGTGCGGCGCGCGAATCTCGCCTAACTGCGCTTGTTTGAGGTGGGCAAGAATCAACGCCACCCGTTCGGGGCTTTCAAACGGCGTGACCAGCACGCCATCGTGAAGCTCGGTGGTCGCCTGTCGCAAGCTTGTCTTATCGCTGTGAAACGTCAGCATGACCGTCTTTTATCACCTCACAATCGGAAAAATCGGGGCAGCGCCACTCGGCGGCCCAGTGGCGCTTTTGCTCGGGGCGTTTTTGCTTCAGCGCATACTCAGCACGGCTCGCCGCTGCGCGGTCGGCAAACGGCTGCGCGCCGAGTAGCGCTTGGGGTGGGTTGGCGCGGGTATAACGCGCGCCTTTGCCCTCGCAGTGGGCCCGATAACGCTTGGCAAGATCGTTGGTAATGCCCACGTAGGTGCCGCGCTGGCACTGCAATAAATACAGGTACCACCTTTGCTTGGCCGCTGTCACGGTGACGAAACCTTTGTTTCCGGCGTGATAGGCGTGTGTTCCAAGTCCTGCAAAAAGCGTTTTAGCTTGTCCAGCGGCATGGGTTTGGCCAAACCAAAGCCTTGGAAAATATCGCACTGATATTCCATCAAGCGCACATGCTGCGGCGGCGTTTCGACGCCTTCTGCCACGACATTCAACTCCAGGTGGTGCGCCATGGAAATAATCCCCTGCACGATTGCGGCGTCATCACCACTATGGGGCAGCTCTTTGATAAAGCTGCGATCAATTTTCACCGTGCTGATGGGCAAGTTTTTCAGGTAGCTGAGACTGGAGAACCCGGTACCAAAATCATCAATCGCCACGGGAATGTGCATACTACGTAGTGCGTGCAGGGTATCAATAGCGGCTTCGGTATTATCCAACAAAATGCCTTCGGTCAGTTCAAGCTCCAACTGCTCGGCGGGTAAGCCTGTGGCATCCAAAGTGGCGCGTAGCGTGGTCAAAAAGCTCGCACGATGAAACTGCAGCGGTGATACATTGACCGCGGCTTTCACCGCGCCATAACCTTGTTCCGCCAGCGCTTGCATATCCCGGCAGGCACGCGTTAGCACCCACTCGCTAATGGGCATGATTTGACCCGTCGCCTCCGCCAGCGGAATAAAACGCCCTGGGGGAATAAAGCCTTTTTCCGGATGCGGCCAGCGCAACAGCGCTTCCACCCCGAAGAGCTGCCCGTCGCGGTTGATCAGCGGCTGGTAGTAAAGCTCAAAGGCTTCATTATCAATGGCCTCCTGCAGGTCATTGCGCATTACCATGCGCTCACTCACGCTATCGGTTAGCGTGTGGTTAAACCAATGGTACGCGTTACGCCCCTGCTGTTTGGCCTGATACATCGCCATGTCGGCCTGCTGAATCAACGCCTGCGGGTGTATTGTGCTGGGCTGACTCATGGCAATGCCGATACTCGCGGTGAGATAAAGCTCTTGGTCATCAATGCAGTATGGCTGGGCCAGGGCAGGAAGCATTCGCTCGACGACTCCCATGACATGAGTGTCATCGCGAACACTGGTCTGCAGGATAACAAACTCGTCACCGCCCAGGCGTGCCACGGTATCCGTTGGCCGCACTGCGGCGAGAAGCCGCTGCGCCACTTCGATCAGCAATTGATCGCCCACCGCGTGACCTAAATTATCGTTGATCGGCTTAAACTCATCCAAATCCACGAACAGCACGGCAACCTGTTTATCACGACGCTGAGAGGCATTGAACTCGGCCAACAAGCGCTCTTCAAACAGCGAGCGGTTGGGCAAGCGAGTCAAAGCGTCGTGGGAGGCGTGATAGGCCAAGCGCGCTTCAAACGCCTTATGTTCGGTAATATCATGCTGCACCCCAACAAAATGAGCGATATGCCCCGCCTCGTCACGCACCGGCGCAATATACAAATCGTTCCAGAAGAGCGTGCCGTCTTTGCGGTAATTACACAGCGTGACGTGAATATCGCGCTGTGCTTTTACGTGCCCACGGATGCGCGACACCACCTGGGGATCGCTCTCTTCTCCCTGTAAAAATCGGCAGTTACGGCCAATAATCTCATCTTGGGAGTAGCCGGTCATGTGGCTGAAAGCACTGTTGGCATAAATAATCGGCTGGTCCGGCTGCGTGGCATCCGCAATCACAATACCGTTGACACTCGCCTCGACACACCGTTCTAGCGTGCGTAGCTGCGTTTGCTGGGCACGACTCGCGGTGATGTCTTGGCCAATGCCATAAACCCCCTCAATCTCGCCATTGACGATGATCGGCGTGTTGATCATGGAAATCACATGGGCTTGGCCGTCACGGTCGTGCAGCACAAACTCATAACGTTCGACATGTCCTCGCTGGGCGGCATTGACGTTCTGCGTCAGCCGTCCGATATCATCGGGTTGAACAAAATCAACAAAAGAGCGCCCCAGCATCTCTTCCGGGTCGTAGCCGGTAATCGCGCCGCAGGTCGCGTTTGCGGTGAGAAAACGCCCGTCTAAATCAAGCGAGAACACGGCATCCGGATGGTGCACAAACAGCGAACGGTAGCGCTGCTCGCTCTCCTGCAGCGACCGCCGCACTTGGGCGCGTTCGACGGCTAGCGCAACCAACCCGGCAGCTTTTTCAATGAGCACTTGATGGGTATTATCCGGTTCGGCAACACAAGTGTAGTAGGTGGCAAACGTGCCCAAAAGCTGCCCATCACCGCCAAGTACCGGGCACGACCAGCAGGCTCTAAGACCACTTTTCAACGCAGCGTCTCGGTAGCCTTGCCAACGATCATCACTGGCAATATCGGCACAAATAACCGGCTCTTGGAGAAAGGCCGCGCTGCCACATGACCCACGGTCGGCGCCCACGAGAATGCGCGTAATCGCTTTGCGATAGGGTGCCGGCAGCCCCTCGCCCGCGGCTAAGTACAGGTGAGTTTTCTCGCTATTGGCAAGCATGATCGAGCAGATGGCCCCTGGCAGCTGCCGCTCCAGCATCTGGCAAATCGTCTCCAAAATACGGTCCAGCGACTCGTCTTGGGCAATCATACGCTGCGTGCGCTGCTGATCCTCAAGCGTCTGTCGCGCTTGGGCCAGTTCTCGGCTGCGCGCTGAGGTCAAGCTAGCCGCGCCGAGGCTAAACGCCAATAGCCAACTCAGCGCCAACCCGCCAAAAGTGATCCCCATCGGCACAAAATTGACCGCTTGCCAGTTATGGTGGCCCCCGGGGTACGCCTCTAGCTGTAAATGGATGTCTCCTGGCAACCCCACCGCTTGTGAAGCCAGCGGATAATGGAACGCACGGGACGTGTCATTTGCTATCTCAGACGGGTGCAGAAAGAATAGGCTTTCATCCTGACGGATGACACCGACATGGAACGGTCCCAGCTCCAAACTCAACTCGCTGTGTAACAAGGTCGCCAGGTCGAACACCGTGACCAGCTGTTGGTTATGGTCGGGTAAATGGTTCAGCAGTAAGGCGGCGGCCGGGCGATTGGCATCTGGCAGCAGCAGCCGCGGCTGTTCAAACGGTACTTTCAACCATTCTTTGATCGCATCGCGGCCTAATTGCGCTTCCAACCAGCGCGTCTGCTCAGGCGAGCGCTCAAACATCCACTCTGGTTGTCGGGTGGTGGCGTCCAATAACGTAATGACGTCGATGCTAGGCGTGTCACGCAGGTAGTTGCGCGCGTCTTGTGCCATGACGACAGGGTCCAATTGTGTTTCGGCGGCTTCCAAACGCGCCGCCATCCGGCCCATCAAACGCAATTGGGTATCCACTGCCTGCTCGACGTTGAGCTGAATATTGTCCAGCAAATAGCTCGCTTGCTGCTGCGTATTGGCATGCTGTTGCTGGCTGAGCACCAGCCACGCCAAACTACTCAGCGCCACGCCGCCCACACACGCCGCCACCGTAACCGATCCAAGATTAAGCGCCTTCTCGCTTTCGCGCTGGCTTGCGAGCAGCATAGCCATCCCCAGCAAAAAGGCGAAGAAGACAACGACCAATGGCGAAGAGCTTCCCAACGTGCCCGCCCCCAGCACACTCTGCAGCCACAAGCCCGATAACACGCCAAACGACAGCACGCCGAACAGCAGCAGCAACACGCCAGAAAACCGCCATAGCCGCTGGTGCCAGCGCGAGGCTAACCCGCAGAGCAAGCTCACCGCCGCGGGCAACATGGTTAACGTCGAAAGCGTCGCCATACGGCGCCCCTGAGTCACCCACGATGCGGAGACGCTCCCGGCCATCACGTTGTGTACCAGGGTATACAGCAGCAGCAAAATGAGCGTGACCATGGCGCTATACCGCACCCAGCGCCACCCCTGCAGTGAGGCCAAAAGCCCCGTACCAAAGAGCATCGCGCTAAGCGCCGCATCAGGGACGAAGACATTAACGACCAGCGAGTAATGGCGTTCCCACAGGCTCAACGCCAACCCGGCAGCACCTAAACACAGCAAAGACGCTGCCACCAAAAGGAGTAAACTTTCCTGAACTAGATCGCGCGTTTTAATCGGCATTACCACCCCCCGCTGTTGCCGTACCGCTCGCGAGTTGGGACAAAAAAACGACACGCCTGAGAGCAAAACCGCTTTTCTGACAAAAGGAGACAAATTTCTTCTTCCTCATGCCGGGCAAAAGAAAAGCATTGCTGGATGACGGGGAATAGATTCATAACGGTTCTCTTAGCACCGAGCACTTGTTTTTAAAGCGTTTCTTATCTTGCTTACCACTGCTTATTAGCACTACGTTACCGACATAAAGGCTAGCCTAATCGATTCCCCCGTTAACGTCTCGTATCGTTTGTTTAGCTTAAGCGCCAATTTCGGTACACTGAAGCGGCAGTATGTTTTTTACACGGAGTACGCATCACGATCGATCATTCTTTCCAAAATAAATAGCGGAGGTTCTCCCATGAAGGTCTACAAACCGCAATGGCAGTGCACGTTTAGCGTAAACGAAACCGCAGAAGAATCAGCCAACTGGAAAGAGCGAATCGCGTGGCGGCTAAGAGGGATCGCCGACCGGCTTGAAGGCGGCGGCAGAACGTTGAAAATCAACTATGACGTTTCCCCTATTGTTAGCCGTGATGAAGTGGACACTTGCTTGGGGAAGGGGTTTGAATTGACTCAGCGGCTGCTTACACAGCTGGCCCACCAGCAAGCCTGTGAAGATGTTATGCGCCATGCGAAAGCCGAACTGTACGAAGAGCATCAATCGTCGTAGCACTTTTTCCTTCGACGTCTTATTAAAGCAATACCGCTAGATGCCCCACCCGCTTATGCGTGTGGGGTTTTTGTTTGCCTACTGTTTATCTCTACGCTTCAAACGGCTGCTCCAACGCCTTGCCCATCCGCGCCATAAAGGCCTCGCACGCCTCAAGCTCGCTTTTCTCGATGTATTCATCCGGCTGGTGCGCTTGACCGATACTGCCCGGCCCTAAGATGATGGTTTGCAACCCTTCGCGCTGAAATTGCCCCGCCTCGGTGGCATATGCCACGGCGTGGTCGCAGCAGGCCTCGGGCAGGTGATCCTTGGCTAACCGCAGCACGTGAGTGTTGTCCCGGTCGGCAAGCCCCGGCACGGTTACGTTGAGCGCCTCAGTGTGAATCTCCACGTGCTTGCCTTGCGCGTGCAACGCCGCCTTCAATTGCTCGCCATACGCTTGAACGCGGGCATAAATCTCATCGAAGGTATCGGTAGGCAGGTGGCGAATTTCCCATTCGAACTGGCATTCGCGCGCCATGATGTTAATCGCCGTACCGCCGTGGATTTTGCCCACGTGCAGACTGGTGTGCGGCACGTTAAACGCCTCATCCACGCGATCCTCTCTCACCAAGGCGTCCATGGTATCTTCGATAAACGTGACGAGCCTGGCAGCCACGTGAATCGCTGAGGTGCCCTGGTAAACTTGACTGCTATGCGCCTCGCGGCCCATCACCGTGGTGCGCAGATTGGTCGCGCCTTTTTGTGCCACCACTGGCTGCATACTCGTCGGCTCGCCCACGATCACGTGCGCCGTGTTGGAGTAGTGCTGGTAAAAACAGCGAATTAAATCGGGCGCGCCGACGCAGCCAATTTCTTCATCGTAGGAAAAGCCTAGATAAATCGGTTGCTTTAACGGCGCATTCACCCAGGCAGGCACCATCGCCAAAGCGCAGGCGATAAACCCCTTCATATCGCAGGTTCCCCGCCCGTATAGTCGCCCGTTATCGCCATCGCGCAGAGTGAAGGGGTCACTCGACCACGGCTGGCCCGCCACCGGCACCACATCGGTATGGCCGGAAAGCATCACCCCGCCCGGCACCTCCGGGCCGATCCGCGCGATCAGGTTGGCTTTTTGCCCGCACGGGCTCATCACCCGCTCGCTCTTGACGCCGTAATCGGCCAGATATGCTTCAATAAATTCAATCAAGGCCAAATTGGAGCGGCTTGAGGTAGTGTCGAAAGACACCAGCTTACCAAGTAATGTAACGACATCGCTCATGGAATGGGTTGCTCCCCGCGTTATCCTGGCTCAATGGGCAAAACATAGCGAAAACCCTACCACTCACCTTCCCCCTACGCCTACTCGCTTTCGAAAACACCGAGAGATACCGTGTTAGAAAACACCAATAACTACTTGCCATCACGCAAGGAGGGCTACTGTGAAACACCTATTTTTGCTTCGTCACGCCAAATCGAGCTGGGAAGACCCGACACTTGCCGACCACGAGCGGCCACTCAGCTCGCACGGTGAAACGCAGGCGGCCGCCATCGCCGCCGGCTTGCAACGCCGCAGCGTATTTGCCGGCACGGTATACGCAAGCCCC
>JBNJFC010000060.1:0-6038 GCA_051746485.1 Pseudomonadota bacterium
TTAATGCCGCCGAGCGCATAGGCCGCTAGCAGCACGGGGGAGCGCAAGTGACCGCCTAAATCATGCAGCGCGGTGGAAAAGTGGAACGGCGTCGGCGTAAACGCGCGACTATTGGGCAACAAGCGCCAAAACAAAAGACTCCCCAACAGCGTCAACACGCCCACAGTCAAAAATGCGGCGGTTGGGCCGCCGATTTCCGCCATACTGCCGCCGACAATTCGCCCACCGATTCCGCCTAACGAGTTCGCCCCGATATAAAGGCCTACCGCACTTAACAGCGCCGGTTTGTCGAACTCATCGCCCATCCAGGCGATCGCCACAGCGGGCAAGCCGCCAAGCACAAACCCTTGCAATAAGCGTAGCGCCAATAACATTTCAAAGTTGGGCGCAAACGCGAGCGCCAACGAACAAAGCCCCGAGAGCAAAAGCGTGATACGCATAATGCTTTCGCGGCCAATCGCATCGGAGAGCGGGCCGAATACCAGAAGGGAAAACGCCAGCGATAGCGTCGAGATCGACATGATCAAACTCACGCCCAGCGTTGAGACACCGTAAACTTCTTTTAAACCCGGTAGCAGGGGTTGCGGCGCGTAAAGATTAATAAAAACCAATAAAGAACCCAAGCAAAGCGCTAAGGTAGCGCGCCACCAAGCACGCGTTTTGGCTTCAATCATATTGATCCTTACGACGCCACCCAACTATCTCGCCAACAAACTATCTCGCATCTCGTCATCAAACTATAACGTGTGGCTACAATGTGCGGCTTAGTTGGGCTACGTGAGTGGTTTCCAGTGCACGGCGGGCTTGCCAGTAGTAACGTTGCCAATAGCTGTTATCTAAGCGCGATATGGTTACGCCCTGCGACGTGGAGGCGTGTAAAAAGTGACCATCACCTACGTAAACACCCACGTGCTGGTACGGGCCGGGAGGACGGAAGAACACCAGATCGCCTGCCTGTAACGCTTGGCGGTCGATCTCGCGCCCCTCTTTGACTTGCCCGTAGGTGGAACGAGGAAGCTCTAAATCAAACGTATCCCGATACACATGCTGCACGAGGGCCGAGCAGTCGATCCCACGCGCTGAGTCTCCACCTAACCGATACGGCGTTCCAGCCCAGCTTTGGTGCTGTTCCAACAGTGCTTGGCGGATCAACGCCGGAGGCGGTGTCTGCAGGCTACGCAGCTGCGCCACGGGGTTATCGACCGGCGACATCAAGGCATTACCGCTACCCGGGATACCCGGCAATTGCCGCGCAAAATAGTCTTCTGGTGGTTCAGCGTGGCGCTGCCCTGAACCGGCACAGCCCGAGAGCATTAAAACGGCCAGACACAGCGCCGCGGTAGAAAATCTGGTTGAGAGCGTCAACGCACCCATGCGATTAACCTCGTTATGAGTCAACCTAAGACAGGAGCCATCACTATAAGCGAAAGACGATGGATTTGGCGAGCTTGGCTTAAGTTCAACTTATCGCTCAGTGCAGTGTTCGCCGGTCACCGGGCAGGGTATCGATATGCAGCGGCGCAAAGTGGCGCGGTTTGTTACCAGGGAAATCCAAGCTCGCCCACGGCCCAGCCAGAAGCGGTGCAGCACATAGCCATGCCACCAGGGCTTGGCGCAAACCCGCGAGAAAGCTTTCGCGCTCGGGCGTTTCGCCCATAAAAAACGAGAAGCCCGCATACATGCCTTCTGCGTAGGCTTGCCAACCGCTGTAATGCTTGGCTGCCAGCGCGTACACGCGATCCAACACCTCGGCAAACTGCGCTTGCGTAAGCCACTCCAGCTGGCGACCAGCAATGGCTAAATCCACCACCTGGGCCATATCCCACGCGGCCATATCCAAGGTATTGCAGCCATCTTCGTTATCGCGAACGCGCTCTAACCGCGCGAGGTGTTGGCGCTCTTCTACGCCACACTCCCCCGTCTCGATAATCGCGATCTCCTCTTCAAGACGCTGCTGATTAAGGGTATAAGGCGCGTAATTAATCTGATACTCCTGCCGATCCCCGGCATCCAACATGTAGTTGACGAAGTCCTTAAGCTCATCAGCCCGGTGAAGTTGGTAGTGGCTCTCGACCCACTCGGCAATCTCGCTTTTTTCCCGAGGGCTTTCCGGCTGTGGCTGACTCCATGCCGCGCTATTTAACGGCCCTGCCAGTGCCATGGCGGTGAAGTGCGTTAAAGAAGGGCGCGGACCCGGTTCGCGCCACTCGCCCGGACGCCAATCAAGCCAGTGAAAAAGACTGCCAGGGTCTTCTAAGTGCCATGCAATCTCGTGCGCAAGCGATTCATGCTCGGGTTCAGGCAAACAGCGCTCCCAAGCAAGCCATGCGTTTAGCAGCGATTTAGCATGAGGGTAAAAGCGGCACAAGCTACTTTGCAGCGCACTGGCATAATCCATTAACGCATCGTATTCAAACAGCTGGCTATCGAGGGCCATATGCAAATAGAAGGCAAATTTCTCTGCCATATGAACGGTCGCGGCGTGACGACTCGCATTTTTTAGCTGCTGGCGCTCCTGTAAAAGCTCAGGTGCTGGCTGACCAAAGGGCGTTTGTTGCGGCGGCCAAACATTGTAGGCGGCATCGGCTGCCAGCTGATTAAGATGATGCGCCTGCGCTGGTAACCAATAGCGCCCCATCGCCACCGAGCCTTCATCAGCATGAAACCCCAGTGTTTCTTGAAGAAAGTGCGCCGCCTCCATACGCCGCGCTTCAGGGAGGGCGACAAAGGCTTTACCTTGTCTTAGCATCGCGTCGGGCTCGCGCACGCCGACGAGCGCAAGCACCCAATGGTAAGCTGACCCTCGCCACTCAAGAATCGCCGCGTGTGAGGCATTACGGGTCGAGTCATCAAGGAGCGCTGCAATCGCCACCCGCCACGGGCTGTGTACGCTATGCAGAAGAACACGCTGGCGTTTAAGCGGCGTTGCCGCCCGTCGATCCATGCCGTCAAACAAGCTAAGTCCGCGTACGTAGCCCGCCACTACCGCCTGCCAGTCGTGATAGCGGCGACTCACCAGCTCCGCCGCGTGCGCCGCAAAATGGTCCGCCTCTTGCTGAGAAAGGTAGCCACAGCATGCACCAGCCCAAGCCAGTTCGGCTAAGCGCAACCAATCCCAAGCGGCCCACTCTAACGGTTCCCCCTGAGTGACGAAGGTGGCGAGCACCACAGCATGGGGCGCCTCGGGTAGCACGCCACGCTGCCACTCATCGCGCTGAGCACGGTCCATCTCTATCAGCTGACGGGCATCGATATCCCAGCGCTGGCGCTCGCCTTGCGCGCTGAGCCACAGCATGGCCGTTAATAGCGCGTCGCGATCATGGATCTGCCAGACCTTGGCGAGCCAAGTCCCCGCATCCGGCCAATCGGCAGCACTTGCCGGGTAGCTAATAACGGGCCGCAAGAGCGCGCATAAACGATAGCTTTGTGCCTCAGGCTGCTCTGGCCAAAGCGGTGCGTTAGGCGAATCACCTAGCGCAAGACGCATCTGCTCCCATGTTACACCCTCCTCTTCGGCTTCTAGCGTCGCCAGGGCTTGGCAAGCGTCCACAAACCAATCGTCCGCCCCCGATTGCCAGCCAGACGCACTGAGCGCTTGGCGACAGGCGTTCAGCCAAGCGCGAAAGTCGCTGAACTCATGCGCGATACGCGCGATCACACACTGCGCCCACGCTTCGGCTTGCGGCGTTTCAAGCCACCCGGCTGCACCGGCTAAAGCGGCCCATTCGAGCGCACCAAGCAGCTGGTCCGCCTGTTCGGATGACGCACCAGCGGCTTCTAAAAGTTGCACGGCAAGCTCACCGCGGTGGGTAATTCCCTGCTGCAAAAGCCGCTGCTCTGCCGCTCCGGCATCTAGCGCTAGCGGATGTGGGGTAAACGCCCAATCGCATAGCACCAGCTGCTGCGCCCACCAAGCACGTAACGCATCGACCAAAAGACACCTCAACTATGACCCGACGACTGACCTGGCTGGCCAGCATAAGCGCCATAGTGTACCCCACCACACCTCCAGCCAAAAACGCCACCGTAAGGTTTTACCCAGCGGTGGCGTTTAAAAGGGCACTCTGGTGTAAGCTGCCCGTTTGATCACTACGATTGTTTGACTTTACTGATCACCCACAAGAGCACGACAGCGCCTGCAATCGCGGTGACTAGCGAACCAATAAAGCCTCCGGCTTCCAAGCCTAAAAGGCCAAAAAGAAAGCCGCCGAGGACAGCCCCCACGACCCCGACGCCAATGTTGCCCAGTATGCCGAATCCCCCGCCACGCATGATGTTTCCGGCGATCCAACCCGCCAGGCCGCCAATGATTAGCCATGCAATAAAGCCCATAGTGGTCTCCTTGTGTTCTCGTTGATCAGGGTTTTACCTAGTTAACGTGCTTGCTCTACCATAGCATACCGCTCAAGTCTCACGTCGATGCTCCAACCACAGGAAGGCTCATGATCCCAGACTCGCTTCGTCAACAACTTCACGCCACCCAAGGCCAACAAACCATCACCTGGGAGGCGCGCGAGTTGGTACTGTTTAACCAACCCTGGGGCCAGCTAATTATTGCCCTACAAGGTGCCCAAGTAGTGCACTTTGCGCCTAAGGGCGAGCGCAACTGGCTATGGATGACGCCCACACCGCAAGCACTGCCTGGCGCCATTCGCGGCGGTATTCCGCTATGCTGGCCTTGGTTTGGCGACGAACGCTACGCCGATGAGAGCGATAACCGCAGCGGACCTTTCCATGGCTTGGCGCGCCTCGCGGCTTGGCGGTTAGATGCCGTTGACGAGCACGAAGAAGGCATTGAAGCCCACCTTTCGCCGGAAACTCAGCTACATAGCCAGCTGAATGTTCGCGCGGTCATTCAGGCCAATGCCAAACGCCTTCACGTTGAAATCGTGAGTGAAAACAGCGGCGAAACACCGGTCAAAATTAGCGCAGCCCTGCACAGCTACCTTGCGGTCGATGCGATTGGGCACTGCCGCCTAGAGGGGCTCGCAGGCGCGCGCTATCTCGACAAACGCCGCGGGTTCGCGGAAGCGGAGCAACAAGGCACACTGGCGATCCACGGCCCCATTGACCGTATCTACCACAGCAACACCCCCGTTTTGCTTAGCGATGGCGAGAGAACGTTGCGGATTGCCAAGCACGACAGCGACTCAACAGTGGTGTGGCATCCTGGCAGCGAGCCGCCCGCTGATACGTCGCCGGAAGACGCCCGCCACTTTATTTGCGTGGAAGCCGCCAACACCCGGCTCGACCCGGTGTGGCTCGTGCCGGGTGCTCAGCATGTGCTAGGCACCACGATCAGTCGCGGCTAACGTTCGCGATAATCTCCCCGGGAACCATCACATTTTGGACACCGTGTTTCATAAACCTGCTTAATAAACCATGTTTAATGAACCATGCCTAATAAACTAAAGGGGCGTGCATGAACCCACAGCTTTGGCTCGAAGCCGCAACGCTTATGTTCAACCTGATCGGGATGCTGATCTGCATTTTAGGGCTGACTATGGCACAGAAGATGACCCGTCGCTGGCCCGGCTATGTCATTGCCGTGATTGGCTTTCTCGTTGCGACCATGCCGTTGTTTTATCAGCTCGTGTTATCACTGCGTAGCGGGACGTAACGTGGTTGGCGCACTGACAACACAACCAGAGAGTTTGCTCTATGCAACCACCTTTTAGCCGTGCACGGCTAAACCGCGAACTTGGCAACCTGGTGGAGCGCAGCCGGGATCGCCAACTGCGCCTGGCTGTCACCGGCCTCTCCCAAGCGGGAAAAACCGCCTTTCTCACCTCCCTGGTGAATCAGCTGCGCCATGCCGGCGTAGAAGCCAAGCTCGATCTCCTGCCCGCGGCAAGAGAAGGCCGCTTACTCGGTGCCCAGCGCCTCAATCAGCCCGATTTAGGCATACCGCGCTTTCCTTACGATCCGGCGATGAGTGCCTTACACGCCGATCCACCGCGTTGGCCCGCGCCCACCCGTGGCATTAGTGAGCTCCGTTTGCAGCTACGCTACCGGCCCGCGCAACGCGGCTGGCTAAC
>JBNJFC010000060.1:6138-9894 GCA_051746485.1 Pseudomonadota bacterium
GCCATTGCCGCTACCAAAGCCGACCACGTCACGCCGGACCAACACAGCAATGTGGTGCATTTGCTCGAAGCACTGCTCGCCGAGCCGCTCAAAGAGCTCCGCTTTGCTGGCGTGCCGGTCAAAGCTTTATCGCTTGCCTCTATTCGCGCCACCAAGATGCGCGAGGTTAACGAGAATGGCACCCGTATCCCAGCACTACTCGGCACAACGCTCAGCGGTGAAGAGGTATTAGACTTTCCCGGCGAAGTGCCCGACCGCCTACCTAAGGCGGATTTTTGGCAGCAGCAAGGCTTTGATTTTTCCAGTTTCCGTCCAATGCCAACGTCATCGCAAGCGCTGCCCCATATCCGCATGGACGCCGCTATCGACTGGCTGATGGGAGATAAACTCGTATGACGCAACTCAAACCACGCCGCCGCTTCGCGTCTCAAGACCCCGCGCAAGAAACGCCAAGCGATACCAAGCATCATCCAGAATCTTCCCGTCTTGACGCCTCAACGTTAACGCCGCGCCGCCACTTTGATCCCAGCATCACCCAACACTCCGAGCCTGAAACCACTGGCGACGATGACGACGCACTGCCCGCACAACGCCTTGGCGCACCCCGCAAGCGTCGCTGGGGGATGCTGTTTACCCTCGCCGGCGGCGCCAGTCTCGGCGCGGCAGAGCTTATCACTGGCCTACCGGAAGCCTGGCAGCAGTCGCAGTGGCTTACCATCGCATGGCAGCTTTTCGGCATGAGCCTGATCGGCCTAGGCAGTCTTTCTTTGTTGAAAGAGCTCGGCCGTTTACGTCGCTTAAAGCGTCACGAACGGCTACGCGAAGATCTCTCAGCTCTTCCCCAGCGTTCGCCTCAGCAGGCACACCAATTGGCTGAGACGCTACGCCAACAGCTCGACCTAGGTGACGACGACCCACATTGGCAAGCCTTTCAACACGCCAGCCAGCCCCACCACAGCGGCGAGGAAACGCTTACGCTGCTCAACCACCATCTTCTCGCCCCGCGCGACCGGGAGGCGCAGCGGCTGATTTCACGTATGTCGGGCGAAACGGCCGTCATGACCGCGATCAGCCCCCTTACGCTGGTGGACATGGCACTGGTGGCCTGGCGCAACCTCGCCATGGTAGACCGGCTTTGCCGCCTTTACGGGTTAGAGCTGGGTTACGCCAGCCGCTTACGGCTGTTTAAGCGCGTGCTTTACAACATGGCCTTTGCCGGCGCCAGCGAGATGGTGACCGAGGCAGGGACGGATATGCTCTCCCTCGACCTAGCCGGGCGTATCTCGGCCCGCGCCGGGCAAGGGCTCGCTACCGGGCTTCTCAGCGCACGCCTCGGGCTGCGCGCGCAGCGCCTTTGCCGCCCGCTCGCCTTTATGTCGGAAGAACAGCCCAAACTTTCGGATCTTCGCCAAGATTTGTGGCGGCAAATTCGCCGTCTTGACGCAAAAAACGAATAGTTTTGACACCCTACGTCACGTTTTACCCCAACCAGACAGCGCGCATTAAGAATGTTCCCCCGTGGCGATTGGCGCCGCGGGCATGAATCCGTATAGTGACCACCTACCTTCGCCAATTGATTGACCTCATGCTGCAAAACAATTCCGTGCTTGCTTCACTCAAGCAACAGATTCGTGACACCACCCCACGTGCCGAAGGGGTGATCAAAGCTACCGAAAAAGGCTTTGGCTTTCTTGAAACCGACGACGGTGAATCCTACTTCGTGCCGCCCCCCGCGATGAAGCAGGTGCTGCACGGCGACCGCGTCGAAGCCGTTATTCATGAAAACGGCGATAAGAAATCCGTCGAGCCTGAAAAGCTTATCGAGCAAGGGCTGGAGCGTTTTATCGCGCGGGTGCAAAAGCGCGAGGGCCGCTTGGCCGTCGTCCCCGATCACCCCTCGATTCGCAATGTGCTCAAGGCGCGCATCAAAAACAGCCTGGATGAAAACACCATCGCTGACGGCGACTGGGTCGTCGCACGCTTAGTGCGTCATCCGCTCAAAGAGAATGATCGTGGCTTCTTTAGCCAGATCGACGAATTGGTGGCGAAATCAGACGACCCGGCCGTGCCGTGGCGCGTCACGCTGGCTCGCCACGCGCTGGAGCAAGAGTGCCCCGATGCTGGCAGCGAATGGCCGATGCACGATGAAGGCTTGGTGCGTGAAGACCTGACCGCCGAGGCGTTTTTCACCATCGACAATGAAAAAACCCGTGACATGGACGACGCCTTGCACGTTGTGCCGCGCGAAGAAGGCGGCTGGCGTATGTGCGTTGCCATTGCCGACCCCACGGCTTACGTTGAGGAAGGCCATGCGGCGGACCTGGAAGCACGTACGCGCGCTTTCACCGTGTACCTGCCGGGGCAAAACGTCACGATGCTGCCCGAGCAGCTGGCCGATGACCTTTGCTCGCTGTGGGAAGGTAAAGAGCGTCCGGCACTGGCGTGCACACTCGATATCAACGCCGACGGCAGCCTGGGCGACTACCGCTTCTTTGCTGCCACGGTGAAATCACACGCCAAACTGGCCTACGACAATGTCTCTGACTGGTTTGATGGTCAAGGGGATTGGGCGCCTGAAGATGGGATCGGCGAGCAGCTTAAAGCGCTGCGCGATTTGACCCTCGCCCGCACCCAATGGCGCGAAGAGCATGCGTTGGTGTTTAAAGACCGCCCTGACTATGTATTCGATCTGGATGAGGCCGGCAACGTACTCAATGTGCGCACCGAAGAGCGGCGCATCGCCAATCGCATGATCGAAGAGTCAATGATTGCGGCCAACGCCTGCTGCGCGGACTTCTTGGCCCAGCATATCGGTCATGGCATCTTCAACGTTCACCGTGCGTTTGAGCCAGAAAAGGCGGAAGCGGCCCAAGAGTTCCTCGCTGGGCAAGAGATTAACGTGGAACGCGAAGCTCTTACCGAACTTCCGCGCTATAAAGAGCTCAAGCGCGAACTGGAAAGCCGCGACGACGCCTGGCTCGATGCGCGCCTGCGCCGCTTCCAAGGCTTCACTAACATGTCCGCACAGCCGGGGCCGCACTTTGGCTTAGGCCTAACCGCCTATGCGACCTGGACCTCGCCTATTCGTAAGTACGGCGATATGGTCAACCACCGTTTGATCAAACGCGTGCTAAAAGGCGAACAGGCACCGGCTGAAGCCAGCCAGCAGCTCACCGAGCAGCTGACCGAGCGCCGCCGCCTCAATCGCATGGCCGAGCGCGACGTCAAAGACTGGCTCTACGTGCGCTACTTAACGCCTGCCGCGCAGAATCAGGACACTTTTGACGCCGAAATCATGGCCATCAACCGTGGTGGTATGCGCGTTCGACTGCTAGACAATGGCGCAACGGCCTTTGTCCCGGCTCCCTTGATGCACAGTGACCGCAGCAAAGTGGTCATCGATGATAAAGAGGGTCGCATTCAAATCGAAGGCGAAGAGCGTTATAAGCTTGGCGATCCGCTACGTGTGGTGCTGACCGAAGCCCGCGAAGAGACTCGCTCGCTGGTGGCCAAGCCTGCTGAATAAACGCTGCTAGGCCATAGAGCTATTAGCATTAAACACAACGACGGCGCCTTTAAGGCGCCGTCGTTGTGTTGGTGGCAACCGTTATTTCACCAGCCTTTAACTCTAGCCCCCTCACCATTACCCTGCCGGTACTGAAAGAAGAAGCGCAGCATTTCCTTGGTTGCATTAGGGCCTTTGGGGTCGGTGTAGCTTCCCTTCGCGCTACCACCCGACCAAGCGTGCCCCGCCCC
>JBNJFC010000061.1:0-9789 GCA_051746485.1 Pseudomonadota bacterium
GCGGCCTGGGCGTGTTCGCTACCCGTGTGAGGGAGCTTGAACTGTGACATGGCACCAATTAGGCGGTGAGCGTTTTCACGCAGGTTATTGGCGGATTTGGCGCTTTCTTGCACTAAGCCGGCATTTTGCTGGGTAACCTGGTCCATCTCGGTGACCGCCTGGCCGACTTCTTGCACCCCGGCACTTTGCTCGGCGCTGGCGTTGCTGATTTCCTGCATGATGCTCGTCACACGTGAAATCGCCGCGACAATTTCTTCGGTCGATTTGCTCGCCTCTTCGGCGCGGGCATTGCCGTGGTTAACGCGGTCGAGATTGCTGGAAATCAGCGTGTTGATTTCTCGGGCGGCGTCGGCACTGCGCTGCGCGAGCTTGCGCACTTCTTCGGCAACCACCGCAAAACCACGGCCGTGCTCGCCGGCACGAGCCGCTTCCACGGAAGCGTTCAGCGCCAGGATGTTGGTCTGGAAAGCGATGGAGTCAATGGTGGAAATGATACCGGCGATTTCCTGTGAGCTCTGATTCAGCTCGTTCATGGTCGTCACGACTTGGTGTACCGCCTCACCGCCTTGCTTGGCTGTGTTGGAGGCGCTAGAGGCTTCCTGACTTGCCTGGGCGGAGTTATCGGCGTTGAGCTTAACGGTGCTGTTGAGCTGCTCCATCGCTGAGGCGGTTTCCGCCAGGGCACTGGCTTGCTGCTCGGTGCGCGAGGAGAGGTCATTGTTGCCTTCGGCGATCTGCTCGCTGTTGCTTGCCACCGCTTCAGCAGAAGCACGTACTTGGGCCACAATGCCTTGCAGCTCACGGGCCATCTCGACCTGAGCGGCCATGATGCTGCTCTTGTCGCCCTTCTTAAGATGCCCTTGAGTGGTTAGCTCACCACGGCCAATGGCCTCGGCAAAGGCTTTCACTTCATAGGGTTCGGCACCCAACTCACGCAGGAGTTGGCGTGACAAAAACCACGCAATCATGACGCCGATCAGGAGAGCGGCCAGCGTCGAAAGCAGCATTTTTATCTGGAAACCGGACGCCGTGTCGCGCGCACTAGCGGTGGTCGCATTATTAACCTCTTCTTGTAAATCAATGTACTGGTTGATGCGGTCTAGCCACTCAGCATAAGCAGGACCTGCTTGGTTAAGAAGCAGGGTCTGTGCGCGTTCGATATTGCCGGATTCGCGCGCGTTAAGGACGTCTTGAGTAAGCGCTAATGTGGTTTCTTGCTGTGCGTTGATGCTATCGAGGATGCGTTGTCCTTGGTCACTCGCGGCATATTCGGAGATGACACCCTGCATACCCGACGTCGCTTCGACGTAATTATTACGCAGGCTTTGCATCAAGTTCTCGAGCGAGCGGACCTCGCTTTCATCTTGAGTTAGAACAATATCGCGCAGGGCGATAGCACGGTCATGGACGCTGCCGCGCCAGTTGACTGCATAAGTTTGTTTTTGCCCATTGTTATCATTGATGGTGGTCAGGTCACGATCAATCTCATTGACTTCGTAGATACCTTCGGCAGCAATGATCACAAGCAGTACGAGCAGAGTGGCGAAGCCAATGGTTAGGCGGGTGCCAATCCGGGCTTTCGCGAGGCGGGCATACATTGAGGACATGCATTCTCCTTAAGGCACCGTGAAGGTGCTTGATAATGTGTGTCCCCAAACTCTAACTCCGGTATATGGTTTGTACAACTATTGAGGCGTTTTATTTTTCTCTATGCTTATTATGAAAGCGATGGAAATTAGGCATTATCAGAAGGTTGGCTGTTTTTTTGACACAATAAATAACACCACGCTTCAGCGTGGTGTTAAGTAATAACGTCGTTGTACAGGAATATGGAATGCTTTCTAAAGGTGCTTGGGTTGAAATTCGCTGCCGTCCAGCTGTTCGTGATTGGGGGCGTTTTCACGCAATACCGCCAGCACCTCTTGCACTCGGTCTTCCATGCCGAGACCCATATAGCCTTCCACCATCGTCGCGAGGGCATCGTGGGAGGCGTTGGACTCGGGGTAATTCTCAATTACCCAGCGACCGCGCTCCACCGCCGCGACAAAGGCCCCGCGACGCAGGTAGTAGTCGGCGACGTGTAACTCGTGGCGGGCGAGAATTTCGCGCAAGTAGATAATACGCTGCTGGGCATCGGCGGCATATTCGCTACTGGGATAGCGCTGGATGAGCTCGCGAAAATCGTTGTAAGCATCGCGGGTCGCGCCCAAATCGCGCTTGGAGATATCGATTAAACGCAGACGTTCAAGGCTAAAGCGACCCGCCTGCCAAGCGGCGAGGCCGCGCAGGTAGTAGGCGTAATCCACCTGTGGGTGATCGGGGTGCAGGCGAATAAAACGGCTCGCCGCTGCCCGGGCTTCTTCCCAGTTGTCGTTTTCGTAGTAAGCGTAAACCAGCTCGAGCTGTGCCTGCTCGGCATGAACGCCAAAGGGGAAGCGGGTATCGAGCGCTTCCAGGCGCTCAATGGCGGTCGGGTAAAGGTTGCTGTCTAGCGCCGCGCGGGCGCTCTCATAAAGCTCTCGTTCTGCGACGTCAGCGTATTTACCCTCGTCAAAGGAGTCGGTTGAGCCGTTACTGGCACAGCCGGCCAATAGGGCCAAGCTTAAGGCAAGTGCGCCAAAACGGGTCGCAGCAGAAAAAACGCGCATGGTGATCCTCGTGACAATCCAGCCAATCGCCGAAAAGCGATAGCGGCCATGTTAGAATGAGTCGTTGATGGCCCACTATAAATCACCTCAGCGCAAAACGCAGGCGTAAAGCCATTGTTGTGAAAAACGTTGTTAAAAACGTTGCGTAAAACTGAGGTGCGTAAAAGGAACCTTTATGCCCCGCACTGTTGAAGCCACGCAGCGGGTACCGGCAACCCTTGCCGGCGCGCGTTTAGACCAAGCAGCGGCTGAGCTGTTCAGCGACTATTCGCGTGAGCGTTTGAAAGCGTGGATCAACGCTGGCGACCTCACCGTCGATGGTGTCCGTGTTAAGCCCAAAACCAAGCTTCACGGCGATGAAACGTTAGACCTAAACGCCACGCTGGAAGAAGAAGGGCGTTTTGAGCCGCAGGCGATTGCACTGGACGTGGTGTTTGAAGACGACGCCTTGATGGTGATCAATAAACCCGCCGGCATGGTCGTTCACCCGGCGGCGGGCAATCCCGACGGCACGCTGCTCAACGCACTGTTGCACTACCACCCCGAAATCGCCCAACTGCCGCGGGCCGGTATTGTTCACCGCCTGGACAAAGACACCACCGGGCTGATGATGGTGGCGAAAACGCTGCCGGCGCAAACCGCGCTGGTCGAGCAGCTGCAAGCGCGCACGGTCTCGCGCCAATATGACGCCGTGGTGATTGGTACCCCGGTGGCAGGCGGCACCGTTGATGCGCCGATTGGCCGCCACCCGAAAGACCGCAAGCGCCAGGCCGTGAATGCCTCAGGTAAACCGGCGGTGACGCACTTTCGCGTGGTGGAGCGCTTTCGTGCCCACACGCACGTGCGCTGCAAGCTAGAAACCGGGCGCACCCACCAGATCCGTGTTCACATGGCGCATGCGCGTTACCCGTTGATTGGCGACCCGGTCTACGGCGGGCGGCCAAAACTGCCGCCGGGAGCGGCCGAGCCGCTAAAAGAGATCCTGCGCGAATTTCCGCGTCAGGCGCTGCACGCGCGCAAGCTCTCCTTTGTTCACCCGCAGACCGAGCAAACCATGACCTTCCGCGCGCCGCTGCCGGATGATCTGCTAATGTTGCTGGACTACTTGCGCGAAGATCACGCGACCATGCGCTAAAGCGCCATAAGGAGCTGTCATGAGCGACGCTATTGACCTGCGTCCCACGTTAATTATGCCCGATTGGCCGGCGCCGCCTAACGTAGGGGCTTTTGTCACCACGCGTGAGACCGGTCCCAGTCAGGGCGATTTTGCCGCCTTTAACTTGGCGCATAACGTTGGCGATAACTCGGACCACGTCGACCTGTGCCGGCGCCAGTTGCAAAAAGAGCTAAGCGACGAGCGCCCTCTGATGTGGCTTAACCAAACCCATGGGGCGCGGGTGCAGCAACACTTCCAGAAATCCCCGCCCGAAGCGGATGCCGCTCTCGCGGAGTCCCGCGACTACGCCTGTGTGGTGCTGACCGCTGACTGCTTGCCGGTACTGTTTTGCGACCGTGCCGGCACCCGTGTGGCGATTGCCCATGCGGGCTGGCGCGGGTTAGCGGGCGGTGTGTTAGAAGCGACCGTGGCCGCGCTCAACACGCCGCCGGACGATGTGCTGGTGTGGCTGGGGCCAGCTATTTCTAACGCTCAGTTCGAGGTGGGTCCGGAAGTGTACGACGCCTTTATTGCCGTGAACCCCGCAGCAGAGGAAGCGTTTGATCACAGCCCCTACCGGTTAGGGCACCAAATGGCCGATTTGTATCGCTTGGCGCGGCTGCGGCTTGAAGCGCTGGGCATCCATCATGTCAGCGGTGGCCACTTTTGCACGGCTTGTGAACCGCGCTTTTATTCTTACCGTCGTGACAATGGCCGCACCGGACGCATGGCCAGCGTGATCTGGCTCAAGTAGCTCTCCCTTCTTTAAGATCTCCTCTTGAAAGTGCCGAGAACTGACACCATCTCTACTGTCAAGTGCGGCACCAATGACAGCCGCAGTTACTGTCAGTAAGTGCAGTCAACAAGTACTGCCAAGGGTCGAAACGGTGCGTCCAAACGTGCCGTCATCCCGGAGGAGATTTTTATGCGATTCGATAAGTTTACCGCCAAGCTACAAAACGCGATTGCCGATGCGCAGTCGCTGGCCGTTGGCCATGGGCACAACCAGCTAGAGCCCGTTCATCTGCTGCTTTCGCTATTCGACAATCAAGATACCGGCATCAAAGCGCTGGTGCAGAAAGCCGGCGGTGATAGCGCGCGGCTGCGCGATGGCCTCAACCAACAGCTAGATGACTTACCCAAAGTCAGCCAGTTCGATGGTGAAGTGCAGCCCTCAAGAGATTTGATCAAGCTCTTCAACCTGACCGACCGCGAAGCGCAAAAGCGCGGTGATCAATTCATCGCCTCGGAGCTTGTGCTACTGGCAGCCCTTGAGATGGGCCAGGTCGCCAAGGCTTTAAAAGACGCTGGCGTAACGCGCAAGGCGCTGGAAACCACCATTGAAGGCGTGCGCGGCGGCGAGAAGGTCGATGATCCCAACGCCGAAGATCAGCGCGAGGCGCTCAATAAGTACACCCTCGATCTTAATGAACGCGCCGCCAGCGGCAAGATTGATCCGGTGATCGGGCGCGATGACGAGATCCGCCGCACCATTCAGGTGCTGCAGCGCCGGACGAAAAACAACCCGGTATTGATTGGCGAGCCGGGCGTGGGTAAGACCGCCATCGTCGAAGGGTTGGCCCAGCGCATCGTCGATGGCGAGGTGCCGGAGGGGCTCAAGGATAAGCGTGTGCTGTCGTTAGATATGGGCGCGCTGCTGGCGGGGGCCAAGTTCCGTGGTGAGTTTGAAGAGCGCCTAAAAGCGGTGTTGAAAGAGCTCGCTCAGGAAGAAGGCCGCGTGATTCTGTTTATCGACGAGCTGCACACCATGGTCGGTGCGGGCAAAGCCGAGGGTTCCATGGACGCGGGCAATATGCTCAAGCCGGCGTTGGCGCGCGGCGAGCTGCACTGCGTGGGTGCCACCACCTTGGATGAGTACCGAAAGTACATCGAGAAAGATGCGGCGCTTGAGCGGCGCTTCCAGAAAGTGCTGGTGGACGAGCCCACCGAGGAAGACACCGTGGCAATTCTGCGCGGGCTGAAAGAGCGCTACGAAGTCCATCATGGCGTGGATATCACCGACTCGGCGATCATTGCCGCGGCGAAGCTCTCCACGCGCTATATCACCGACCGTCAGCTGCCCGACAAAGCGATTGACCTGATCGACGAGGCGGCCTCGCGTATCCGTATGGAGCTCGACTCCAAGCCGGAGGAAATGGATAAGCTCGACCGCCGCCTGATTCAGCTCAAAATGGAGCGAGAGGCGCTGAAGAAAGAGACTGACGAAGCGTCGAAAAAGCGGTTGGAAGCGCTGAATAATCAGATCCACGAGCTGGATCGCGAATACGCTGACCTGGATGAAATCTGGAAAGCGGAGAAAGCCAGTATTCAGGGGGCCGCGCAGTTCAAAGCCGAGCTTGAGCAAGCGCGTATTGACCTTGAGCAGGCGCGCCGTCAGGGCGATCTCGGGCGCATGTCGGAGATTCAGTACGGCAAGATCCCCGAAATTGAGAAGAAAATCGCCGAGAGCAATGAGGGCGAAGCCGCCGATACCGCAAGCCACCAGCTGCTGCGCTCCAACGTCACCGAAGAAGAAATCGCCGAGGTGGTTTCCCGCTGGACCGGCATTCCGGTAGCGAAAATGCTGGAAGGCGAGCGTGACAAGCTTCTGCGCATGGAGGAAGCGCTGCACGAACGGGTCATCGGTCAGGAAGAAGCGGTCGAAGCCGTGGCGAATGCCGTGCGTCGTTCGCGCGCGGGGCTTGCCGACCCGAACCGCCCCAACGGCTCGTTTTTATTCCTCGGCCCAACCGGGGTCGGCAAAACCGAGCTGTGTAAGTCGCTGGCGAACTTCTTGTTCGATACCGAAGAGTCGATGGTGCGCATCGATATGTCGGAATTCATGGAGAAGCACTCCGTGGCGCGCTTGATCGGGGCGCCTCCCGGTTACGTGGGTTACGAAGAGGGCGGCTACCTGACCGAAGCGGTGCGGCGTAAGCCCTACTCCGTGCTGCTTTTGGACGAGGTGGAAAAGGCCCACTCGGATGTGTTCAATATCCTCCTGCAAGTGCTCGAAGATGGCCGCTTAACCGATGGGCAAGGACGCACGGTGGACTTTCGTAACACCGTGATCGTCATGACCTCGAACATGGGCTCTGATATTATCCAGCGCATGGGCGGTGACGACAGCGACTACGAAGGCATGAAAAATGCCGTGATGGAAGTGGTGGGCAACCACTTCCGTCCAGAGCTGATTAACCGTATCGATGAGGTGGTGGTGTTCCACGCCCTCGGCCAAGAGCAGATTCAGGCCATCGCCGCGATTCAGCTGGAGCGCTTGAAAGCGCGCTTAGCCGAGCATGATCTGGGGCTTGAGGTTAGCGATGACGCCATGGCACAGCTGGCCGTGGTGGGCTTTGACCCGGTCTTTGGCGCGCGGCCACTCAAGCGGGCGATCCAAAGCCGGATTGAAAACCCGTTGGCCCAAGACCTGCTCGCTGGCAAGTTTGCCCCTGGCAGCATCATTCGCGTCAGCGCAGAAGAGGGTAAGCTGGTATTCAATAGCTAAATCACGGCTAAGGGCGCAGCCTCTTGCGCCCTAACCGCTAAACCGTTGCCGTCATGCAGCGCGTAAAGCCCTACTGGCATTGCTGGTTGGGCTTTTTTTGTGCAGTGGTAGAAGGTTTGCTACCAGTGTCCCATCCCAGCAGAACGTCAGCGCACAGTTGGCTATTCCCTCGCTTTTTCTTGCTCAGCCGTGTTCTCCAACGGCGCGTAAAACCGCTTCCTGAGTCGCCTAGCGCGAAGGGAGTATACCCTTGCTGACGGTTTGTACATTGCTATACTACGCATGTCGACACGGCCTACCGAAGGGCATTCGGAAAGATACGTCTGTGGAGACGATGTGAGACCTGGGGGATATGAGTTGGCTCGCCACCGTAAAAATCCCCACTGGGATTTTTGCGGCGATAATCAAGCCATTCCCTCGGGCAATCGTCTTGGAAGCAGAAACCAGGAAGGCGACGACCTGGGAATCCCCCCACCACAAGCGCCATAGAGCTGCAGGTGGGGGGTGTCAAAGTGCCTAAATAGCCTTCGACGTAAGACGGTATCTCGTTATGGCACTTTTTGATTTGCATAGCCGCAATTTAACCCGAGAGCCGGTCGCCCATACTCACGATTTTCATCAGCTTATTCTGGCCACCTGTGGCGTGACGGAGCTTTCGATGGAGGGGCAGGGGGAAAGGGTGACCGCCCGTCGAGGGTGTCTGATTCCCTCGACGCGTCATCACGAATTCCAGGGCGACGGCAGCAACCGCACGTTGGTGCTGGATATCCCCGTCGCCCAACTGACGTCGCTTGATAAAAGTGACGAAATTGCGCGGCTCTTCGACAAGCCGCGCTTTTTCAGCGTTCCCCCGGCGTTAAGCCAGCTTACCCACGCCCTGGCCAATCAACTTGAACAGTGCCCCGCGCTGCAGAATGAAATCGCCATCCTGCTGTTACGTGCGCTGACCATGTATCTGCACGACGCCACCCCTGAAGCGACTGAGCAGCTGGGCAAGCACTTTATCAGCGAGCGGCTTGATCTTGCCCGTTTAGATGCTTGGTTGGATCAGCATCTGGCCGATGAGATTCGTGTGGAACAGCTAGCGGCTCTATGTGCACTAAGCCCAGGGCATTTTCATCGCTGCTTTCGTGAGCTGACCGGCGTGACGCCGCTGGCGTATGTGCAGTGTAGGCGTTTAGAGCACGCGCGGACATTAGTGCGCCACAGCGCGCTCAGCCTGGGGCATATCGCCATGCTGGTGGGCTTTCGCGATCAAGGTAGTTTCTCCCGTGCCTATCGGCGCTATTTTGAGCTTTCCCCTTCTTCAGACCGTTAGTCCCTCTTCCTACTCGTTTCCGCCACATAACGGCCTGCATGACTTTCGGGCAAATCTGCCGCAGTGTCGGGCAAGTAATTTTTGCTGAACGTTCTACTCTTTGAAGAGCCCCCTTCAAGGAGAGACCCAATGAGCGTTACCTACCAAGACAGCAATGCGCGGATGAGCCAAGTCGCGGTTCACAACGGCACCGTCTACCTCGCAGGCCAAGTTCCCACCGATGCTAGCGCGGATATGCGCGGCCAAACCGAGCAAGTGCTGGCACGTATCGACACACTGCTGGCGCAAGCAGGCACCTCAAAAGAACATCTGATTTCGGCACAAATCTGGGTCACTAGCATGGCGGAGTTCGACCATATGAACGCCGCCTGGGATGCCTGGGTTGTACCCGGACGCCCGCCAGTGCGCGCGGCGGTGGAGGCCAAGCTCGCCAAGCCTGAGTGGAAGGTGGAAATCATGGTCATCGCTGCGTTACCGGAGGCCTGATATGCGGGTCGTATCTGCCGAAGAAGTCGCTCAAACGCTTAGCTGGGACGGTTTGATCAAGCGACTACACACGACGTTTGTCAACGGCGTTGAGTCCCCTCCACGCCATCACCATGCCATGCACCGTCCGGATGGCGAGGCCACTATGCTACTAATGCCCGCCTGGGAAGCCGCGGGTTATATCGGCGTCAAGATGGTCAACGTATTTCCGCAAAATGCCGACCACGGTATCCCCGCGATATCCGGGCTTTATCTGCTTAGCGAAGGCAAGCACGGCCAGCCGTTAGCGTGTATTGATGGCAGCGAGCTAACCCGGCGTCGTACGGCTGCGGCTTCTGCACTGGCGGCTCAAGCCTTGGCGAATAAAAACGCCGAGACGCTACTGGTGGTGGGCACGGGCAAGCTGGCGCCCATGGTGATCGAGGCTCACGCAAGCGTGCGCCCCATCAAGCGGGTGCTGGTTTGGGGGCGCAACCCCAGTAAGGCAGCGGCGATTGCCGACGATTACGCCGAACACTTCGAGACACAAGTAGTGGAAGAACTGGCTGACGGCGCGGCAGAAGCCGACATCATTAGCTGCGTGACGCTCTCCACCGAGCCACTGATCAAGGGCGAGTGGCTCACTCCCGGCACGCATCTGGATCTGATCGGCGCATTTCGCCCGCAAATGCGT
>JBNJFC010000062.1:0-8383 GCA_051746485.1 Pseudomonadota bacterium
TTTCGCCACCACCACACTCACCAGGGTAGAGGCAACCAATGCGCCCAAAAATGGCGGCAGCGTCGGAATGCTGTTGGGGAAGCTTGCCGCCATCAGCCCAGCGTTTAAGCTGCCTTGAGCTACCCAGCCGGGGAAAATCGCGCCAAGCATACCGGCAACGCCGCCGGCCACCGCCGCGCGCGGCGTCATCCGCTGCCACAAACCGAGCAGCACGGGGATCACAATCGCCGCGCAGAGCAGGTCTGCGATCAAAAATAAACGCAGCACCGAGAGTCCCTGCAGGGCAACTACCACCACCGGCAGCATCAGCGCGACCGTCCCCCATCGCGCCGCCGCCAGTGACCAACGGCTTTGGCGGCTATTGCCTGCCGCCAACGATGCGATGCCGTTTTGCAGTGTGTCGACACTGGATGCCACCAGCGTTACCGCCAGTATCAGCGCCGGTAGCGCCAACCAGCTTGGCGCTTCGCTTAGTAGCGCAAAAAAGGGAATCGGCGGCTCGCCCAGGGCGACGCCGCTCATTGCTGCCACAATCCCGAGGCTCCCAACCAGCATCACCACCAGCACGGTCGCACCGCCACCCAGCCAGGCGCCACGCCCCAGGCTTTGGTCATTCTCGGCGGCCCATACCCGCTGCCAGTAGCCTTGGTGAAACAAGTTCGCCGCGGTAACCGCGATGACCAAGGTGAGCGCCACGCTTAATGCGCTCCCTATTGGGGCGCTAGGCAGCGCGGCGGTTTGTGGCAACTCAGGCAGCGCCGTGAGCGCAACACCACCCACAATCAGCAACAGTGCGATCAACAACCACGCTTGCCAGCGGTCGGTGGCAAGGCTCGCCCGTAAGCCACCCACGGCGGTGTACGCCAGCGTGGTAAGCGCCACGCCCAAGATCACCAACGCCGGCGGCACATCCGAGAGTAGCGATGTAATCGCGCCAATAGCCGTTAGCTCGGCAGCAAGAAAACACGCCATGTAGGCTACCGACACCAGGGACACCCAGCGCCGCACGCCACGTCCGTAACAGGCCTCGGCAAACTCGGCAATGCTGCGCCCCTGTGGCAGCGCCTGGCGGATTTTGGGGCCATAAAGGCCAAGCACGATAAACGGCAGCGCTGAGCCGATGGCGTAGCCAGCAAGCGCTACCGGCCCGACAAAAGCGCCGATTTCCGGCGGTGCAAACAAAATCCACGCGCCCATTCCTGAGGCTAAAAACGAAAGCCCCAGCGTTCCCGCCGATTGGGAGTTGCGCGCGGTGACGTAATCATCCAGGAGGCCATCAGCGCGACGTGCGCGCAGGCCAAGATAAGCAAAACAGAAAAGCGCCGCGGCCAGTGCCGCAGTGGTTAGGTAAGGCATGTCGCACTTCCTCCGCCGGTACGAACCGGATCAGGTTCCAGGGTCAGCACGAGTGTGTGCGTTCTCAGCCCAATTGGGCTCCCCTGGCGACAGTGAATTAAATTGTGAAACGGAATATCCGTGGTGAATATGGTTACGCAATTAGCGCGGACAGTAAAGCCATGGCCACCGCGTTATTTCTCCCGCGGCACACGCCCCATCAGATAAAACTCCTGATTAGGCGGTGTACCCGTAAGCGTCACCACCCGGTTAGACAGCGCAAAAAACGCCGTAATGGCGCCGATATCCCAGATATCTTCGCGGGTAAATCCGACATTGGTGAGCCGCTCTTCCCAAGCATCGGTTAACTCGCCGACCTCCACGCCACAGTACATGGCAAAGTCGAGCATCACGCGGTGGCGTTCGTTAATGGGCGCGGTACGGTGGTTCACCGCCACCTGATCGGCAAGCTCTGGGTTTTTGCTATAGATACGCACCAACGCACCGTGGGCGACCACGCAGTAAAGGCAACGATTGCGCGCGCTGGTCGCGACCACAATCATTTCCTTTTCTGCCTTGGTTAAGGTGTCTGACTCACGCTCCATCAATGCATCGTGATACGCGAAAAAAGCGCGAAACTCTGCCGGGCGATGGGCCAGCATCAAAAACACGTTGGGCACAAAGCCAGCTTTTTCCTGCACGGCCAATATGGTGTCGCGAATATCATCGGGCAGCGCTTCCAATGATTCTGGTACGCTAAACCGGCTAATGGATGACGTCATAAAACCTCTCCTTATTGTTGTAGAATTAACGTCGCACGTTTGCGGGTACCGTTTACGTAAGAAAACCAAAACAAACGCGCTATTCCGTCGTTTGACTCTTTTAATCTGCCGCTTGGCTCGCCATACTGAAGTTTGTTTTGTATGGGTTATACATCGACTTTTATCCGCTATAAAGGCGCCACCTGCGCCACCGTGAGTTTATAGGGAAGCCTCATGCGCTATACCGAAGCGAAGGAACATACCCCCGGGCGTCTTCACGAGCTATTTGCCGACCCCTACCACGCATTTGACAACGACAGTCACGAGCGCCAGCTGCATATCCGTGTGATGCTCTATTTGTTGGCCATTCGCCCCATGCAGCATGAGCTTCTCACGCTGCGTGTGATTCACGGCTGGGAGAACGGTGGCTGCGAGCCCGACGATCTTAAGTACATGGAATATCCTCTTCGCGACATCACCGACTTGCATCGCGCAGCAGACGAATTTACGGCGGCCATGCAAAACAACGCGGCATTTCCCGAACAAAAGGGCTCGATTCTGGCCAAGCCCCTAAGCGACGCGATGGCCGATGCCAAGGCCGACGGCCAACCGCTAGACGATGAAACCAGAGCCCGGCCAGCACGCTGGCCCTCCTTTGAGGGCGGTCTGGCGCTTTATACCCTGTTTAAGATGTATCATCGCCTCGTATACGGTGAGGATGACGCCTACCGCAGCAGCCAGTGCCGTACCTCCCAAGGCATGCGCGAAATTCACGAGTTTCACCTGGAAGAGGGAGAGTTCGCGTTTTTGGTTCCACCGGGGCGCCACTTCGCCACAGAAAGAACACGCCTAATACTGCACGAAAGTCAGCTAGAGCCTTTTAAGCGCTTACTCATCGCAAGCGCGCCGCTGTTTGAGACCGCTTAACGTCGTCACAGCATATTCCACCGCTTGCCCAACAAAACCTAACCAACAAAGCCCCGTGTACGGGGCTTTGTTGTATATTCAGAAGGCGACTAGCCCAGTGAAATGGTGCTGTTGATACCGCTGGAGACGTTTTCAGGCTCGAACCAGCGCGCGGTAACGGTTTTGGTTTGCGTCCAAAATGCAATTGCCTGCTTGCCGTTAGGCCCGAGATCGCCAAGCTTGGAGGCACGCGAACCGGTAAAGCTGAAGTAAGCCACCGGCACCGGAATCGGCACGTTGATACCAATCTGGCCCACGTCGATATCGGTCTCGAAGCGGCGCGCTACCCAACCGGAGTTGGTAAAGATTGAGGTACCGTTGCCGTTGGGGTTGGCGTTGATAAACTCAATCGCCTCATCCAATGTTTCCACGTTGACCACGCACAGCACCGGGCCAAATATCTCTTCGCGGTAAATCGTCATATCGGCGTTAACGTCGGCAAAGAGGGTCGGCCCAACGAAGTTACCCTCGGGGTAGCCATCGACCGTGCAACCGCGGCCATCCACCATTAACTTGGCGCCCTCTTTTTCCCCCGCGGTAATCAGCCGCTCGACACGCTCTTTGGCCTGCGGCGACACCAGTGGCCCCAGATCGGCGTCACGCTGGGTGCCTGGGCCCACTTTCATGCCGCGCGCGCCTTCAACGATATCCTCAAGCCACTCGCGCGCATCGCCTACCAGCACCACAACAGAATTGGCCATGCAGCGCTGTCCGGCGGCACCAAAGGCCGACCCTAGCAGGTTATTGATGGCCTGACTGCGGTTAGCATCCGGCATCACGACACAGTGGTTTTTGGCCCCCATCATCGACTGCATGCGCTTACCCGCCACAGCGGCACGGTTATAGAGTAGCGAGCCCACGTGGGTGGAGCCGATAAACGACAGCGCCTTGATGTCTTGATGGTCAGCGATCTGGTTAGCCACATCCGGCCCGCCGTGGACCACGTTCAGCACGCCCGCAGGGACGCCCGCTTCGTGGGCCAACTCGACCAAACGCATGGTAGAGCTTGGGTCTTGCTCGGAGGGCTTGAGCACGAAGGTATTACCGGTGGCAATGGCCAGCGGGAACATAAAACACGGAAGCATGATGGGGAAGTTAAACGCGGTGATACCCGCCCCAACACCCAGCGGCTGATGCATGCTGTAAACGTCGACTTCATTGGCGGCGTTTTCTGCAAGCTCACCAAGCTGTAGCGAAGTAATGGAGCACGCGTGCTCGACCACTTCCAGCCCGCGGCCCACTTCGCCTTCCGCATCCGGCAGGGTCTTGCCGTGCTCTTCGGTAATCAGCGCGGCAAGCTCGGCGGTGTTATCGCGGATCAGTGCTTGTAGCTTGAGCATAATGCGCATGCGCTTACCCAGCGGCACTTTGCGCCACTCTTTAAACGCCTTTTTGCCGCTTGCCACTGCACGTTCAACTTCTTCAGCGGTACAAAACGGTACCCGCGCCACGACTTCCTGCGTCGCTGGGTTGACCACATCATGCCAATCTTGGCTTTGCGAGATTTCCGGCTTGCCATCGATATACATGGGGATTTCGCGAACGGACATGCGGTTTCTCCTATCGTCTTTATGTTTATTGTGGGTAAAGGGTATAGCAGTAAGTTAACGTAAGCGTCAACGGGGCGTTACGCGAGTAAACAAGATTCTCAAGGTGGGGTCAATGCTCCTTCCGCCGTGCGCTGGATTTATGTTGCAAGGGGCCGCTAGCGGCTGATTAGCGCCTCCGTTAACCAGGGCTGCCAAGCCAGTAGCACCAGTATGATGAGCGTTGCCAGCAAAAACGGCAGCAGCGCGCGAAAGATTTTCAGCGGTGGCACACCGGTCATCGACGAGGCCACGAAAAGCCCGGCGCCGACAGGCGGCGTCAATAGCCCCATCACGAGCGTCAAACACACCACCACACCAAACTGATACGCGCTGATATCAAACTGGTTTTGCGCAATCGGTAGCACTATCGGCACCACCAGAATCAGCGCGGCGATGCCATCGATTACCATACCGACCAATAACAATACGCCGATCAACAGCAGTAAAAACATAAACGGATCGGTGGTCAGCGCCGCAATCCAGGCGGCAGCCGTTTGCGGCAATTGCTCATACACCACCACCCAACCAAACACCCCGGCTGCAGCGATAAGCATAATCACCAACCCGGCGTTAACCGCTGTGCGACGCAGCACCTGGGGCAACCGCCCCATATCAAGATCACGGTAAACAAAGCGGCCAATTAAAAGCGCGGCTAATGAAGCCAGCGCCGCCGACTCTGTGGGGGTGGCGATGCCGAACACAATACCGCCAATAATAATCACCGGAATCGAGAGAGCCGGTAACCCCCAGGCAAAATCGGAAAGCGCCTGCTGGCGGCTGGGCCACTGCCCGCGCGGGTACTGCTGCAAAAGCCCTACCACGGCAATCACAATAAAAAACGCCAAGCCGAGTAACAGCCCTGGCAGAAGCCCGGCGATAAACATCTCGGCAATGGGCACCTGCGCAATCACACCAAACAGCACAAACAACATCGACGGCGGGATAATTGGCGAAAGCAAACCACCCGCGGCGGTAATGGCTGCGCTATAAGGCTTGTCGTAGCCCTCTCGCTCCATGGCGGGCACCATCGCGCGCGACATAATCGCAATTTGCGAGGCCGCCGAGCCAATTATTGCCGCCATCATCATATTGGCGATCAAATTGATATACGCCAGCCCGCCGCGGAAACCGCCGACAAAAATCCGTGCCAACGCAACCAACCGCTGCGTCAGCCCGCCTTCATTCATCAACTCTCCGGCAAGCATAAAAAGCGGGATCGCCAGTAAGCCGTAACTTTCTATCGCACTAAACAATTGCTGCGGGTAGGACGCAAAAAGCACCGTATTGCCAGAGGCATAGATGTACCACATGGCGGTCAGCGCCAGTACCAAGGCGATCGGCACAGCACCAAGTAGCAACAGCGCAAATACCATCACGGTCATAGCAGCGTCTCCGCAGCAGGCTCTTCGGCCGGGTTCCGCCACTGCCAAAGGGCTTGAACAAGATTCGCCGTACCGTGCAGGGTCAACGACAGCGCAAACCAAGGCACAATAAGCCAAAACCAGTATTTCTTGATGCCCAACGTAGAAGTGTTCTCGGCGTAGATGAAGTTAAATGTCTCGCCTTGAAACGCCTGGGTATCAAAGCCTAGCTGGGCAAGCATCAGCGGCTGATACCATTGCCAGCAGAGCCATAGCATTAAAAGCGCAAACACCAGCACAACACTATCCACAAAGAGGGTCACGATCTTGCGCCCCGTTTGCGGCAGCGCTTCGGGCAGCAGCGTTACGGCAATCCCTTGGCGGCGCTTTAACACCACGCTTGCAATCAAAAACGTCATCCAAATCATGGCGTAGATCGAAAGCTCACTGATCCAATAAAGGGGGCTACCCAAGGCGCGGAAGGCGATATTGGTAAGAATCAGGCACGTCACCACCGCCGCCAATGCGGCGGCAGTAATCTCTTCAACACGGGCAAGTCCGGTGGATATACGCTGTAGCATTACTGATCCCGCAGACGCTCAGCCTCTTCACGCAGCGTGTCTAACATCGGGGCCTTGGGCGCCCAGATCGCTTCCCATTCGGCAATCGCCTCGCTAAAGAACTCGGCATCCGCTTCGACGATATTCAGATCCAGCGCGCGAATTTCCTCTTCCTGCGCGGCATCTTTCGCTTCAAAGCCAGAGAGCACGTTTTCCAGATGCTCGGACATGGTAGTGTCGATCAGCTCGCGATCCTCTGGGGAGAGTTCGCTCCAAACCCGCCCAGATACTACGCCCACCATGGGGAACATCATGTGGTTGGAAATCAGCAAGTTCTCCGCCTGCTCGTAGAATTTCAGGATCAAAATCGAGTCGAAATCCATATCGATGGCGTCAACTTGGCCATTGGCCAGCGCATCGTAAACTTCCAAAAGCGGCATCGGCGCTGGTGCGGCCCCGGTGGCGGTGTAGAAATCGCGAATTGGCTCAAAGGGGGTAATGCGCAGCCGCAAGCCCTGCATATCCTCGGCGGCGGTAATTGGGTCGCGGCTCAATACCTGGCGCATCCCCACCATGCCGTAGCCTACCCCTACCAATCCCACGCCTTGGGGCATTAAATCCAAAAGCTCACCCGCCGCGTCGGAGCGCAGCAAGCTTGCGGCGTGGTTGACGTCATCGACCAGATACGGGGCATAGAGCGCGCCGAAATCGGGAATCCGGTTGGAAATCTCGGCAATGGTTAAAAACGCCATATCCAACGCGCCGGTTTGCAGCTGCTGTACCATCTGCGCTTCGTTGCCTAACTGCTGCGCCGGGTAAACCGACACGCTGTGCTCGCCGCCTGAACGTTGGTGCAATGTATCAGCGAACGCCTCAGCTTCGGTTGACCATAAATGCTGCGGCGGCGTAATCAAACCCAGGCGAAAATCACGCGCTTGCGCCGATAGTGAAGAGAGCGCTAAGGCAGTGGCCGCCACTGCCAGCGTTAACGTTTTGCGTTGGTTCATGGTGATCCCTTATTTAGCGAGAAAGACCAGCGAGACCGTCCGGCAAGACAGCCCAGCGGGAAAGCGCTAACGGCGCTTTTTATAGGAGTTTGATAGGGTAATGGGCAAAACTCATTGTGGTGCCATTGTGGAGAATACCGCAGTGGAAACGTTGATGGCACCCGCTTAAACTAACGACGTAGAGGCCGGACCGGCTGAATAGAGACGCAAGGAGCCTTGCATGAGCGATCAGATTTCATGGGTAATCGTGCCTATCGATGGGTCCAAGGAGGCCAACGCCGCCACGCGCCACGCCGCGCTACTGGCGAGCCTTCACCACGCCACCTTACAACTCGTCAACGTATTGCCCTTACACCCCGCTGAACTGAGCGATTTACCCGCCAACCGTGAAGGCGAGGTGGACTTTGACCGCGAACAGCAAGACGCCAAAGCCGATGTTGCTTTTGACGAGGCCCGCCGTGCACTCAAAGACCTATCCTTTGCCTCGGCACTGACGGTGGAAGAGGTACGCTTGCGCGATACAAGCTTTGTGCGTCAGCCTGAACGGGCTATCGTCGAACATGCACGCCAGCATAAAAACTCCCAGCTGGTCATGGGTGCCCGACATTTAAGCGAAATTGGCAAGTGGGTAAAAGGCAGTGTCAGCAACGCCGTGATTCACCGCGCCAAAGGTCCCGTGACCGTTCTACACGCCGACGCTGAGATTACCGAAACGGCCCATATCGGGCGAATTCTCCTCCCCACAGACGGTTCCGAGGCGAGCGCTCTCGCCGCGCGTCTGGCTGGCGATTTAGCCCGTAGCGG
>JBNJFC010000062.1:8483-9768 GCA_051746485.1 Pseudomonadota bacterium
CGCGTCAGCACCAGACCGGGTGACAAGCCGTCGAGCCGCCCAAGGGTAAACCCCATGCTGTCGTAGATGACCAGCGGGCGTTTGGGGTTGAACATCACCCCTTTTTCTTCCATTAGCGGCTTTAAATAGTGCGGGAAGTTTTTACCTGAAAATGCCACATAGCAGCGCACAAACGCATCAACCGCGGCGTCCTCGTGGGTAGTGGCACCCCCGCGCGTCGCTTGTAAGTAGCACTTACCGCCTTCGTCGCTGACGTGAATCGAGCCGTCATCCGCCTCATGAAAGCGCAGGGGCGTATCCGCGCCCACCATGCTCAAAAAACGAAACTCCATCGTTTGCGATAGCCCAAAGCGTTCGAGCACCAGCGCAAACAGCAGGTCGCCGGGCACGCAGAAGCGGCGTGCATCCGGATTATGGATAGGGTTGTAGTCACCGGCAACGCCCTTGGCGAAGCGGCTGGCCTGCTCAGCGGAGATCACCACATACTCTCCGCGCTGCGCGTAAAAATCCTTGAACATGGCGTTTGCTGCCTGCCTAGCGTTAAAGTTAATCGACCATCATAAACAACGCCGCGCATCATGCCATAAAACCGCGTTTAACAGGAGCCGTCTTTTAGAGCGCACGTATGCCGACCACAACGTCAGAAAAAAAAGCCGCCCCACCCTCTGCCAAAAGCTGCTTACCACGATGGCTAGCGATAACACTGGCGATCACCCTCGGCTTGGTGGCGCTATGGTTTGCGGGCAGCTACTGGCTGCTCAATAGCCAGTGGTTGCCTAACCGTATTTCGCAAATAGAAGGCATCGAGGTGAGCTGGGACCAAGGCAGTAGTCATCACCCCGGCCGCTGGGAAGTCGAAGGGCTGAAACTAAGTCGCGACGACGGCACGCTGGCGCTTTCTGTCGACGCCGAACGTGCCACGCTCGAACTCTCGTTATTGGCGCTGCTGCGCGGTGAGCTGCATATTGCCGCCTTAGAAGCGAACGGTATCCGAAAGCTGCGTCTGGGTGATATTAACCTAGAGGGCGATGGGCGACTCAGTATCAGCCAAACCACCCTCAGCCGCGACACCCTGGCCATTCCCCATGCTGAGCTGGACTTAACCCACGGGCGCGTGCTGCGCGAAAGCGATAACGCCGTTTTGGCACGGGATATTCACCTTAACGCCAGTGCCACGCTGGCCCCAGTAACGCCGACAACCACTGACGGCACTTTAAACCCTGACCTGGCGGCCGCGCTCTCCGCCAATACTGAGCTAAGCGCCCACGCCGATGCCTGGGACGTT
>JBNJFC010000063.1:0-9712 GCA_051746485.1 Pseudomonadota bacterium
GTAAAGGCAGGGGGCGAATTCACACATTCACGACACGGTGTTGCCGACACAAAAGGAAGCGGTTCGCCGCAGCACCGGCACGCATGCTGATTCCAAGGCAGCGAAACAAAACAAGGGGCACACCAAGCTTGGCCAAGTCGCACCTCCCCTAGGCAGAAAGCGCAGTAGCCCGGTAGTGCCAAACGTAGCTTCCATTCTACCCACTCAACGAGGCTACGCCCCAGCTGCTGCGTTTTCATTTTTTGCTCCTTACCGCTAATTCACATCGATGATTGACTTTCAAAAATTAACTGCTATTATATGCGCCAGTTCTGCGGATGTGGTGGAATTGGTAGACACGCTAGATTTAGGTTCTAGTGCCGTAAGGCGTGGGAGTTCAAGTCTCCCCATCCGCACCAACTTGATTGTAAAGACTTCCCTCTACATTACCTTCCTTCCAAGATGAATGATTCAAAGCCCAGCGTAACGAAGCTGCGGCTTGTAACTCTATTTATCAGCTTAACACTGCCCAGTTAATTTACTTCTCTTCTGATCGATTCGCTTTTCTAAAGCTGTTACTGTTTTCTCTTTTGCAAAGTATCGCCATCCGTCCATATTAATGCTGAAATGACGTTAGATATGGTTTTTAAGAAGAGGCCTCGCCTGTGAAACAAATTGTGATGTTTGGCTGGCTAAGCGTCTTATGCAGCGGCGCGATTATGAATGTGGCGATGGCTAATGAGAGCGATAGCGACCTACCTCAGTGGGCAAGTGACCGCATTGAGCCTACGAGAGAACGTGTCGGCGCCTGGGTCGATAGCACCTCACGCAATATCGACAACTTCTTCGGCACCCGTGAAAGTATGAGCGTTGACAACGAATCGTATCTTCGTCTTGGCCAAGAGTTAGACTTTATGGAAGGCGATGGCGTCGACGCTGAAACAACGCTTCGCTATCGAATTGATCTACCGACCGCTGAAGAGCGTTTGCGCTTGATTATCGAAAGCGATCCTGAAGAGTCCCAAGGCACGCTAGAAGAGCAAGGCTCTGGCCGACTTGCTAATGATCAACGCGACAGCCGCACCTCGATTTTGGGACTAACGTGGTTGGAAAAACGCGATAAACGCGAACACTGGAGCAACGATGTCAGCGCCGGGGTACGTTTACGTCTGCCGCTAGACCCCTTTGTGCGCTTCACCAGCGAGCGACTTTGGCATTTAGGCGAGAGCCCTTGGCAGCTTGAATCCAACAACCGAATTTCTTGGTTTAATAATGACGGTTACTCGGCACGCACACGCTGGGATATAGGGAAGCCGTTGAGTGACGCTAAGCATCTGCGTTTTATTACCACTGTTCAGTGGCGCGAAGAAGAAGACACGCTAGAGTATAGCGAAGTAGCGGAACTCAACCATCGGCTAAACGACCGAAGTGCTTTACGCTACTCGGCTATTGCCATTGGCGAGAGCGCATCTCACCCACGTATGACCAATTACTATTTGCAAACCCGTTACCGCCGCGATTTGCATAAAGGGGTACTGTTTGCTGACGTCATTCCTGAATTGCACTTCCCGCGTGAGTCGAGCTACGACCCGCGCTGGGCCATGACGTTACGCCTTGAAATGTATTTTCAGCGCCGTATGCAACGTAACTATTTTTAGCCTTAAATTATTAGCTACGTATCGTTTTCACAACGCAGACAGTGGCCAACATATAACGCAAATTTGTAGCTCCTCCCCTTCCATGACAGGCTTCCAGGCTTGTCATCACCCCAGAGGAGCTCATTTATTTTTATCTGCTGGCTAAATATTGGTGACGTGACGTGCGGCCCGACACGTAATTTATAAACGCAGACCGCCATCGCACTCAATAATACGGCCGGTAAAGTAGTCATTGGTCAAAACAAACTCAATGCTTTGCGCAATGTTATCGGCTTCGCCGAGTCGCTTTAGCGGCACCCCTGACGCAATACGCTCTAGCATATCGGGGCGCATCGCGGCGGTCATTTCGGTATTGATAAAGCCGGGTGCCACGGTGCCGGTACGAATCCCATAGCGCGACAGCTCATTTGCCCAGGTTACCGTGAGCGCATGAATCCCCGCTTTAGCCGCTGAATAGTTACTCTGCCCCATATTGCCCGCACGAGAAATGCTGGAAATATTAACAATAACGCCCTCTTTACCCGCTTCGATCATCTGGGTAGCGGCTTCGCGCCCACATAAGAAAACGCCGGTAAGGTTCACATTGATGACACTTTGCCAGGCATCAAGCGACATGCGCTTTTGCACTTCGCCATCTTTGGCTTTTACCAGCAACGCATCATTCGTAATCCCCGCATTATTCACTAAGCCACTAAGCGTACCCATCTGCTGGGCAATATCGGCAAATGCCTGAATAACGGAGGCTTCTTCTGCCACGTTGACGACAAACGCTTGGGCATCAACACCCTCACTTGCCAGTTTGGATACGGCACTATCTAACGCTTCTGCGTTCATATCCAACAAGGCAACTTTCGCTCCTTTCTGGCCAAGACGCTTAGCCGTAGCAAACCCGAGGCCACGAGCCCCTCCTGTAATCGCGATAATTTGATTATTTAACTCCATCCGTCACCACCTTTAATCAATGTATTGGGAATATAACGGCACCGACCGTGGGCGATGCATCAAACCAAGAACTAGGCACTTCACTCAGTTCTACGATAAACATAGCACTGATGATGCAGCGCAGCATAGTAAAGCCCATAAGAAAATAAAAGCGCGTCTAAAAGGTCATACGACTCAACATTGGCACGGACAACTCCCATTCTCACACCGGCAAACGCTTGCTTTAGCGCCTAAGCGTCTCCATATTCTCAGCTGCACATTGTTGGAGCGAACCATGCCCGTACTACTTTTTATCTCCCTTTTTACGCTGCTCGATTTTGTGGTCCTTTTCTCCATAGGCGGCCAAATCGGCCTTCTCACCACCTTGTTATTGATTTTGCTCACTGGCATTGGCGGGCTTCATCTCATCCGCCGCGAAGGCGCATCCACATTGGCGCGCGCGAAAGAGAAAATGAACGCTGGAGAGATTCCTTCAACTGAGCTTTTGACCGGCGCTGCACTCATTTTTGGCGGCGCACTGTTAATGGCGCCGGGCTTTTTATCTGACGCCCTTGGGTTGGCGTGCTTACTACCCAATGCTCGCCGTTTGATGCTTAAGCTACTGACATGGTTCGGGCTCAAAGCCAGCGTGAACGCACAACACCAGGCGGGCAACCAGCAGTCAAGCAAGACCTACACCAACTCTCACTCAGATAAATCCTCAAACACCCATCAAGATGAACCGCTAGAGGGTGACTTCATCAGCCGCGATGAACCACGCCCTCGCCGCTGAACTGTTAAGAGCACAGCGGTAGAAAAAAAAGCCATTTTTTTCGCCTCTCCCCCTTGAAAGGCTAACGCCAGCCCCCACTTTTGAGGCAGCACACAAGTTCGGCGGCGGCACCTGCCTTTCGCCATTAACAATGAAGGTCACACTACCTTCACTTCTCGTTGGCAAGGCTTTTTAAGCACGCCATGAGAAGCGTCATTTGGAAACCGCCCATTAGGGCTCAAAACGATACTCAGGAGAACGTGAGCATGAATATCCGTCCTTTGCACGATCGCGTCGTTATCCGTCGCGTAGAAGAAGAGCAAACCACTGCTGGTGGCATCGTGCTTCCGGGCAGCGCCCAGGAAAAGCCCACACGCGGCGAAGTATTAGCCGTGGGTAATGGCCGGATTTTGGAAAACGGTGATGTCCGCGCACTGGATGTCAAAGTGGGCGATAGCGTGATTTTCAAAGACGGCTTTGGCGTCGAGAAGCAGAAAATCGATGGCGAAGAAGTCTTGATCATGAGCGAAGCCGATATCCTGGCCGTCGTTGAAGGCTAAATAGGCGAAGGCAGCTATCCCCTTCTGGCTATTTGCTAACCCATTTCATCGTTCATTTATATTTAACCGTTAGGAAGTTACGAACATGGCAGCTAAACAAGTTAAGTTCTCCGATGATGCCCGCAAGCGCATGGCGCGCGGCGTAGACGTTCTCGCCAATGCAGTCAAAGCGACACTCGGCCCGAAAGGTCGCAACGTCGTGCTAGAAAAGTCTTTCGGTGCACCCACTGTCACTAAAGACGGTGTTTCCGTCGCCAAAGAAATCGAGCTTAAAGACAAGTTCGAAAACATGGGCGCACAAATGGTGAAAGAGGTGGCTTCACAAACCTCTGATGCCGCAGGTGACGGCACAACCACCGCCACCGTATTGGCTCAGGCGATTGTGACGGAAGGCCTCAAGGGTGTGACCGCGGGCATGAACCCAATGGATCTTAAGCGCGGTATTGACCAAGCCGTCAATGCAGCCGTGAAAGAGATCCAGGCGCTATCCGTGCCTTGCACAGATTCAAAAGCGATTGCCCAGGTCGGCACCATTTCCGCCAATGGCGATGCGCGTATCGGTGAAATCATTGCCGAAGCGATGCAGAAAGTCGGTAAAGAAGGCGTTATTACCGTCGATGAAGGCCGTGGCTTCGAAGACGAGCTGGAAGTCGTTGAAGGCATGCAGTTCGACCGTGGCTACCTCTCGCCCTACTTTGTGACCAACCAAGAAACCATGGCAGTTGAGTTGGAAGATCCGTTCATCCTGATGGTGGACAAGAAGATCTCCAACATTCGCGAATTGCTGCCGACACTGGAAGCCGTCGCAAAAGCTGGCAAGCCGCTGGTTATCATCGCCGAAGATATTGAAGGCGAAGCACTGGCGACACTGGTTGTCAATAACATGCGCGGCATTGTAAAAGTGGCTGCTGCTAAGGCACCGGGCTTTGGTGATCGCCGTAAAGCCATGCTGCAGGACATCGCGATCCTGACCAACGGCACCGTGATCTCTGAAGAAGTAGGCCTCACGCTTGAGCAAGCGACCCTAGATCATCTGGGTACCGCCAAGCGCGTCACTATGTCCAAAGAGAACACCACCATCATTGATGGCGCCGGTGGTGAAGGTGATATCGAAGCTCGCGTTGGCCAGATCCGCGCACAGATCGAAGAGACTTCTTCTGATTACGATAAAGAGAAGCTCCAAGAGCGTGTCGCTAAGCTTGCTGGTGGCGTTGCCGTTATCCGCGTCGGTGCCGCTACCGAAGTGGAAATGAAAGAGAAGAAAGCTCGCGTTGAAGACGCGCTGCACTCGACTCGTGCCGCTGTGGAAGAAGGTGTTGTGCCTGGTGGTGGTACCGCACTGATCCGAGTACTCACCAAAGTACAAGGCCTCACCGGTGACAACGAAGACCAAAACCACGGCATCAACATGGCACTGCGCGCCATGGAAGCGCCGATGCGCCACATTGTCACCAACGCCGGTGTTGAAGCCGCAGTTGTAATCAACCGTGTAAAAGATGGCGAAGGCAACTTCGGCTACAACGCACAGACCGGCGAGTTTGGCGACCTGTTTGAAATGGGTGTCCTTGACCCGGCGAAAGTCACGCGTACTGCCCTGCAGTCTGCGGGCTCCGTCGCTGGCCTGATGATCACCACCGAGTGCATGATCGCCGACGATCCGGACGAGAAAGACGCCGCACCGGATATGGGCGGCATGGGTGGAATGGGCGGCATGGGCGGCATGATGTAATGCACCCCTGAGCCAACCGCTCATTTGACGCCAAAACGTCAACAAGAACCCCGCTTCGGCGGGGTTCTTGCGTTATGGCCGTGTTAATATTGCGGTTTCTCAGTGTCTTAATGACTCACTCACGTACCAACCACCGCCTGCTTAAGGTTCGAATTTCGTGCTTTCCAATATCCGCATTATCTTGGTTCAGACGTTTCACCCCGGTAATATTGGCGCCACCGCCCGCGCCATGAAGACAATGGGCCTTGAACACCTCACCTTAGTCAATCCGCGGGCATTTCCCGATGACGAAGCGACACGACTCGCCGCCGGTGCCACTGACCTGCTGGAAAACGCGCGCGTTGTTGGCTCGCTCGATGAAGCTGTCAAAGATTGTGTGCAGGTGGTTGGCGCCAGCGCGCGGCTACGCAACATGCCGTTACCGCATTTTGACGAGCCGGATGACATGGCCGGGAGCGTGGTGGAGAACGCCACGGCGGCGCCTGTCGCGCTAGTATTTGGAAGGGAGCGTTCGGGGTTAACCAACGATGAAATCCGTGCCTGTACCCATCAGGTCAGCATCCCGGCGAACCCGGAATACGGCATCCTCAACCTGTCTCAAGCAGTGCAGATTCTCGCCTACGAGGTTCACCGCTGCTTTCGAAAGCGCCCTGACAGCGGCTTTGCCTACCAAACACCGACGCAGGCAACGCCGCCCAGTCGCGAACAGTTTGGCTATTTTCAAGATCACTTACGTCAGGTGATGCACAAAAGCGGCTTTATCACCCAACCCCACGCGCGAACCGAAGAGCAGCTGCAGGCGCTGTTTGCTCGCGCGGAGCCCTCGCGGCGCGAACTGTCGCTGCTGCGAGGTCTACTCAGTGCCGTCGAATCGCACTTACCGACCCAGCCGGAAGAGTAGCAAGGCGCGGCACGGCGCTTAAAAGCGCCTTATAGCATCATGGCGGCGAGCCAGCCAAAACCGATCAGCGGTAGATTGTAATGAATAAACGTCGGCACAACGCTATCCCAGATATGGTCGTGCTGACGATCGACGTTAAGCCCTGAGGTAGGGCCGAGCGTGGAGTCGGAGGCGGGCGAGCCGGCATCGCCAAGCGCCGCTGCCGTTCCCACCAGCACCACGGTTGCCATGGGGGAAAAGCCAAACTGTACCGCCAATGGTACAAAAATCGCCGCGATAATCGGGATAGTAGAAAACGATGAACCAATCCCTAGCGTGATAAACAAGCCCACCAGCAACATGACCAAGGCGGCCAAGCCGCGGTTATCCCCAAACAGAGCAAACGCCCCTTCCACCAACGCATCGATTTCCCCGGTAGTTTTCATCACCTCGGCAAACCCAGCAGCGGAAATCATAATGAAGCCAATCAACGCCATCATCCGCATGCCGCTGGTGAAAAGATCATCCGCCTCGCGCCACTTAAAAATACCGCCTAGCGACAAAAGCGCTACGCCGACTAAGCCACCTAAAATCATCGAGCCGCTATAAAGCTGCAGCCCCAGCGCCGCGGCAATGGCGACGCCCGACATGACAAGTCCCAAGGTGTGCGGCTCTTGCGGAACGGAGTGTCCTTCATGGGCGTTGGCACTGACAACATCGCTACTGTGGTATTGACGCGGCTTTCGATAGCTGAAGAAAATCGCCACGGCTAACCCCAACGCCATACCACCCACGGGAACCGCCATCGCCATCGGCACCATGCCACGGGTAATCTCAAGCCCTAGCGGCTCGCCGGCACTATTTAAGTTGGCAAGCAAAATATCGTTTAGGAAGATCGCGCCAAACCCAACGGGTAGCAGCATGTAAGGCGCCGTCAATCCAAACGTCAGCGCGCAAGCCACCGCACGGCGGTCTAGATTAAGCTGATTCATTACCTTTAAAAGCGGCGGAATCAAAATCGGAATAAAAGCGATATGGACCGGAATCAGGTTTTGCGATGAAATCGCCACCAGCAGCACCGCGGTAAGCAGTAGTGTTTTTACACGCGACTGATGCGCGGCGCTAGTTTCCTGCCCGAGTAACGCAATCAACCGTTTGGCGAGCAAATCCGGCAGGCCCGAGCGAGAAATCGCCACCGCAAACGCCCCGAGCGTGGCGTATGCCAATGCTACCTGCGCACCACCACCCACGCCTTGGTGAAAAGCATCTAGCGTTTGCTCAAGCGTCAAGCCCCCTACTACGCCTCCGACAAGCGCACCAACCACTAGCGCAAACACCACGGATACCCGCGCCAGCGATAGCGCCACCATCACCAATACGGCAAGAATTACTGCATTCATGAAATTTCCTAGCAAGAGTCAGTGAATGTATAAGTAAGCGATTACAGAAAAGCGGCGGATTTTAGCAGATAGTGCCGAGTTAAAAAGCTGTTGCTAGTAAATAAACCTTAATCTGCGACCAAGATCATGACGTTTATCTCTAACGCTTGCTGCTATTGCCTTCGCTACTTACCATCGCCTGTTTGATTAACGTCGCAAGATGGTAAACAGCCAATTTCATAGGAGCCCAAATGAGCACCATCGCCATTATCATTTCCCTACTTTTGCTGATGTTTCTTGCCTATCGCGGGATCTCAGTGCTGCTACTGGCGCCTCTACTGGCCATGCTCGCGGTGCTCATTTCCGGCGATGCACCGCTCTTGCTTCCCACCTATACCGACACCTTTATGGGAGCACTGAGTCACTATGTCTTTCAGTTTTTCCCGCTGTTTCTTCTCGGCGCCCTGTTTGGGCAGCTGATGGCGGACTCGGGAGCAGCGCAGGCCATCGCCAACGGTATCGTGAGTAAGCTGGGTACCCATCACGTCGTACTGACCGTGGTAATCGCCTGTGCGGTGCTAACCTACGGTGGCGTTTCGTTGTTCGTGGTGGCTTTTGCGATATTCCCGATCAGCCGCGAACTTTTTCTCCGTGCCGATGTCCCCAAGCGCTTGATTCCCGCAACCATTGCGCTGGGCTCTTTTACCTTCACCATGACCGCTCTACCGGGCACACCCGCTATTCAGAACGCTATTCCCATTCCCTACTATGAAACCAATAGCTTTGCCGCCCCTGGGCTTGGCATTATCGCCGGTATTATCATGCTCACCCTCGGCACGCTGTACATTCAGTCGCGTGCGCGCAAGGCCGCAGCCAACGGCGAAGGATATGGCGTAGAAGATGCACCGCAAACCACACCCACCGAAACGGATGACACCTCAGCCACTCCCGATATGTCGTTGGGCTTAGCGCTCATTCCACTGGTGATGGTCATCGCATTGAATGGGCTATTTACTTACGCGGTATTTCCCTCTCTTGACCTAAGCTATATCAGCGAAGCGTTCGAGAATGTCTCCCCTAGCGGCCAGACCGGCCTGTGGGCGATTCTGGTGGCGTTGCTGACCTCATCTGCTTGGCTGATCATCACCCGCTGGAAACAATGGGCTGATTTAAAGACCACGGTGAATAAAGGCTGCATTGGCTCATTGCTGCCGATTTTCAACACTGCGTCTGAGGTGGGCTACGGGGCAGTAATTGCAAGCCTGGCAGGCTTTGCCATCATCCGCGATGCGGTATTGACCATCTCCGATAACCCGCTAATTTCGGAAGCGGTGGCCATGAGCGTGCTCTCGGGCATTACTGGTTCATCCTCCGGCGGGCTCTCTATTGCGCTACAAACATTGGGCAGCGAATATTTGGCCATGGCGCAAGCAGCAGGCATTGACCCGGAGCTAATGCACCGTGTGGCAACACTGGCCTCTGGTGGGATGGATACGCTGCCCCACTCCGGCGCGGTTATCACCTTGCTCACGATTTGCGGCCTGACCCATCGGCAGTCTTATGGCAACCTCGCCATGGTGACCATTGTATTACCGCTTGCCGCGCTGGTTAGCGTCATCACGCTAGGTACGCTGTTTGGCAGTTTTTAAAACACCAAAGGCGCCCATATTCAGCAAGCGGAAAGTATGGGCGCCACTGCCATCATCATTAGCGAGTCACTAGACCAAACCGAGACGCGTTAAGCAGTCGCTGGCGATCACACGCTCTTCATCGGTCGGGATCACCCACACCCCCACGCGGCTATCCAAGCTAGCAATCCACGTTTCGTCGCGCA
>JBNJFC010000064.1:0-9599 GCA_051746485.1 Pseudomonadota bacterium
TGGCGCTGGTGCGCAAGCTGTGTGACGAACTGAACCTGGGTGTGATTATCGTACTGCACGACATCAATATGGCGTCGCGCTACTGCGACGAGCTGATAGCGCTGCATAGCGGCCGACTACTGGCTCATGGCACCCCAAACGATATGATGAGTGACAGTACCTTAGAAGCGATTTATGGTTTGCCCATGCAGGTCATGAAACATCCCAATGGCGAGCACAATATCGCTGTGGCCCAGTAACTTTAAGCCACTCTGACCCACCGATGCTTCTTCAACCCCTCCCTCTTTCTTAGCGCTTCTTTACCTCCTTTCCCCGCTGTCGGGCTTTGAAGCGAGAATTTGTCTTGCTAATTAGGCGTTTGGCACGCACACGAAAAAATCCCGGCGGGGGGAGCCGCCGGGTAAAAGCAAGGGATCATTCAAGGGAACACTTATTCTGATAGCGAAAAGCGAAAGGAGTTCAACCATGGCGATAGAAATATGTAACTTTATGTATATTTTCAAGCACCTTGCTCAGACAGCATCCACTTCCCACTGTTGAGGTAAGACGTTTTCTTCTTTCGGCACTCGTACCCACACAAAATGATCGGCACTCAGTTCGGTTTCACCACTCCATCGATACGCCACTAAACGCCCGTATTTGACCGCACTATAATCTAAACAGGCAATATTGGCGGTGGGTAAGGCGGGAATCCCTTCGCACCAGTAGTGCCCGATAAATAGTGGCGGCTCATCCGAGCCGTAATAGCTTAATCGAGCACGCTCGGTGTCGGTCAAAGGGCGCGCTTCCAAATCACCGGGTAAGTTATCTGGTTGAAATACCACATCGCCCCATACTTGCGGCGTTTGGCTCCAAAAATGGGTACGAAAACTCTTACGCGTAAAACCATCACCGGAGTGGATTTCAATACCGCTTGGCAACGGGATGTGCGTGCCACGGGTTAAGCGGTCGAGAATCCGAAACGCTTGCGTTGAAGGGTCGGTAGACTCGACCAAAAAAGCCTCGTCCATACAGGCATTAAGGCTGCGCTGACGCAGCTCGGCAATCAGTGCATTATCCCAGCAAGCGTGCACCACGCGGATCCCATCAAGTTCCAAAAACAAGGGAATTGTCTTGAACCAGGCTAGGGTATCGTCCCACTCGTTGGTGTGGTCACGATACTGCTCCAAGGTATCCTGAATAATGCGGTTGTGGCGCGGCGTATGCTCGCGCAACCACCGCTTGCCGCTACCGGCAGGGGCCGGGTGACAGTAGGCCAAGGCGTTGTATTCGTGATTACCCATGACGATATGCGCCTCGCCCGCTTCCACCATGCGTCGCGCAATCGAAACCGCCAAGCGAATGCGTGGGCCACGATCAATCAAATCACCAAGGAAAATTACTTTGCGCCGCGGGTGGCGATAGACACCGTCGCGCTGGCCGTAGCCAAGCTTTTGCAAAAGTGCGGCTAGCGTGGCTCCACAGCCGTGAATATCACCGATAAGGTCGTAACCTTCGATTTGACTTGCCGCCATGCTCAATCTCCCAGCCGGTTGCTCCACCCCAGTTTACTGCGCAGCACCTCGTAGAAGTTGTGCCCTAACGGATGCACCAGCTGAACACGCTGCGGTTTGCGGGTGATGACCAGAACATCATCCGGTTTGGCAACTGAGCGGGTTTGCCCGTCGCAGCTGATATGCGGATAGGTTTGATTGGTTTCGCCGATATGAATGCGAATTTCACTGGCAGCATCAACCACGATGGGGCGGCTTGAGAGTGTGTGCGGGAACATTGGTACCAATGTCACGACATCAAGCTTGGGGTGCATAATAGGACCGCCGCCGGAGAGCGCGTAAGCCGTTGAGCCGGTAGGGGTGGCGACAATTAAGCCGTCGCTGCGTTGGCTATAAACAAACTGGCCATCGATGAAGAGCTCGAACTCGATCATACGCACCGCTTTACCCGGGTGCACCACGACTTCATTAAGCGCTTCCCCTTTGCCTACGGCGACACCGCCACGGTAGAGCTCAGCATCGAGCAAAAAACGCTCCTCACGCTCAAACTCCCCGGCAAGCACTTCACCGACTCGCGTTTCCAGCTCATCTGGGGAAATATCGGTCAAAAACCCCAGCCGGCCGCGATTGACGCCTAAGATTAACGTGCCGGTATGACACAGCGTGCGCGCCGCGCCCAAGAGGCTCCCGTCGCCGCCAATCACGATGACCAAGTCACAAAGCTCACCCAGCACACGGCGGCTCTCCTCTGGCTGCCCGTGATCGGGAATGACCGTCGCGGTGCGGTCTTCCACCAGCACCTTGTAATCGTGATCCACCAGATACGTCACGAGACGCCGGAGCGAATCGACAACTTTCTGACTGCCCAGTCGGCCGATCAAGCCAATCGTCTTGAAGGGACGATCCGCGGAGGTGGTTTCCGTTGGCGGTAGCGATTGCGATGAGGACGTATGCGTCATGGGGCCAACTCGTTAAGATTAGGCCCCATTATCACTATCCATATCACAGCGGGCAAATCGACTTATGTCGTTTTATAGCCGCGACGCTCCCGCCACCAGTTATTGAGCCACAGCGACAACGCGATGATAAGCGCCCCAAGCACCAGACGGGTGAGATCAGCTTCACGGTTCCAAATCACGAGATTGACCAACAGCCCCGCCGGGATCAGGGCGTTGTTCATGATCGCAAGCGTTCCGGCGTCCACCATCGTCGCGCCGCGGTTCCATAAGAAATAGCCACCGCCGGAGGCCGCTAGCCCCAGCCACGCCAACACGCCCCATTGTAAGCCGCTCGATGGCAGCGCCGCCGCGTTGCCCAGCAGCAAGAAAGCCGGCAGTACCACCGCCATCGCGCCGAGAAAGAACCAGCCAAAAACATTATGCCAGGGCAGCGACGACGGAAGCTCGGCGGCTAAACGCCGGTAACCCACCTGGCCCAGCGCGAAGCACATATTAGCGCCCTGCACCACCAAAAAGCCGGCCCAAAAGCCGCTATCAATACTGTCATAGCGAATCACCGCCGCTCCTAGCACCGCCAGTAGCGCCGTCAGCAGGTAAAACGGGGTAAAGCGACCAAACATGACGTCATCAAGCAGCGCGATATAAATCGGCGTAAAGATGGTAAACAGCAACACTTCGGGGACGGAGAGCAACAAAAAGGATTGATAAAAGAAGATATACATCACACCCAGCTGCACGGCGCCGATTGCCATGAGCGTCACCCGCTGTTTACCGCTTAAAAGGCGGGGGCGTAGAAAAGGTAAAAATACCAGGGAAGCCAGCCCAACGCGCAGCAGTACAGCAAAATAGCTATCTACCTGCCCGGCGAGATACACCCCAATTAATGAAAAAGAAAATGCCCAAAGCACTGTCACGCCAACCAGATAGGTCATAGTAAACCTCAAACTAAAATAAAGTTGACGAGATTATACCGGGCTCTTTGACACTGCCAAGAGGTAATCGCAAAAACAGCGTTAAGTTAACCTCGCTTTAGCCGGGTGTTAGCATAATGCACGGCGTAAATTGCGCCTGGCACCCATGCAAGCAGCGTCAATGCAAGCGCAATCAAGACGTTGCGAGCACGCCCGCCGAGCAGCCCCACCGCGAGCGGAGGCAGTAGTACGGCAAGGGCGATATAGGCGGTTTTCAACCCCGCAGGAAGCTCCGCCGGCGACGGTGCAGGCTGCTCCTCCGCTTGAGTTAAAGACGCCTCTGACGAAGACTGAGGAGGCGTAAAGTGCTGAACGCTTGCGTCCTGCTTCGACGCCGAACCTGCTTGCTCCGCTTGGCGGTGCGCTTTTTTATCAATTTTTTGCTCTATGGTCTCGGCATCTTCGGCGAGATCATCGTGGTAGCGCTCCCACTCCTCCCAGTCATGGGGCGTGCCGACTTTCGGGCGTTGATGCCCAGCCCCTCGCGCACGCTCCCAAGCCTTTTCTTCCAGCGTATTGGGGCGCTCGGGGTCTCGGTCCAGCCCAACCCCTTTACGGCTTAAATATTCACGCGCATCCATAAAAGTCGCTCCTTTAAATTGTTAACCCATTAGCGTTGAAAGCGGTGCTCGAACCTTGTCCATCGTCTGACTACAGTAAACGTGTACCCATACGCGTGGCGAGTCCGTTTGTCGTCACGCAAAAGGGAGTGATGTCGGTAAGCGCCGCACCCACAATCAGACTAGCGGCCAGCCAGTCAGTTCTAAGGAGCATAGCCATGAGTCAAAAGCAGCCCGATACCGTTCGCGATATCATGTCCCGCGACTGCTACCGCGTTTCCCCTGAAGCGTCGATTACAACCCTTGCCCAAGGGCTAGCGCTTCACCGCTTGCCAGGCGCACCGGTAGTCGATGGTGCCGACCGGCTTATTGGCTTTATCTCTGAACAAGATGTGCTCGGACAAGTGCTTGATAGCATTTACAACGACGGTGAGGCGCCTTTAGTCAAAGAGATGATGCGCAATGAAGTACTAAGTGTTACGCCAAATAAGAGCATTACAGACCTTGCTCAAGAAATGCTGGGAGCAAAACCCAAAGTTTACCCAGTAGTGGAGCAAACCCGATTAGTCGGTATTGTCACGCGTCGCGACATACTGATTGCACTGCTGAAAATACGCCGCCATTAACCCGGGGCGACTGTCGCCTCTTGGCAATTTTTTAAGCAAAAAAAACCGCTGCTCATTGAGCAGCGGAAGCAAGGGATCGAAAACAATAGCCAGTGCAACAAAACTACAAAGCCTTTAACGTCACCTTTAGCGACTGCTATCGCTTGTTGCCTGTGTTTAATCAGACAACCATACGTGGAAAAGTTCGTCAGCTTAGCGAATTTTTTCTTGCACAGCGTAAGCGTATACTGGACGAAGGTATTATCGCACGTTTTTTCACCCCTCTTTTGGAGGCGCTGCATGGCGCTCTATTTACTGGTATTCGGCGTATGTTTGCTGGTAATCGGCAGTGTAATGGCTATTTTGCTCACAGCACGCACGCCGCGTTACCGCACGGAGCCAGAAGATTTGTTGGCTCTGTTTGATAAGGCACTGGAAAGCCAAGTCAGCGAAAGCGAATGGAATGCCATTATCGGCTATCCCGTTCGCCACAACGAGTACCTTGACGGCGTCCGCCGCCGCGCAGCACGTTTAATGGAGGAGCATGGTCGCCGCTGGCAAATTGCCCAAGGCAAGCCGCTACTGGATACGACAGGACAAGCCGAGCTAAAGGCCCTGCGTGACCATCTTGCCGCGCGCATGGCACTGCACCAACAATAAGACGTGCTACCGAGGATATCGCTATGTTCAGCACTATTCGCCACTTACCTCTCGATACCGCAACCCGCCATCATGCTCACGATTTCCATCAAATCGTGATTACCGTTTGCGGTGAAGCTGAATTTGAAATCGAAGGTCTCGGCGGCCACGTAAAAGCTTTTTCCGGTTGTATTGTGCCCGCGAACCATGAGCACTATTACTCGGGCAACCCCCAGAACCGTCAGCTGATCATAGATCTACCTGAACGGGCTCCCGCGCTTTCCGGCGAGCATCGCGAACTGGTAGCACTGTTCGATGCCCCGCGTTTTTTTTCTCTCGATACCGCATTGCGCCACTACTTAGCGTTTCTCGATAGCGAGATCGTGCAAAGCCCTCAACGTAGCGACGATTTTCAGCACGACCGCCTCGCCGTGACGCTACTCGGAGCACTGAAATCACGCCTCGGGGATGGCTCTACGGCGCAACTTAAGCGCCTCAATTTGGCGCATATTCACCGATATATTCAGCATCACCTGAGCGAGGATCTGCGCGTCGCTGACCTTGCCCGCCTCGCCTGTCTTAGCGAAGCCCATTTTTCCGCTCGCTTTCGTGCCCAAACAGGCCTTTCTCCCTGGCAGTACGTTCGCCGCGAACGCCTAAGTGCCGCGCGTCAGCTGCTACTCCAAAGCCGCTTACCGTTGACCGACATCGCTTTGCAAACAGGGTTTGCCAATCAAAGCGCGCTTTCCCATGCATTTCGTCGCCGCTACGGCATCGCTCCCCGCTACTTCCGCGAAAATGCGCACCCTGCTTCCTTACATTGCCCCGCCTCGGCATGGTGTAACACACATTTCGTCAACGCGCCGTTGACAAGCTCACTGGCAAGCTCACTGAAGCTCGACTAACGTAAATTAACCACCTACACACACGACTAATGTCTAAAACTTCATATGCTTGCCATGAAATTGACACGTTTTGCCGTGATTTAGACATGCACCCTGCACCAGCTCGCTCTACATTCGTCCATTAACTCAAGGACAACGACCGGTAGCCAATTCGTTCCTGCTCTGACTTTTGAGGGCTTCAATGCTCGATGCGAAGAAAATGCATGACACTGCCAACTGGCAAACTGATCTCGACACGCTGATGGCGCGCGTCAGCGATCACGATACGGCAGCGCGCTCAAAGTCGGCGGTCAGCCCTACCTGCTGCGCTTTGCGACCGAAAAAAATGATCACCAATAATACCGCCGCTCTAGGTGGCAACGCGTCGCTACTGGCGCTCAGCGATGAGTGAGTCGCTCATCACATCAATAACCTAAACTCCCTAAAAAGGAACCGTCTCATGGCTGAAAACAATATAGCGATAGCCTTCACCTTCGTAGCCTCTGACTACAGTATCGGTCGCACGCAGGGGCCAGTAACGTGGATATGAAAAGGAGTAAACAAAAATAAGGCCGCGCCACTACCGGATTCTTCTTGGTAAGCGCACTAACCTGTCGGAGCTAGCTCCGTCCTGACGAATTGGAGATATTTCATGGCAACTGGTGTTTGGATTAGTTTATTTGGTTACTTTGCGCTCATGATCGCCATCGGCGTTTATGCCATGCGCAAAGCAACGTCGTCATCCGAAGATTACATGCTCGGTGGCCGAACCCTCAGCCCACAAGTGGCGGCCCTCTCAGCTGGCGCTTCGGACATGAGCGGCTGGTTGTTACTGGGTTTGCCCGGTGCGATGTTCGTATCCGGCTTGGGCTCGGCCTGGATCGGTATCGGCCTGCTTGTCGGTGCATTCTTCAACTGGGTTCTGGTCGCACCGCGTCTTCGTGAACAGACGGTTCACTACGGCAATGCGATTACCATTCCGGAATTTCTAGCGAATCGGTTCCCGACACGTGCGCTTTCCCTGCGCACGGTGTCCGCCGTCGTTATCGTTATCTTCTTTGCGGTCTACACGGCGTCAGGCTTAGTGGCAGGCGGCAAGCTGTTCGAGAGTGCGTTTTCTGGCATTTATAACTTCGGCGACATGAGCAACTACTCCATGGGTGTCATGATCACGCTAGGCGTAGTGCTTATTTACACCGTTGTCGGCGGTTTCCTGGCCGTGAGCATGACGGATTTCGTGCAAGGCTGCATCATGATGCTGGCACTGATCATTATGCCGGCGGTAGTACTATTTGGCGAAGGTGGCGGCGGCTTCTCCCAGGCGACACAGACGCTGAATGAAGTCGATCCTACGCTGCTATCCTGGACGTCAGGACTGACCTTTATCGGGTGGCTATCTGCAGTGACTTGGGGCCTTGGGTATTTCGGGCAGCCGCACATCATTGTGCGCTTTATGGCTATCCGGACGCTGAAGGATGTACCTGTTGCCCGCAACATTGGCATGGGCTGGATGCTTATCTCCCTGATTGGTGCCGTTTCTCTGGGTGTATTTGGCCGGGCCTATGCGATCCGCAATGGTTTGGACGTCCAGGATCCAGAAACGATCTTTATTATCCTGGCGGAGCTGCTGTTCCATCCGCTGATCACTGGCTTCCTCTATGCAGCACTGCTTGCTGCGATCATGAGTACCATTTCCAGCCAGCTTCTGGTGTCGTCTTCATCTCTGACTGAGGATTTCTACCGTCTTTTCCTGCGCAAGGAAGCAACCGAGCAAGAGAGTGTGGCCGTAGGCCGTGTCAGCGTGGTGATTGTGGGCATTGTGGCCGCCGTTATTGCGTCTGACGAAAACTCTCAGGTTCTTGGGCTGGTCAGTAACGCATGGGCAGGTTTCGGTGCAGCGTTTGGACCGCTGATCATCCTGTCACTTATGTGGCCACGCACGAACGGCAATGGCGCCATCGCAGGCATGGTGGTAGGTGCTGCCACCGTCATGATCTGGATCTCACTTGGCTGGAACGGTGAGTTCATGGGTGGCCCTGGTGTGTACGAGATTATCCCTGGCTTCATCGCTTCCTTGATTGCCATCATGGTAGTGAGCAGCGTGACTGACGATGCAGGTGAATATCAGCACATCGATCGCTAATCACAGCGCGTAGGACGCATTCAATGTATCGAGGAGGGCTTCCGTTCGCGTGGGAGCCCTCTCGTGTAGCAAGGAGAGACCTTGTATGAACGAAGCCAATCAACATCTGCATAGTGATGTGAGCGATCTACGCTCACGCATTCGCAGCAATTACGATGCCAACGAGGCAGATGTACTGCACGCACTTGTCGAGCGTATCAAGCTTTCGGAAGACGACCGTAAGAAGGTCGCCGACGTTGGCGCCAACTACGTAGAGCGTGTACGCAAGGAAAGGTCGCCCTCGATGATGGAGGCCTTCCTGGCCGAGTATGGGCTCTCGACTACCGAGGGCGTCGGCCTAATGTGCCTGGCAGAAGCGCTACTGCGCGTACCCGATGCGGAAACGATTGACGACCTCATCCACGACAAGATCGAGCCGTCTGACTGGGGTGCACACCTGGGCAAATCTTCTTCGTCGATGGTCAACGCCTCCACGTGGGCACTACTATTGACCGGCAAAGTGCTGGACGACGACCCTAAAGGCCCGACGCGAGCGCTGCGCGGCCTGGTCCGCCGCATGGGCGAGCCGGTAGTACGCAAGGCGGTTGGCCAGTCGATGAAGATTCTCGGCCGCCAGTTCGTGCTCGGCCAGACCATCGAAGAGGGTATGAAGAATGCCCGTGAACTGGAGAAACAGGGCTACACCTACTCTTACGACATGCTGGGCGAAGCGGCGCGCACCGATGAAGATGCCGTCCGCTATCACCAAGCCTATGCCCAGGCGATCACCGCGATTGCCAAGCAGGCCAAGGGCGACGTGCGCGGCAGCCCCGGCATTTCGGTGAAGCTCTCGGCGCTGCATCCGCGTTATGAATACACCCACCGTGACACGGTGATGGCAGAGCTATTGCCACGCGCCAAGGAATTGGTGCAGCAGGCAGCCAAGGCCAATATCGGTTTCAATATCGACGCCGAGGAGCAGGACCGGCTTGACCTGTCCCTCGACGTGATCGAGGCCCTAATGGCCGACCCCAGCCTAGACGGATGGGATGGCTTCGGGGTTGTCGTGCAAGCCTACGGGCGCCGCGCTGCGCCGATGATCGAGACACTCCACGAACTCGCCGAGCGGTTTGACCGTAAAATCATGGTTCGGCTGGTCAAGGGCGCCTACTGGGATACAGAAATCAAGCTGTCCCAGGAGATGGGGGTCAAGACCTTCCCGGTCTTCACCCGCAAGATCAACACCGATGTCAGCTACATGGCCTGCGCCCAGATGCTGCTCGACCGGCGCGATCGCATCTACCCGCAGTTCGCGACCCATAACGCCCACACCTGCGCCGCCGTGGTAGAAATGGCCGGCGACGAT
>JBNJFC010000065.1:0-9532 GCA_051746485.1 Pseudomonadota bacterium
GGTTATGGGTTAGGGGCAGGATTTGGTGCCATTACGCCGTTTTGCTCCTGCTCCAGCATTCCGCTGTTCCTCGGTTTTACCAGTGCGGGTATTCCTCTCGGTATCACCATGGCGTTTTTGTTTACCTCGCCCATCATTAATGAAGTCGCGGTCATCATGCTGTGGAGCCTTCTCGGCTGGGAATTCACGCTGGTATATATCGCGATTGGTATGATCGTTGGCATCGGCGGCGGCATGATTTTGGATACCTTGCGCGGTGAGCGCTGGCTGAAAGATTTTGCAGCCAAAGCTTATTCACAAGCAGCGGAAAGCCCTGCTTCCGACCAACCTGCGCCTGAAAAACCTTCGCTATCCCTTAAAGACCGGCACGAATTCGCCCGCGACGAGCTAAAAGAGATCGTTGGCCGCATCTGGAAATGGGTGTTTATCGGCGTTGGCTTAGGTGCCGCCCTTCACGGCTATGTTCCTGACGGTTGGTTTGCAGAAAACCTCGGCAGCGGCCAGTGGTGGAACGTACCTGTTGCCGTCTTTGCCGGTTTGCCGCTTTATTCCAATGCGACCGGGGTCATCCCGGTGATGGAGAGCTTGATCCTTAAAGGCTTGCCTGTCGGTACAACACTCGCCTTTTGCATGAGCACCGTCGCGGCGAGCTTCCCCGAGTTTATTATGCTCAAACAGGTCATGCAGTGGCGTCTGCTGGCAATTATCTTCGTCATCTTGCTGGTCAATTTCATGATTGTCGGCTGGGTGATTAACCTGCTGAGTCCTTGGCTGTTCAGCGGCATGTTGTAACGCACTGAAAGGAGAATCACGATGAAAAAGATTGAAGTTTTAGGCACCGGCTGCAAAAAGTGCACCACCACTGCCGAGCAAATTGACGCCATCGCCAAAGAGCTCGGCATCGAAGTCTTGGTTGAAAAAGTCACCGATCCGGGCGTCATCATGAGCTACCAAGTGATGTCGACGCCGGCCGTGGCAATCGACGGTAAACTCGCGCATAGCGGCAGCGTACCGGATCGCAGCAAAATCGAGACCATGCTTCAAGGCTAATACAGCGTTATCTCAACGCCCTATCTTGCCTATGCAAGATAGGGCAACAAAGAGCGAGCCTGGCAATGCCAGAAACTATTAATATTTCCCCCGCTGCGGTCGCTTTTATTCATGAAAAAGGCGGTGTACTAACCGTTAGGCTTTCACCGCGCCATGGCTGTTGCGGGGGCATAGCGAGTCTTGCCGTAGCGGAAGCGCGCCAACCAGATACGCAGTCGCGTTTCACCCGCTACGAACACGGTGATATCACGCTTTACATCGCACCCGAGCTTGAGGGAGAAGGGTTACGCGTTGACGTAGAAGGCTTTTGGAAACTGCGACGGCTCTACGTTGACGGCGTGACGGTAAAATCACCGCGCCGTGGATCGTCTTAACGTATCAATAAGCCGTCTTTTCAGGTAAAAGCTTTGAAGGAGCGCCTTTGGAGAAAAGCGCGGGCATACTTTCGATAGGTCCCGGTCGAGCGAGGAGAAATCCTTGCACACTGGCGCAGCGATGCTCGCCGAGAAAGGCGAGTTGCTCCTGAGTCTCCACGCCCTCGGCCACCACATGCAGATTCAAGGCGCGGGCCAAGGCAATAACGGCTTGAATGATGGCGGCATCCTCCGAGTCACGCGTCAAATCACGAACGAAGGCACGATCAATCTTCAACGTGTTGACCGGAAAGCGTTTGAGATAGCTAAGCGATGAGTAGCCGGTACCGAAGTCATCGATGGCCAGACGCACGCCAAGAGCACGCAAGGCCTGCATGGTATCGATAGCCGCCTCGACATCATCCATCACCATGCTTTCGGTAATTTCCAGCTCGACCTTCTCGGGCGGAATGCCGCTCTCTTCAAGAGCAGCACGTACGCTATCGATCAGCCCCGTCTGGCGGAACTGGCGAGCCGAAAGATTGATCGCCACGCCCGGCACCTGACCAAGGCGTTCGCCAAGGGCGACGGCATCAAGGCAGGCACGGCGCAGAATCCAGGCCCCCAGCGGTACAATCAGTGTCGTTTCCTCGGCCAGAGGAATAAAGTCGGCTGGCGAGACCATACCATCGGCGTGGGGCCAGCGGATTAACGCTTCCATGCTTGAAAAGCGGCCTGTTTCCAGATCCAGCTTGGGCTGATAATGCAGCACAAAGCCTCCCTCGGCCACGGCCCGACGCAGATCGCCTTCCAGACGCACACGTGCAGCGCTGTTTTTGTTCATACTATCGGAGAAAAAGCGAAACTCCCCGCGCCCGAGTTCTTTGGCCTGTATCAAGGCCGTCTCGGCTACCCGCACAAGCTCATCAACATCGGCAGCATTATCGGGAAAAATGGCGATACCGATACTAGCCTGCAGAAACACTTCATCAATTTGCCCTGACTCGTCTTCCATGCTGAAGGGCGCGTTCATGGCTTCCAGCATGCGCTTGGCTACCACGGCGGCATTCTCAGGCGCTTTGAGGTCATTAAGAATGACCGCGAAATCGTCACCGCCCACACGCGAGACAAGATCAGGATCGCGCTCGCGGCGACTTTCCTGACGCGCGACCATGTCGGTACGGCGTACGGCAGTTGCCAAGCGCTCGGCCACCTCGACCAGAAGTTTGTCCCCAGCGGGGAAGCCGAAGGTATCGTTGATCTGCTTGAAGCGGTCGAGGTTAAGCAGCATCACCCCAACACGCGCCCCCTGACGGCGGGAAACCTCAAATTCGTGTTGTAGACGGTGGCGAAAGAGCGAGCGATTGGGCAGCGTGGTCAAAGAGTCGTAGTACTGCAGCCGCTCGATTTCCTCTTCCGAAGCCTTTTGGTCGGTCAGATCGTGGAACACTGCCACATAGTTGCGCGTCTTGCCCTCGTCATCCGCCAGCCGGTCGATGCTCAAAAATTTGGGAAAGGCTTCGCCGTTCGCGCGACGATCCCATATCTCGCCTTCCCAATGCTGGTCTCGATCAAGGGCGTCCCACATACGCCGGTAGAAATCGGGGCCGTGGTGGCCCGATTTGGCCACGGTAGGCTTTCTACCGATCACCTTGTCTTGCTTAAAACCGGTTAACGTCTCGTAAGCCGGGTTAACGTAGAGAATACGATTATCCGCATCGGTGATGGCCACGGCATGGGAGGCGCGCTCCACCACCTTATTGACTAACTCAAGACGGTTGATGGTTTCCCGGTGGCGCTTAGCCTCCTCTTCCAGCTGCGCGGTGCGCTCGCTGACTCGCTTCTCGAGTTCGGTATTGACCGCTGCCAGCATCTGCTCCAGACGCTTGCGCTCGCTGAGATCATGCAGAATGGCGGCTAAGCGAGGCTCGCCATTCTCCTTGAAGAAGCTAACCGAGATCAGCAGCGGCACCCTGTCGCCATTGCGGCCGAGGCCCTCCACTTCTCGCGTCGCTCCCACCATATAGCGGGAGCCATACTTCGAGTAATTATTGACATAATCTGGATGACGGCAGCGCTCTGGGCTGGGCATCAACTCGGTAATAGGACGACCGTTAAGGGCGCCTGAGGGATACTGAAACATCCCCTCCGCGGCCGGGTTGGCCTGTACAATAATGCCGTTGATGTCGGCGATGATGATGCCGTTGGTTGCCGTTGCCAGCAATTCAGCGACACCCTCATTTCTAGGTGCTGGGGCGGCCTTCTCCATGAATCCCTCTAACTCTGTGCACGCCTTACTTGGCGAGTATGGCCTGAGTATATGGCGTGCCAGCATTTAAACCTTGATTAGAAGCAAGACAGCTCCTTATAACGTACTACTTACAACGTGCTACTCCTTATAACGTACTGCTACGTTTTACTAATAGCGCCAGAGGTATGAGAATCTTGCGGTAACGCCAAGGCCATCAAGGCGCTGGCCGCAACCAAGGCAGCCGCAAACCACAAGCAAGCACTTAGGCCGTAAGCCATATAAAGCCAGCCAGAAAGCAGCGTGCCAACCAACCGCCCCATCGCATTGGCCATATAGTAAAAGCCGACATCCATCGAGACGCCATCGGCGCGGGCATAATGAACGATTAAGTAGCTATGCCAGCTAGAATTAATCGCGAACAGCACGCCAAAGGCCAGAAGCCCGACGACTAACCATTCAACCTGAGCCAGTGGCAGTAACGCCAACAGAATCGCCAATACCGCCAACGCCGCGGCCCATCCCGCCGTGAGAAACCGAGCATCGCCCTTGATTAATCGAGTTAGCTTGGGCGCCTGGGTTTGGACACCGCCATAGCCGATTACCCATATCGCTAATAGGCCACCGACGGTCCAATGTGACCAGCCGTGTTGGTCGTAAAGAAATACCGGCAGCGCCACCACAAACCACACATCGCGCGAGGCAAACAGGCAAAAGCGAGCCGCAGAGAGCACGTTAATAGCGCGTGATTTTGAAAAGATTTCGGAAAACTTGGGCTTGGCTTTCTGGCGGCCTAAATCCGCTTTTAAGCGCCATAAAGAAAGTAGCAACACGCCGCCAAGCATTACCGCCATGACGAACACAGCGGCCTGAAAGCCAATCAACGTTAGTAGCAGCCCGCCGACAAAAAAACCTAGCCCTTTGAGAGCATTTTTAGAACCGGTCAGCACCGCCACCCAATGGTAGAGCGAGCTATTAGCGTTAGCGCTTTCTTTGGGCACCAGTATTTTAACGGCGCTTTTGGCGCTCATCTTGTTAAGGTCTTTGGCAATGCCCGACAGCGCCTGGGCGGACATGACCCATGCGACCGTTAACATACCTGCGGGCACCATCAACATAGCAAGCGCGATAATTTGCAACCCAAGCCCGGCATTCATGGTGCGGTTAAGCCCCAGCCGCGCGCCCAACCACCCGCCTACCAGGTTGGTCACCACACCAAACGCCTCGTAGAACAGAAATAGCATAGCGATTTCCAGCGGCGAATAACCCAGCTGGTGAAAGTGCATCACCACCAACATGCGCAGCGCGCCATCGGTAATCGTGAACGCCCAATAGTTACCGGTTATCAGCATGTATTGGCGCACCTCGAAAGGTAGCGCCTTTACCCGCGCAAGCATTGATTCAGCCACGTCCCACCTTCTCACCGCCTACCTGCCCACCGACCTTCATGGCTAGCTCAGCGGTACGATTGGCGTAGCCCCACTCATTGTCGTACCAGGCGTAAAGCTTCAGCTGCGTGCCATTGATCACCATGGTCGAAAGCGCATCAATGATGGAGCTTCTAGGATCGGTGCGGTAATCAATCGATACCAGCGGACGCTCCTCATAGCCCAGAATACCGGCAAGCTCACCCTCTGCGGCGGCTTTTAGCGCTGCATTAACCTCCTCGGCGGTGACCTCACGCTCAAGCTCAAAGACCATATCGGTGATCGAGGCATTAGCCAGGGGCACACGGATGGCGTGGCCGTTTATCTTGCCGTCAAGCTCCGGAAATATCTCGATAATCGCTTTCGCCGAGCCGGTGGTGGTGGGAATCAGGCTCATGCCGCAGGCACGCGCGCGGCGCAAGTCCTTATGCGGCGCATCAAGAATCGTTTGGGTATTGGTAATATCGTGAACGGTGGTCATCGAACCATGGCGAATGCCGTAGGCCTCTTGAAGCACCTTGACGACAGGCGCCAAACAATTGGTGGTACAACTGGCTGCGGTGACAATACGGTGCGTATCTGGGTCATAGTGATGGTCATTAACGCCCATCACCACGTTGAGCACGTCTGACTCTTTCACCGGCGCACTAACCACCACGCGCTTAACGCCTTGATCCAAATAGGCGCGAAGTTTGTCGTGCGTTTTATTTTTACCCGAGCACTCGATCACGACATCGCAATCCGACCAGTCACTGTCAGCGATAGCGCTATTCGCGCTGAAAGCGACTGACTTGTTATCAAGGGTGATATGCGTTGCATCAGCGGTAATACCCTGGTTCGGAGACCATTGCCCGTGAACGGAATCAAACTCCAGCAGATGAGCAAAGGTTGCCGCATCGCCGCCTGGGTCATTGACCCGAATAAGCTCAACGTTGCCCGATGACACCTCTTGCCAAAGACTACGCAGTGTCAAACGCCCCATGCGGCCGAAACCGTTGATACCGACTTTCAGTGCCATGTGAATTCCTCTTGCCGTGATTAGCGTAATTTAACCAATAATATGTAGTTTTCCATATATAAAAGCGGCTAAAAAAAGTGTGGCAAGGTCGCGTGAAAACGCACCCTCGCCACACCGCGAACATTAACCATAGCGGCCTGAAATATAATCTTCTGTCTTTTTCTTCGCTGGCGTCGAGAACATCATTTTGGTGTCGTTGTACTCGATGATTTCTCCCAAGTGGAAAAATGCCGTGTAATCTGCCACACGCGCCGCCTGTTGCATGTTGTGCGTTACCGTGATGATCGTGAACTGCTGCTTCAGACGATCCATCAAATCTTCAATTGTCGCCGTTGAAATCGGGTCAAGCGCCGAGGTTGGTTCGTCCATCAGGATTACATCCGGCTGAACTGCAATCGCACGGGCGATACACAAGCGCTGCTGCTGACCACCTGACAGCGACGTGCCCGGCTCCTGGAGCTTATCTTTTGCTTCTTCCCATAGGCCTGCATCACGTAGTGCTTTTTCCACCAACTCATCTTGGTCAGCTTTACGGCTAACCAAATCGTGCATGCGCGGTGCGTAGGCAACGTTTTCGTAGATCGACTTCGGGAACGGGTTAGGCTTTTGAAACACCATTCCGACACGGCGGCGTAGCGCCACTACATCCATCTTGGCCGCGTTGACATCGCGGCCATCCATTTCCACCAAACCTTCCGTACGCACACTGGGAATCAAATCGTTCATACGGTTCAAGCAGCGTAAAAAAGTCGATTTACCGCAGCCGGAAGGCCCGATAAGCGCTGTGACGTTCTTCTGAAACAAATCGATATTCAGGTTCTTCAGCGCTTGGTTTTTACCGTACCAAAGGTTTAAATCACGCACGCTAAAGCTCAGGTCGTGGCTCGCCTTATCGTTAAGCGTGTAGGGCTGGCCAACCGCAGGCTCTTGCTGCTCATTCATTACGGGTGCTTGGCTATTCATAGTCATGTCCTCTATCGCGCTGGCCTACCAGCGACGCTCAAATTTCTTACGTAATACAACGGCGGCGGCGTTGAGTGAGATGAGTATCGTGAGTAGCACCAAAATACCGCCGGCGGTTTTTTCCACAAACGCCTGTTCGGGTTCACCTGACCAAGTGAATATTTGTGCTGGCATCACCGTCGCCGCTTCGGTAAATGAAACGCTCGCATCGGGAATGAACGCCACCATGCCCACAATGATCAGCGGTGCGGTTTCCCCCATGGCCTGTGCCAGGCCAATGATAGAGCCCGTCATAATCCCCGGCATCGCCAAGGGTAAAACGTGGTCACGAACCACTTGCCAACGCGAACACCCTACCCCAAAGCCTGCATGGCGGATGGATTCCGGTACGCTACGCAGCGCCGCCCGAGTTGAAATAATGATCACCGGCAGCGTCATCAGCGCCAGGGTCATACCACCCGCTATCGGAGAAGAGCGCGGCACGCCAAAGAAGTTAATAAAGATCGCCAGCCCCAACAGACCAAACAAAATCGATGGAATAGCAGCCAAATTGTTGATATTGATTTCAATCAACTGGGTAAAACGGTTATCCGGGGCAAACTCTTCCAAATACACCGCCGTCATTACGCCAATAGGGAAGGATATCGCCAGGGTGACGATCATGGTCATCACCGTACCCACCACGGCCGACATAATCCCCGCGTACTCGGCAATTTTTGAGTCACCGTTGGTAAAGAAGGTGGTGTTAAAACGCATATCCACTTGGCCCGACTCTACCTGAGCATCAATCGCAGCTTCCTGCTCAGGGTCCAAGCTACTGATATGGCCTTTTAGATATTGATCCACCTCGCTAGTGGCCAATACCCACTTGGATGTGCTGGTGCCCACCATGTCAGGATTATTGCGTAACTCCAACGGGATTGTACGCACCACAGTGCGGCTGATGATGGGTAGCAGCTCTTCATCAAACGCTTTGCGCCCGTCGGTTTCGGCTTCTTCGGTATAGTTGATCTCGGCTTGGATATAGGCCTGCTGAAAAGCGGGCAGGCCTTTATTGAGCATGTCGGCAAAAAACAGCACCAGGAACAACCCCGCCAGGCCTAACGACCCCATGGTTATCCATTTAAGCCGGGTAGACTTGCGGTGGCGCCGCTTTAGCTGTTGGCTGATGTCGTCAAAAGTATTGCTCATCGAAACAGTTCCTCAGCGTTACAGGTTATTCACGCGGTATTTTTCGCGGAAACGGCGGATCATTAGAACCGACACCAAATTAAGCGCAAGCGTGACAATAAACAGCACCAACCCGAGCGCGAAAGCGGAAAGCGTTTCGGCACTTTCAAACTCTTGGTCGCCGGTGAGCGCCGCTACGATACGCACAGTCACCGTGGTCATATCTTCCAGCGGGTTAGCGGTTAAGTTCGGGCGCATACCCGCCGCCATGACCACGATCATGGTTTCACCCATCGCCCGCGACACACCCAGGAGTGAGGCGGAAATAATCCCCGGTAACGCGGCGGGCACCACGACGTCACGAATGGTTTCGCCTTTGGTCATACCCAGCGCCAGTGACCCTTGGCGCATGGTGTCAGGTACCGAGTTGATCACGTCATCAGAGAGCGATGAGATAAACGGAATGATCATAATGCCCATCACAATGCCGGGTGCCAGCGCATTGTTATAAGAAGCGTCGAGCCCTAAAAAACCAGCCAAAGTGACGATAATCGGCGCCACGGTAATGGCGGCAAAAAAGCCGTAAACCACTGTCGGGATGCCTGCCAAAACTTCAAGCACTGGCTTGGCAACGGTGCGCACTTTACTCGGCGCGAACTCCGACATATAAATCGCCGACATCAAGCCGACCGGCACGGCCACCAACATGGCAATGGCCGTGATCATAAAGGTACCGGCAAATAGCGGTACCGAGCCAAACTCCGCCCCACTGCCATCCCCACGACCCGCGGATGCTAAGAAGCTGTCTCCCGGACTCCAGGTAGTGCCGGTAATAAACTCCCAGAAGCTGTGCATTTGGAAAAAGCGCAGCGCCTCGGAAATAATCGAAAGCAGAATGCCGAACGTCGTGAAAATCGAGATTAATGCCGCACTGGCCAAGATCATGCGGATAACCCGCTCCATAGCTTGGCGGGCATGAAAATCAGGTTTCACTTGGTTAAGGCTCACCAACAGCCCTATGGCGGCCACGACCAAACTCGCCGCTAGCAAGTAAAGCGTGGGAATATCGGCGCCCATTAGAAGCAATACAAAAGCGCCCAGCGCACTCACAAGCACCGCTGGACCGGCGGTAGAGAGCACGGTAAACCAAGCATATTGATCAGGCTGGGCAAACATCACCGTACCCGCACTACGGATACGGGCGGCTTTTGAACGGCCAGCAAAAAAAGCCAGCAGCCCCAGCAGCAATAACGCACCGCAAAAAATCAAAAGAAGCTGGTTGGTTTGCATTGAATTTCTCTCG
>JBNJFC010000066.1:0-9418 GCA_051746485.1 Pseudomonadota bacterium
TCGCGTTTAGAAGCCCGGGGTGAAAAAATCTATACCGATACCCGCGACTCTCTGTCCCAACAAGTTGATTGCTGTGACCGCTATGTACATGACAATCCGTGGTCCAGTATCGGCATCGGTGCGGCGGCTGGCTTCGTCGTAGGATTACTGCTTGGGCGTAAGTAATGGCGCTAGGGCCTAGCCAACGCGTCTTTTCTGCCGCTAAACGCTTGCTCCATACGCTGCTCGCCAATGGCGAAACGAGACTGCGTTTAGCCGTATTGGAATTAGAGGAAGAGCGCGCCCGCTTACTTACGTTGATTCTGCTTGCTGGCGCTAGCCTTTTGTTGCTGCTCTTAGGAGTAGCAACATTAACGGCCTTGGTGATTATCCTTTTTTGGGACAGTTACCGAATTGCCGCTATTAGCGTCAGTGCCGGTGTTTTGATTTTTACCAGCTTACTGCTAGGTATCATCGCTATTCGCCAAGCGAAACGGCATACGCTGCTAAAAGAGACGCTGAACCAATTCTCCACGGATCGAGCGCTAATGGAGCTAGACGACGATGCCGAGCCCCATGAAAAGCACTAACGCCAAAGTTTTGTCGCGCGCTGAGCGCAAACGTGAGCTGTTAAACCGCTTGGAGCAGCAGCGTATTGACATGATGGTGGAGAGTTTGCGCCTGCAACGTGCAGGCGCTCCGTTAGATGCCAGCTGGCAACAAATCGCCCGCTTCAAAACGCCACTTACCTTGCTCGGCGGTATTGTCGTATGGAAAGTTTTGCGCCAGCCAGGGCGTCTTGTTTATATCGGTAAACGCGCCCTCACCGGCTACGTGGCGTTGAAAAAAATCAGACGGCTAACGCATTAACATGCTTGTCCGCAAGCCACGCCGCTTGCCCACGCCCATTGAAAGTTAAACCCGCCAAGCTCGCCGGTAACGTCAAGCACTTCGCCGATAAAACGCAGCTGAGGTAACCCCTTCACGCTGAAGTCTTTTGAGGAAATCGCCGCGGTATCCACGCCTCCAAGCGTGACTTCCGCCGTACGCCACCCTTCTGTGCCTGAAGGCTTGAGTTCCCAGGCGTTAAGCCGCGCCGCCCAAGCGTCAAGCTCGGCATTGCTGTACTGCGCCAGCGGCCGGCTCTCCTGCGCATCGACATACCAGCTCATTAACGCCTGAACCAAGCGCTTGGGAAAGCGCTCCCCCAACCACGTTGAAAGCTGACGTTTGGGCGTTGTTTCGCGTGCGTATCGTAATGCCTCGCCAGCGTATTCATGCGGCAGAATATTGAGGGTCAAGGCATCGCCCGGCTGCCAAACGCTAGAAATCTGCAACATCGCCGGGCCCGAAACACCGCGATGGGTGTAGAGCATGGGGTCAAGAAACGATTTTCCTCGGCAGCTCACCAATACCTCAAGGCTAACACCGGCAAGCTCGGCAAAGCGCGACTTCCACGGCTCACTAAGGGTAAACGGCACCAGCGCCGGACGTGTCGGCAGCACATCAAGCCCAAACTGGCGGGCGATGTCATAGCCAAACCCCGTCGCTCCCATGGTTGGGATCGAAAGCCCTCCACTGGCGATTACCACCACGCCGGCATCAATACAGCCTGCGGATGTCATCAAACGCATGCCCTCTCCTTGGCGCTGGACGCTCTCAATCTGCGTTTTCAGCCGCACTTCAACACCAGCCCACTCACATTCGGTGAGCAACACATGCACAATATCTTTTGCTGAGGTAGCACAAAACAACTGCCCGGGTGCTTTTTCAACGTAATCAACGCCGTGACGCTCGACGAGTTCGACAAAGTGCTCGGGGCGATAACGCTTGAGCGCCGAGATGCTGAAAAAGGGATTTTCGGAGTAAAAGTGCTGTGGAGTGGTAGCGAGATTGGTAAAGTTACAACGACCACCGCCAGACATCAGAATTTTTTTACCCGCTTTATTCGCATGGTCGAGCAATAACACACGACGCCCTGCATAGCCGGCTTGCGCCGCGCACATGAGGCCGGCGGCACCCGCGCCGATTACTACCACATCAAACGTCATGTTGGGCATCCCTGTAAGAAAGCGCCTAGGGTACCAGCTACCGGGTGAATCGCCAGCGTATCGGGCTATCTTACTTACCGTATACTTTTGTCAAAAAATAATATAGCTTTTGTATAATTAATTAACAGCCAAAAAGACGTTAAGACTTTCAGACTTTACCGCTACCCACTGAGAAGCTCATGGAACGCACATTCTCCCGTTATGTTCGGCGATTAACACTTGCTCTCGCCCTGTCGTTAGCCGTTAGTGCTGTTTTGAACGACAGCGCCGCGTGGGCACAATCCCCGCCACCCGTGATTGCGGCAAGCGCTGAGTTGAAACGCTGGTCGGACCCCATCGAGGCGCTCGGCACGCTGCGGGCCGACGAGAGTGTTACGCTCTCGGCCACGGTCACCGACACGGTGGCGGAGATTAATTTTCGTGACGGTGAACTCGTAGACGCCGGGCAACGGCTGATACAGCTAAACGACGCGGAGGAACGCGCTCAACTACGCGCTGCCCGCGCGCTTGAAGATGAGCGGCGCAATGCGCTTAATCGCGTCACTCAACTCCAGGCGCGAAACCTCTCGGCACGCGCCGACGTCGAGGACAATCAAGCGCAGCTGCGCCAAGCCACTGCCGAGGCCGAAGCCCTAGAAGCACGCTTAGCCAACTACCACATAGAAGCACCTTTTAGTGGCCGCGTTGGCTTTCGTGACATTAGTCTCGGCACTCTCGTCACACCGGGCATGGACCTTGTCACGCTGGATAAGCTAGACATAATGCAACTCGACTTCAGCGTACCCGAAGTCTATCTGGGCGAGCTTGCATCAGGGCTTGCGCTTACCGCCACCAGCGCCGCGTACCCGGATGACGACTTTAAAGGCGAAGTCGCCACCATCGGCACCCGAGTCGACCCTGTATCGCGCAGTGTTACCGTGCGTGCGGAAGTCGATAACCCTTCGCTGCGCTTACGCCCCGGCATGTTAATGCAGGTGACGCTCGCGCCGACGCCGCGCGAAGCGCTCGTCGTGCCGGAATCCGCCATTGTGCCCGAAGGGCAACACCACTATGTGTGGTACTTGGACGCCGAGGATAACAACCGCGTCACATGGCGCGAGGTCGAGCTCGGTTCGCGGCGCGAAGGCGAAGCGGAAATCGTCACCGGACTTGAGCGCGGTGATTTGGTCGTCGCCCACGGCACCGAGCGCGTGCGTGAAGGCCAAACGCCCGAGCTACTTGGCGTGTTAGACGACGATACCAGCGTTTCTGAGCTAATTCGCCAGGAGAACCACTGATGCGTTTATCGGATATCTCCGTTCAGCGCCCGGTGCTCGCGACCGTATTGGCCGCATTGATTGTCGCCTTTGGCCTGCTCGCCCTGGAGCGTTTGCCGTTGCAAGAGTACCCCTCGATTGATCCCCCCATCGTCGGCATTGACACGCGTTACCCTGGCGCCTCGGCAAGCATTGTGGAAACCCGCATTACGCAGTTATTGGAAGACCGCATTTCCGGCGTCGAAGGCATCGAAGTAATCTCGTCGAGCAGCGAAGACGGCCGCTCCAGCATCAACGTCGAATTCAGCTTGGATATGGACATCGACGCGGCAGCAAACGATATTCGCGATCGTATTTCCGGCTCGCTCGACAACCTGCCCGAAGAAGCCGACCCGCCTGAAGTACAAAAAGCCGACTCAAGCTCCGATGTGGTGCTCTGGCTGAGTCTCTCCGGCGACAACTACAGCATGGCGGAACTAACCGACTACGCCGACCGCTACTTAGTGGATAGCCTTTCGGTACTGCCCGGCGTTGCCCAAGTCCGCGTGGGCGGCGGGCGTGAATACGCCATGCGTGTGTGGCTCGATGCGAATGCATTGGCCGCCCGCGCGCTCACCGTCGGTGACGTGGAACAAGTACTGCGCGAAGAAAACGTAGAGTTGCCCGGTGGCGCTATCGAATCCCGTGAGCGCCAGTTTATCGTGCGCCTGCCGCGCAACTTCAGCACGCCTAAGGACTTTCGTTCTTTGGTGTTGGCGCAAAGCGACAACGGCTACCTGATTCGGCTGGATGACGTCGCCCGTGTGGAAATCGGTGCGGTCGAGGAGCGCACCATTTTCCGCGGTAACGGCGTGCCGATGGTGGGCCTGGGATTGATGAAGCAGTCCACCGCCAACGTGCTGGAAATCTCACAAGGCGCGCAGGCCGAAATGCAGCGTTTGCAGGACACCCTGCCGGATGGCATGACGCTTAGCATGAACTTCGATTCTTCGGTGTTCGTTTCCGGCGCGATCAAAGAAGTGCTCATCACGCTATTTGTCTCGATGGGCTTGGTCGTGGTGGTGATCTTTCTCTTTTTGGGCAATATCCGCACCACGTTAATCCCCGCTGTTACGGTGCCCATTGCGCTCATCGGCGCGTTCGCCGCACTGGCGGCCATGGGTTTCACCATCAATTTATTGACCCTGCTCGCGCTGGTATTGGCCATTGGGTTGATCGTGGATGACGCCATTGTGGTGTTGGAAAACATACACCGACGCATGCAGGAGTACGGTGAAACGCCCCTGGTCGCCGCCTTTCGTGGATCGCGCCAAATTGCCTTTGCGGTTATCGCGACCACGCTGGTACTGATTGCCGTATTTCTCCCCTTGAGTTTTCTACAAGGCGATATCGGCCGCCTGTTTTCTGAATTTGCTCTGACGCTTGCGGCCGCCGTGGCGCTATCGAGTCTACTGGCGCTGACGCTCACCCCGATGATGGCGTCGAAAATTCTAAAAACGGACATGCACGATGGCCGTATCGCCCACGGAGTAAAAGCCGTGCTGATCGCCACGCAAAACGCTTACCGCCGGCTACTAAAGCGCGTGTTAGCGCTGCGTTTGCTGGTGGCGATGCTTTTTTTCGCGTTGATCGGGGCCATGGTATGGCTCAACGCCGAGCTACCCAACGAGTACACCCCGCAGGAGGATCGCGGTAACTTTTTTATCATCGTCAACGGCCCGCCTGGCGCGACCTACAGCTACATGCTTGACTACATGGATGAAATAGAAGCGCGCCTGTTGCCAATGGTGGAAAAAGGTGAAATCGAACGCGTTGTGGTACGCGCACCCCGCGGCTGGGGCAACATCGAAAACTTCAACGGCGGCTTTGTCATCATTAACTTGGCTGACTGGGACAGCCGACGCAGCGCCTGGCCGATTATGGATGACATTCGCCAAACCTTGAGTGATCTCCCCGGGGTGCGCTCTTTCCCGGTGATGCGCCAAGGCTTTGGCTCCAGCGCCGAAAAGCCCGTGCAGTTTGTGATCGGCGGCGGCACCTACGAGCAACTTGCCGAGTGGCGCGATACGCTCATCAAGCACATTGAAAACGACAACCCGCGCTTGACCGGGCTAGAGAGTGACTTTGAAGAGAACCAGCCCCAGCTTCGGGTAGATATCGACTATACCCGTGCCGCTGCGCTAGGCGTCACCATCAGCGAAATTGGCCGCACCTTGGAAACCCTACTCGGGGGACGCAGTGTTACCCGCTACGTTGACAATGGCCAAGAGTACGACGTGATTTTAGAAGGGGAATCAGGAGCCCACCCAAGCCCGCGTGCATTGGAAAATATCCATGTACGCTCGGCGCGCTCAAACGAGCTGATTCCATTGGCAAGCCTGGTCACCATGACCGACTTTGCCGGCCCCAGCACCCTCAACCGCTTTAACCGCTTGCGCGCGGTAACCATTGAAGCTGACTTGGTCGACGGCTACCCGCTGGGTGAGGCACTGGCCTACTTAAACGCGACGGTGAATCAAATTCTGCCTGCCGAAGCGCAAACGGACGTAAAAGGCGCCTCTCGTGATTATCAAGAAGCCAGTGGGGCAACGACCTTTTTATTAGGGTTAGGTATTTTGGTGGTATTTCTGGTACTAGCCGCTCAATTTGAGAGCTTCGTGCATCCGTTCGTGATCATGCTGACGGTGCCACTGGCGATAAGCGGTGCGCTGCTTGCGCTTTATGTGACCGGGCAATCGCTGAATATCTACAGCCAAGTGGGGCTGGTGATGCTGGTAGGGCTCGCAGCCAAAAACGGGATCTTAATCGTGGAGTTTGCCAATCAGCTGCGCGATCAAGGTTTTGTGTTTCACGATGCACTGGTAGAAGCGGCTGTCACGCGTTTACGCCCGATTTTGATGACGGCGGTGACCACCATGGCCGGGGCAATTCCTTTGGTGATCTCAAGCGGCCCAGGCGCCGAATCACGCTTGGTGATCGGCACGGTGATTATGGCAGGTGTAGGGGCGGCGACGCTGTTCACGCTCTTTGTGGTACCGGTGGCGTATGATTTGCTTGCCCGCCGTACCGGCTCCCCTGGCGCGGTCAAAGCCCGCCTTGAGCGCGAATTAGAACACGCCCCGGAAGGTCATTAACCGCGCCTTCATGTTGCGAGCGCTTAGCAGTCGCCTACGCGCTCGCCTTCAATACGGGTATTCATGGTCATTTCGCCCATCGGTGACTGGGTGAAAATTTCCACATCGCCTTCAACACGTTCCCCCATAAAGCGCATTTCGCCTTCGATATTCGCCTCGCCGCCATCGGCTCGGCATACCATGCTGTAAGAGAGGCCGTCGGCACTAATATCCTGGTTGAGAAGCTCGCAGCCCTCTTCCTCTTCGATGAAGCCGAAATCAGCGCTATCGAGCTCTTCTTGGGTAATGCACTGGCGATCCGTGTCCGTTTGATCAGGAATGTCCATATCCGCATCAATGCTCGTTACGCTGACAAATTCCCAATCACCCGGCGTTAAGTTGGGTGTTTCAGCCTGGGCGGCCAGCGGCAGAACGAAAAAAGCCGCAATGGCTAACGGGCGTACAATCATGGTTATTCTCTCTATTGGCTATGGGTGAATGGCATTATGCTAACCGATTCGCTGCTCAGATGCCCGACTAGCTCTTGTTGTTCCTACTTAGGCGGTATCTTGCGCATCCACCTCTAGCGTTACGCGGCGCTTGCTCTCGTTGCGACGCATCAGATACCACGCGATAAACGTGGCCAGCGAGACGGCGAGAATGATAAGCGTAGCTAACGCATTGATCTTTGGCGAAACGCCCATGCGCACCGATGAAAACACCACCATCGGCAAGGTGTTGGCCCCTGGCCCAGAAACAAAGCTGGCGATCACAAGATCGTCCAGCGATAACGTAAAAGCCAAGAGCCAGCCTGCCGCCAGGGCCGGGGAAATCACCGGAAGCGTGATAGAAAAAAACGTTTTTATCGGGGGCGAGCCCAAATCCATAGCCGCTTCTTCAATCGAGCGGTCCACCTCGCGCAGCCGCGCGGCAACCACCACCGCAACGTAGGCGCTACAAAAGGTGGTGTGGGCGATCCAGATCGTCGTCATGCCTCGGTCTGTCGGCCAGCCGATTAACTGTGCCATCTGCACGAAAAGCAGCAAAAGCGACAACCCGGTTATCACCTCCGGCATTACCAGAGGCGCGGTCACCATGCTTGAGAGCGCCGTTTTGCCGCGAAAGTGACCAAAGCGCGTCATCACAAAGGCCGCAACCGTGCCCAGGCACACCGCCATGCTGGCGGAGAAAAACGCAACGCGAAGGCTCGTCCACACCGCGGCGAGAATTTGTTCGTCTTCAAACAACGCGCCATACCACTTTGTGGAAAACCCTGCCCACACGGTCACAAGCTCGGAGACGTTAAACGAATACACCACCAGCACCACCATGGGCAGATAGAGAAACAAAAGCCCCAGTACCAGCATCACGGTGGAAAAGTTAACGCGGCCGCTGGCGATCATGACTTCATCTCCTTCGACTGATAGCGGTGAAACCACACAATCGGGATCAGCAACAGTAGCAGCATCACCATTGCCAGCGCCGATGCCACGGGCCAATCGCGGTTTTGGAAAAACTCATCCCATAACACTTTCCCAATCATCAGCGTATCCGGTCCGCCCAAGAGCTCGGGGATCACAAACTCCCCCACCGCCGGAATAAACACCAGCATCGAGCCGGCGATAATCCCACCGGTCGACAGCGGCAACGTGACTTTCATAAAGGTATTAAAACGCCGCGAGCCAAGATCTGACGCCGCCTCTAACAGCGAGTTATCCAGCCGCGACAAATGCGCGTAAAGCGGCAGCACCATAAACGGCAGGTAGGCATACACAATGCCGATAATCACCGCAAACGGGGTATTCATCATGCGCAGCGGCGTGTCGATCAGCCCCAACCACAGCAGTAAATTATTGATCAAACCGCTATTACCCAGAATACCCATCCAGGCGTAAATGCGGATCAAAAACGAGGTCCACGATGGCAGCATCACCAACAACATCAGCACCAACTGCCAGCGTTTGGGCGCGCGCGCCATGGCATATGCCATTGGGTAACCAAGCAGTAAACAAGCGAGCGTGGCCGTAAAAGCAATTTTGATGGATCCCCAATACGCCGCGACGTAGTACGAATCACTGAGCAAAAAGAGATAATTGCCCACGTTGAGAAAAACATGCAGCGTTTGGTTGGCGTATTCCACTAGCGGGCCGTAGGGCGGCACGTTAATCGCCGCCTCAGACAAGCTAATTTTGAGCACCAGCGCAAACGGCATCAAAAAGAACAGCGAAAGCCACACCAGCGGAAACGCGATGATCGTTCGACGACCTAACCGCAACCGCTTGGCCCATGCCGTCACTTGACGTTGCATCATGCCCACTCCCATTGCCTAGCGATTGAGCACGATGGCGCTGTGATCTTCCCAGTACACATAGACCGCATCCCCCCATGTCGGCCGATCGCCTCGGCGCTCAGTATTGGCCATGCGAACTTTGATCAACTGCCCACGAGTGGTACGAATGTAATAAAGCGAAAAGCCACCTAAATACGCAATGTCCTCGACCTCGCCCTGCTCCCAATTGAACTCGCCTTGGGGTTGCTCACGGGTCAGCCAAACCTTCTCGGGGCGGATTGCCGCCCACACCCAGCGCTCATCGGCTTGGGTAGTAACGCCATGATCGATATAAATCGGCCGCTCCAACATAGGCGACTCGACACGGCAATGACTCGCGCCATCTTCGGTAACCTCGCCTTCAAACAAGTTCACCGTGCCGACGAACTCGGCCACCATACGGCTCACTGGGCTTTCGTAGACATCCACCGGCGAGCCCACTTGTTCGATCCAGCCATCGGCCATAATCGCCACGCGATCCGCCATGGTCATGGCTTCTTCCTGGTCATGTGTCACCATGATGCAGGTCACACCTACCTGCTCGATGATCTCCACGACCTCCAGCTGCATCTCGGTGCGCAGCTTTTTATCCAAAGCGCCCATGGGCTCATCGAGAAGTAAAAGTTTGGGGCGTTTAGCCAGCGAACGCGCCAGCGCCACCCGCTGGCGCTGGCCGCCAGAGAGATGATG
>JBNJFC010000067.1:0-9381 GCA_051746485.1 Pseudomonadota bacterium
GCGCATGAAGGCATGAACCGGGTGATCGACGCCAACTGACGCATCCATCAAACCCCTAACCTTCTGACAAACCAAGGTTTTTACACCTCATTCACCGCGGGGAACGCTTGGCGTCCCCGGCAGCGGATGCGTACTCTACGGGTTCACCGCCGGGTTGGCAAGGGGTTTGTGACAGAAAATTCAAATAAGCGTCACACGGGCGTAACGTTTCTTGCCCGCCTGGATAACGTAAGCCTTGCCAGTGGGTAGCATGGCGTCCTGAGCGACGACGTCACCATCGACTTTCACGCTGCCATTTTTCAGCATGTCTTTAGCTTGGGCACTGTTTTTGGTCAAGCCTGAGCGGTTTAGCACAGCGGCTATCGGTGCTTGCTCGCCACCGTCAAAATCGACCTCGACTTCGGGCAGGTCGTCGGGCAGCTCCCCATCGGCGAGCTGATTACCCGCTGACTTGTGCGCATTCGCCGCTGCTTCTTCATCGTGGTAGCGGCCAATTAGCTCACGCGCCAGCACCATTTTGATATCACGCGGATTCGCGCCCTGTTCAACGTCTCGCTTAAGCGCCTCAATCTCTTCGTTGGATTTCAGCGATAACAGCTCGAAGTATCGCCACATTAAACTATCGGGCATGGATACCAGCTTGTTAAACATCGAACCTGGCGTGTCGTCGACCCCAACATAGTTACCCAGCGACTTGGACATTTTCTGCACGCCGTCTAAGCCTTCTAGTAACGGCATGGTAATCACGACCTGCGGCTCATGACCGAAGTGTTTTTGAATTTCGCGCCCCATCAACAGATTAAACTTCTGATCAGTGCCGCCTAGCTCAATATCGGCTTCTAGCGCGACGGAGTCGTAGCCTTGAACAAGTGGGTAAAGAAATTCGTGAATCGCAATGGGCTGATTGGCTCTATAGCGCTTTTCAAAATCGTCCCGCTCAAGCATACGGGCCACGGTGGTCTGTGCGGCGAGTTCGATCATCTTGGCAGCGGTCAGATCACTAAACCATTCAGAGTTAAAACGTACCTCGGTTTTTTCCGCATCGAGGATTTTAAATACTTGCGCTTTATAGGTTTCGGCGTTGGCTTTGACTTCTGCTTCGGTGAGCGGCTTGCGGGTGACATTTTTGCCCGTCGGGTCACCAATGCGACCGGTAAAGTCACCGATCAAGAAAACGACCGTGTGACCTAGATCCTGAAACTGGCGCATTTTGGTCAACAGAACGCTATGGCCTAAATGGAGATCCGGCGCTGTAGGATCGAAGCCCGCCTTGATACGCAGCTTGCGGCCGGAGGCGAGCTTTTGCTTCAACTCGTCTTCCACCAGAATTTCATGTGTGCCGCGTGACAGCAGCGCCAGCGCCTGGTCCACCTCGCTCATTGCTTTTCTCCATTGACTCAATCCGCCCAGCGGGGGCGTTAGGGGTGATAAATAGCGCACGATGTTACCATGCTCGCTACGTTTGGTTGAGCCTTTACGGGCGTGAAACCACCCAATCCTGCGTTAGCCTTGAGAGACCCCCGATGCAAAACACGTCTGAACGCTATATCGGTTTGATGTCCGGCACCAGCCTCGACGGCGTTGATGCGGCGTTGGTTGAACTCTCGACTCACGCCACACCACGTCTTATCGCTACTCATGCCGTTGCGATGCCACCCACCTTGCGCAAAGCACTGCTAACGCTGTGTCACGCCGAACAGGCGAGCTTTGCCCAACTCGCCGCTGCTGAAGAGGCCTTCTGCCAGCTGCAGGCCGATGCCGTGAATAACCTGCTGCGCCAACAGGCCCTCGCGCCCGGTGATATTCGCGCTATTGGTAGCCATGGCCAAACGATTGAGCATGCACCCAATGGCCACAACGGTGGCCCTGCCTATACGCTACAACTCGACAACCCGAGCCGGCTTGCTGAGCTGACCGGCTGTTGTGTGGTAGCGGATTTTCGCCGCCGCGACTTAGCCGCCGGCGGCCAGGCAGCGCCGTTGGCACCGGCGTTTCACCAAGCGCTGTTTCAGGCGAGCAACCAAGACCATGTGGTGTTAAATCTGGGCGGTTTTGCCAACATCACGTGGCTACCACCGGGCACCGCGGCACCACTGGGGTTTGATACCGGCCCGGCGAACGTACTCTTGGACGCGTGGTATCAACGCCACCACCACGGCTCATTCGACCGCGATGGTGGCTGGGCCGCCGAAGGGAGGATCAATCAAGCGCTGCTTGAGCGGTTTTTGAGCGAGCCGTTTTTTCACCAACCACCACCACGCAGTACCGGCCGCGAGCTGTTTCACCTACCCTGGTTGGCGCGCCATTTAAGCGGAGAAGAGAAACCGCAAGATGTGCAAGCAACGCTGGCGGAGCTTACTGCCGCAAGCGTTGCCCAAGGCATTACGCAATTGCTTGGTGAGACGCCTTTCACGCTGGTTATCGCCGGTGGCGGCGCCCACAACGGTGACTTATGCCAGCGGCTCGCGCGCCATCTGCCGAAGGCAACACTCAGCACGCCGAACGCCTGGGGCTGGCCTGCCGACTGGATTGAAGCGGGGGCGTTTGCTTGGCTGGCGTACCGGCGTTTGCACAACTTGCCAAGCAATTTACCCAGCGTCACCGGTGCTGCCGGGACGCGGGTACTCGGCGGCGTTTACGCTCCGTGAATCCTGCTATGGCGAACGCGGCTAAAAGTCATCTTCGTCGCGCAGCGCCAAGCCGCTAGGTACTTGTTCATCAAGTGACATATCAGCGTCAGCGCCGCCGTATTTGAGCATCATGCGCAAGTCGTTCGCCGAATCGGCGTGAGCGAGCGCCACTTCTTCGCTGATATCCCCCGCTTGATAAAGATCGAACAGCGCCTGATCGAACGTCTGCATGCCACCGTCACGGGATTTCGTCATGGCCGCTTTGATCTCGCCGACTTCGCCTTTACTGATCAAGTCCGCGATGCGCGGCGACTGCAGCATGATTTCGATGGCCGCGCAGCGCCCACCGCTCTTATTGGGCAGCAGCTGCTGCGCCACAATGGCGCGCAGATTGAGCGATAGATCCATCCATATCTGCTCGTGGCGCTCATGTGGGAAAAAATTGATAATGCGATCCAGCGCCTGGTTAGCATTGTTAGCATGCAACGTGGCCAAACAAAGATGCCCGGTTTCGGCAAACGTCAGCGCGTGCTCCATGGTTTCGCGCGTGCGTATTTCACCGATCAGGATCACATCTGGCGCCTGGCGCAGCGTGTTTTTCAGCGCCACCTCAAACGATTCGGTATCGATACCCACTTCGCGCTGATTCACAATGGCGCGCTTATGCGGGTGGATGTATTCGATGGGGTCTTCGACGCTAATGATATGCCCGCCGACGGTCTCGTTGCGCTGCTGGATCATCGCCGCCAGCGTGGTAGATTTACCCGTACCGGTGCCACCCACCACCAGCACCAGCCCACGCTTCGCCCGCGCCAATTCGCCCAACGCAGGAGGCACACCGAGGCTTTCCAGCGCCGGGATTTCCAGCGAAATGCGGCGAATCACCATCGCCATCTGGTTACGTTGCTGAAACGCGCTAACACGAAAGCGGCCTTTATCGCCAAGACTCAACGCGAAGTTGGCTTCCCGATCCTCCTGAAAGCGCTGACGCAGCCCTTCTGGCACGGTGTTTGTCACCAGCTCCTTCACTTGGTGCTCGCTGAGCGGCTGTTTTCCCAACGGGGTTAAGCCATCGGACATTTTAAAGCTCGGCGGCGCACCAACCGAAATGAGCAAATCGGAGGCCTGCTGCTCAACCATAATACCCAGCAACTGATGCAACCACTGGGTCGGGGTGACGGTTTCGCTCATACTCCTCTCCTTGTCTCTGCAATCGACCGTCAGATCGAAAGCTCGCTTTTCGCGCGTGCTTGGGCTTCTTCGCGGCTAATCGCGCCCTCTTTAACCAGCTGTGTCAGCGAGGCATCGAGTGTCTGCATGCCGAGGCTACCGCCGGTTTGAATCGCCGAGTAAATCTGCGCCACTTTGTCTTCGCGGATCAAGTTACGCACGGCCGAGGTGGCAATCAGGATTTCGTGGGCGGCCACGCGCCCGCCGCCTTGGCGCTTTAGCAGCGACTGCGAGACCACCGCTTGCAGCGACTCAGAGAGCATCGAGCGCACCATGGATTTTTCCTCGCCGGGGAACACGTCAATGATTCGGTCGATGGTTTTGGCCGCCGAGGTGGTGTGCAACGTACCAAAGACCAAATGGCCCGTTTCCGCCGCCGTGAGCGCCAAGCGAATGGTTTCCAAATCGCGCAGCTCCCCGACCAAAATTACATCCGGGTCTTCACGCAAGGCACTGCGCAGAGCATCGGCAAAGCTGTGGGTGTCGCGGTGGACTTCGCGCTGGTTGATCAAGCAGCGCTTACTGGTGTGAACAAACTCCACCGGGTCTTCAATAGTGAGAATGTGTTCATAACGGTGGTTATTGACGTAATCGATCATCGCCGCAAGCGTTGTCGATTTACCCGAGCCGGTGGGGCCGGTTACCAGCACTAAGCCGCGCGGTAGCATTGAGAAACGCTCAAACACCTCACCAAGCCCCAATGCCTCCATCGACAGCACCTCATTGGGAATGGTGCGAAATACCGCCCCCGCGCCGCGCGCTTGGTTGAAGGCGTTAACCCTGAAGCGGGCCACGCCCGGCACTTCAAAGGAAAAATCCACTTCCAAGTGCTCTTCGTAGTCGCGCCGCTGGCGATCCCCCATGATGTCGTAGATCAATTTGCGTACGTCGTTGTTTTCCATCGCCGGCACATTGAGTCGGCGAATATCGCCGTCAACGCGTATCATGGGCGGCAATCCTGCGGATAAGTGCAGGTCAGAGGCATTCTGCTTTGCCGAGAATGCCAGCAGTTCGGTAATATCCATCTCACTTCCCCAGCTGCGGTAAGGTGCTTGAGTATGACAGAGATTGCGCTTGATGCGTCACTCGCCAGCGCACGCGAGCGTTTAACGCGCGCGCTAGACGCTGCCGGCCGGCCCCATGATGATGCCCGCCTCCTCGCGGTGAGCAAGACCAAACCCGCCTTAATGATCCGCCAGGCATGGCAGCTTGGCCAGCGCGAGTTTGGCGAAAACTACCTTCAGGAAGCGCTGGAGAAGCAAACCGAACTGGCCGATCTCGACGGTATCGTGTGGCATTTTATTGGCCCGCTGCAATCCAATAAAACCCGCGCGGTGGCCGAGCATTTTGATTGGGTCCACAGCGTCGACCGACTAAAAATTGCCAAGCGCCTAAGCGAGCAGCGCCCTGAGGCATTAGGCCCGCTCAATGTCTGCCTACAAGTTAATATCAGCCGAGAAGAAAGCAAAGCCGGCGTGACGCCGGAAGCGCTCGGTGAGCTTGCCGCTGCAGTGGCTGAGTTACCGCGCCTGCGTTTACGCGGGCTGATGGCGATCCCCGCACACGCCGAGACGTTAGACGCACAGCGCAAGCCGCTTGCGGCACTGCGCGAAGCACAAGAAACGCTCAAGCAAGCGCTACCTGAGGCGCCGCTGGATACACTTTCCATGGGCATGAGCGACGACCTTGAGGCCGCTATTTTGGAAGGTGCGACACTCGTGCGCTTAGGCACGGCGATTTTCGGTGCGCGTAACCCGCGCTAGCCCCGTTTCATTCACGATTCACGACTTACGTTAAAAGGACATCCCATGGCGAACCACATCACGTTTATCGGCGCCGGCAACATGGCAAGCGCCATCATTGGCGGCCTCATCGACAGCGGTTTTTCCCCTTCGAGCATCACCGCCACCTCGCCAGACGACGCTATGCTGGCCCCCGTGCGCGAGCGCCTGGGCATTCATACCGATACCGACAACAACGCTGCCGTCAGTCGGGCCGATGTCGTAGTGTTGGCGGTAAAGCCACAAATCATGCGCCAGGTGTGTGAGGCAATGCGCGACAGCGTTCAGCGCCAAAAGCCGCTGATTATCTCGATAGCCGCAGGCCTCGATGCCGACACCATCGATGGCTGGCTTGGCGGCAGCAATGCGCTGGTGCGCTGCATGCCCAACACCCCCTCACTGGTGGGTTACGGCGCCAGCGGCCTCTTTGCCAACACCCGTGTCAGCGAAGAGCAGAGAGGCGTTGCCACCGAATTAATGGAAGCGGTCGGCATCGTTGAGTGGGTAGACGACGAGGCGCTACTCGATGCGGTTACCGCGGTGTCCGGCAGCGCACCGGCCTACTTTTTCTTGATGTTTGAAGCCATGGAAGACGCTGGCGTTAAGATGGGCTTGCCTGCGGCGACAGCGCGGCGTTTGGCGATTCAAACTGCCCTCGGCGCCGCTACCATGGCTAAACGGAGCGACAAAGACCCGGCCACGCTCAAGCAGAACGTGATGTCACCGGGCGGCACCACCGAGCAAGCCATTGCCCACCTGGAAGATGCCAACCTGCGCGGCACCATGGAAGCGGCGATGCAAGCCTGCGCCAAACGCGCCCAAGAAATGGCCAAAGAATTAAGCGGCACATCTTAACTATCCACACCATCACGTGACGACGGAGAGAACATAATGGGCAACTCACTGGGCAGCGCGGGGCTGATGCTGGTCAACTCATTGATCAATATTTACCTGTTTATTTTGATGCTGCGCTTTCTGCTGCAGGCCTCGCAGGCCGATTATTACAACCCGCTAAGCCAATCGGTGGTGAAAATCACCCAGCCGGTGGTGGGCCTTTTTCAAGGTTTTCTCGGCCCGGTTGCCGGACGCTTTGACCTTGCCACCTTAGCCGCCGGTTTTGTGCTGAAAGTGGTAAGCATGGTGGCGATCTTCATGGTGATCGGGGTGGGGATTCCGCCCATTGTCGGCTTGTTGATCGGCGGGGTGGCGGCACTGGCCAATGCGATTTTAAAAATCTACTTTTTTGCCCTGATCGTGATGATCATTTTGAGCTGGGTTGCCCCCAATGCCAGCCACCCCGGGGCGCTGTTGGTGATGCAGATCGTCGAGCCGATCATGGCGCCGGTGCGCAAGGTGATCCCACCGCTGGGCATGATTGATCTATCCCCTATCGTCGTGTTTATCGCTATCAACCTGATCGATGGGTTGGTTGTCGGCGCGCTTGTACGAGCCGCCGGTATTTCCGGCGCGCTGGTTGGGCTTTAATGTTTTGCCCAAGGCTTACGCCATTGAAGATTGTTCTAGCAAGCGGGGTTTATGCAGTTCATGCCAGATTCATACACTGAGGCGGCGGGCACTCACTCGGCGAGCACTCTCCCAGCGGACTCTGTGGGCGTTATCACCCCGGAAATCGCGCATTTCGATACGCCGCTCTCACTGGCGTGCGGCAAGGTGTTGCCCGAGTACGATTTGGTTTATGAGACCTACGGCACGCTTAATGCCGAGCGCAGCAATGCGGTGCTGATTTGCCATGCGCTTTCAGGGCATCACCACGCGGCAGGCTACCATAGCAGCGATGACCGCAAGCCGGGCTGGTGGGATGCCCATATTGGACCGGGAAAATCCATCGACACCAATCACTTTTTTGTCGTGTCGCTCAACAACCTGGGCGGCTGTCACGGCAGCACCGGGCCGCTGAGCCACAATCCGGAAACCGGTCGCCAATGGGGGCCGGATTTTCCCATGGTAACGGTCAGCGATTGGGTCGAAAGCCAAGTAAGGCTGGCAGATTATCTCGGCATCGAACGCTGGGCCGCTGGGGTAGGCGGAAGCCTCGGCGGTATGCAGGTATTGCAGTGGAGCCTGGCCTACCCTGATCGCATCGCCAATGCCGTGGTCATTGCCGCCACACCACGCCTTTCGGCGCAGAACATTGCCTTTAACGAAGTAGCGCGCCAGGCGATTCGCTCCGATCCCGACTTCCATGCCGGATGGTACGGCGAGCACGACACCGTGCCCAAGCGCGGGCTTAAGCTGGCGCGCATGGTGGGCCATATTACTTACCTTTCTGAAGACGCGATGGGTAGCAAATTTGGCCGTGATTTGCGCAGCAACGACTTGAACTTCGGTTTCGACGTCGAGTTTCAGGTGGAGTCCTATTTGCGCCACCAGGGTGACACCTTCTCCACCACCTTTGACGCCAACACCTACCTGTTAATGACCAAGGCGCTGGACTACTTCGACCCGGCGGCGATTTATGGTGGGGATCTTTCCCAGGCTCTGGCGCCAGCGCAGTGCCCGTTTTTGGTCATGAGCTTTACCAGCGACTGGCGCTTTCCGCCCTCGCGCTCGCGCGAGCTGGTAGACGCCTTGATTCATGCGGGCAAGCCCGTGAGCTTTGCCAGTATCGACTCGCCCTTCGGCCACGATGCCTTCTTGCTGCCGGATGAACGCTATCACGCCATGTTCAGCGCTTTTATGCAGCGCGCCGCACGCGAATTGAACCTGGACACGCAAGCCAACAAGGAGGTGACCTCGTGATGCGTGCCGACCTGGACATCATTTACGACTGGGTGCCGCAAGGCGCTCGTATACTCGACCTTGCCTGCGGCGATGGCGTACTGCTCGAAGCGCTGGCTAAGCACAAAAATGTCAGCGGCTATGGGTTAGAAATCGACCCGGACGGCATCACGGGCTGCGTCAAGCGCGGGGTCAACGTGATCGAACACAACCTTGACGACGGTTTAAGCAGCTTCAGCGATAACAGCTACGATCAGGTGATCATGACCCAGGCGCTGCAAGCGCTGCGTCGCCCGGACAAAATGCTCGATGAAATGCTGCGCGTTGCCGAGGAGGGCATTATCACCTTCCCCAACTTCGCCTATTGGCGCCACCGGGTGCACTTGGGGCTGCGCGGCTACATGCCGGTGTCTAAGTCGCTGCCGCACGCCTGGTTCGATACACCTAACATTCACTTATCGACCTTTAACGATTTTGAACATCTGTGCCGCGATAAAGGTCTTATCATCGTTGACCGTGCCGTCGGCGTCGGCGACCACCGCGGCCACTGGACGTCGCGCCTGTGGCCCAACTTGTTTGGCGAAATCGCCATCTTTCGTGTTCGGCGCCGCGCAACCTAATGGGAGAGAAAACGTTATGCTGAAACGCGCTTTACTTACCGGCCTTGCTTTCGTCGGCTTAAGCCTTACCGCACTGAATGTCCACGCCGAGCAGTATACCCAGGTCGGCGACTATCAAATTCACTATAGCGCCGTGAGCACACGCTTTTTGACCCCGGAAGTCGCCGACGCTTACAACCTGCAGCGCAGTGCTGGCCTAGGCCTCGTAAACGTGAGCGTACGCGAGGAGCAGGAAGACGGCAGTACCCGCCCCGTTAATGCCAGCGTGCAGGGCAGCGTCGGGGACCTCGCCGGGAATCGCGAGTCGATGAGCTTTCGTGCCGTGCATGAAGATGACGCCATCTACCATCTCGCCACCTTCACTCTGCGCGACGACGAATC
>JBNJFC010000068.1:0-9256 GCA_051746485.1 Pseudomonadota bacterium
GTGATCGCGCCAATGTGATCCGCTTCAGCGATGGGCTGGTAAGGCTCTTTGGCATCGATCTGCCACTGTTGGGTCACGCTCGCGCGGCGGGGCTGGTCGGCCTTAACTTAGCCGGGCCGCTGCGGCGGAGCCTCGCGCGCCGCGCCATGGGAATTGAACGCTAATGAGCACAGGGAGCCAATACGACGTGAGCCTAAAAAACGACAGCAAAGACGCAGCATTCGACGTCGTCATCGTTGGTGCGGGCATGGTCGGCACCGCCCTTTGCGCGCTGCTCGCCAATGCTGGCATGCACGTGGCGTTGGTAGAGGCTCAGGAGGTCACGTTACTGCCTGAATCACTCGATCTGACGCAACCCGCCCCGCGAGTTAGCGCGCTGACGCCGGTATCGCAGCGTTTGCTGACACAGCTAAACGCCTGGCCTGCAATGGCGACCGCGCGGGTAACGCCATATTACTATATGCACGTGTGGGACGGCGAAGGCAGCGGTGAGATTCGCTTTTCCGCCGATGAAGCGGGCGTACCGGTATTGGGACATATCGTCGAAAACGACGTAACCCTCGCGGCCCTTAACGCACAGCTCACGGGTCACCCGAAGGTCACACGCATTGACGGTACTCGCGTTGAGGCGCTGCAAACCACCGCGACCGGTCGCTGGCTTGAGTTGGATAACGGTCGCGAGCTTCACGCGCCGCTGGTAGTGGCCGCCGATGGCGCGCGTTCAGCACTGCGAGAGTTGGCTGAGATTAAGGTAAGTGAAGACGATATGGAGCAGCACGCGGTGGTGACCACGGTGCGTTGTGAAAAATCTCACATGGGCACGGCACGGCAAGTCTTTCTCGCGGGTGAGCCGCTGGCATTTTTGCCAATGACCGTCGCGGGTGATGACCACTACTGCTCCATCGTCTGGTCCACGACGCCTGAGCAGGCCAAGGCGCTGTGCGAGCTTAGCGCGGATGGCCTCGGCGATGCGTTGGGCAGTGCCTTCGAGCACCGCTTAGGTCGGGTTGAAGTGCGCGATAGCGCCCATCGCTTCCCCCTGGTGCAGCGCCATGCCTGCGAGTATGTTCAGCCACATTTGGCGCTCGTGGGCGATGCCGCGCATAGCATTCACCCGCTTGCGGGCCAAGGCGTCAATCTCGGCTTGATGGATGCCGCCGTGTTGGCGGAAGAAGTGGTTCAGGCCTGGCGGCGCGGTGCACCTTGGGGGGATGAGCGCATTCTGGCGCGTTACGAGCGCCGGCGGCGGGGTGATAACACCGCCATGCTGGGGTTAATGAAGGGATTCAAACTGCTGTTTGGCGCCAAAAACCCTGCCTTGACGCTGGCGCGCAACGTTGGCATGAGCGGTGTGAACCGGCTGGTGCCGATCAAGCGGGTAGTAATGCGGCAGGCCACCGGTGAACGCGGCCGCCTGCCGGAGAGCTGCCGCTAATCGCGGCGGCGATCTACCACGTTAAGGGCTTTTAGCAGGTTCAGCGCTTCACCGAGTTGGTAGTCGTCGCGTAGGCGCTCAGAGACTTCTTGGCGCTCGCGTGCTTCCCCTTGGGAGCGGAGATGGCCTTCCAAGTCGGCTTCACGCAGTTGGCGTTGGCTATCGGCGACTTCAAGTCGGCCGCGCACGACTTCCACATCGGGCTCGATGCCTTGGGCCTGAATGGAGCGCCCGTTGGGCGTGTAATAGAGCGCCGTGGTGAGCTTCAAGCCCTCACCGTTACCCAGCGGCATAATCTGCTGCACCGAGCCTTTACCAAAGCTGTCAGTTCCCATGATCACCCCGCGGCGCTGATCTTGAATGGCCCCGGCAACAATTTCAGCTGCGGAGGCGCTGCCACCGTTGATCAGCACGACCAACGGAATATCGGCAGCAGGCGTATCAGGTGTGGCGGAGAACTCCATTTGTGCGTCGGAAAGGCGTCCTTCGGTGTAGACCACGAGCCCTTCGTCCAAGAACAGATCAGCCACATCCACGGCGCTTTGGAGCACGCCGCCGGGGTTATTGCGCAAATCGAGCACGAGCCCTTTCAGTTCCTCTGTTTCATCGGCCATATTTTGGAGTGCCTCATGGGCTTGCGCGGCAGTGCGGGATTGAAACTGGCTGATGCGCAAATAGCCGTAACCGGGCTCAAGAAGCTCATGTTTAACGCTTTCGGTGCGGATTACTTCGCGGGTGAGGGTGAATTCTCGCGGGCTATCTTCGCCGCTGCGCAGGATGGAAATCGTAAGCTTTGTGCCGGGCTCGCCGCGCATCAAGTTGACGGCTTCTTGCAGCGATAGGCTTTCGGTTGGTGTGCCGTCGATGCCGATAATGATATCCCGCGACATCAGGCCCGCCTCAGAGGCCGGCGTATCATCGATTGGTGTGATCACCGTTAGTTGGCCATTTTCCATACCGACTTCGATACCGATGCCGCCAAACTCGCCTTGGGTCGATTCGCGCAGGCTTTTAAACTCCTCTTCATCGAGGTAGGTGGAGTGCGGGTCCAACTCGCTGAGCATGCCGCGCATGGCGTTACGTAATAGAGTGCTGTCGTCGACCTCCTCCACATAAGCGCGTTTGATGCGCTCGAATACCTCCGCCAAGGTTTGGATCTCTTCAAGAGGCAATTCGTCCGCTTCGCTTGAGTTGGGCAAGCTGTCGAGTGTTTGCGCCTCGGCCTGTGGCGGGGCCGCGATGAGCGATGCCGAAAGCAGTGCAATCGGCATAAAGGTGGCCAAAAGTCGCTTGGCGGGGGCGGTTACCGCATTAACTGATAGCGTCATGGAGACTCCGCTAGGCGATTGGCAGGTGGGCTGCCCGAAAAGTGAGAGATAATGGTACAAGCTTATCCCGTCAGCGGCGGGCAATCCAACGCTGTGGGTTAATCGGCTCGCCACTTTGGCGAACTTCAAAGTAGAGCGAGGCTCGCGCTTGACCACCGCTGTCGCCGACACGGCCGATTTCATCGCCTCGCGTCACCTGTTGGCCTGGGCGGGCACTAAAGCGCTGCAGGTGGGCGTAGAGGGTCATCACGTGGTCGCCGTGGTCGATAATCAAGAGATTACCAAAGCCACGCATCCAATCAGCGAACACCACTCGCCCAGCGTGAACGGCGGTAACCGGCGTGCCGGCATTAGCCTTGATCACGATACCGTTGAAGTGAACGCCTTTTTGGCCATGATATGTCGCGGTAATCGTACCCTGTACCGGCCAGGGGAGATCCCCTTGCGTGCGGCTGATTTGCGTACTCGGGGCGGGCTCGTCAAGACGCGCCATCTCCTGGCGAATTTTCTCCAAGGCGCGCTGGGCTTGCTCGCGATCTTGTTCTAAGGACGCTAATCGCTGTGCTTCGCTTTGAACGCGCGAATCAAGCGTGGCGACAAGCTCGCGCCGCTCGGCGGTGCGCTCGGCGAGGGTGGCGCTTTGGCTTTCAAGCTCGGCGCTGAGAGTGTCTAAACGCTGTTGGCGCGTGACGAGCTCCGCCTCGGTATCGGCCAAGGCGGTGTCGAGCTCGGCAATGGCCTCAATACGCGCTTGGCGCGCTTGGGTTAAGCGGTTGAGGTAGGCCTGCATGCGGTCAAGTTCCGCCGGGTCGCCCTGGTTGAGTAGCAGCTTCAGCTGCGGCGTAGGGCCGATGCGGTAAAGCGCGGCGAGCTGCTTGGCGAGCGCTTGGGATTGTTCACGCCGCTGGCGCTCTAGGCGGTCGCGATGCGCGCGCAGCTGGGCACTTTCGTCAGCGAGCTCGCGTCGCTCGGCCTGCAATGCATCCAAGCGACGGTGGGTTTCGGCGAGCTGGGTTTCGATGTCGCGCAGCTCGCGGGAAGCGTCGTCGCGGGCGGCATCGGTCGCGCTTAGGCGCTCGGCGACCGTTTCAATCTGTTCGCCGAGCGCATCGAGCTGGCGCTTGGCATCCGCTTCGCTGGCTTGACCAAGGGTTGGCAAAAGCCCGCCCAACAGCAGTAATGCGCCTATGAGCGCTAAGCGCCGCATCAGCGGGTTTAACCCAATGTGATCAGCGGTTGGCCGGTCATGGCCTCGGGCACCGGCTGATCCATGAGCGTTAACAGCGTGGGGGCGAGATCGCACAGGCGGCCCTCTTCAAGCGTTGCCTTACGCTCGCCGACGTAGATCAGCGGCACCACAAAGGTGGTGTGGGCGGTTTGCGGAGCGCCGGTGTCGGGGTGAACCATCTGCTCGGCATTGCCGTGATCGGCGGTGATCAGGCAGGCACCGCTAGCACGCTCGATGGCCTCGACCACGCGACCCACGCAGGTATCGACGGTCTCGATAGCTTTCACTGCTGCATCAAAATCACCAGTATGGCCGACCATATCGCCGTTGGCGTAGTTGCACACGATCAAGTCAAATGTACCGCCGTCGATGGCCTCTACTAGCTTGTCGGTGATTTCAAATGCGCTCATTTCGGGTTTTTCGTCGTAGGTGCGTACGTCTTGGGGCGAGGGCAACAAAATACGCGTTTCGCCTTCGAATGCCTCTTCCTGCCCGCCGGAGAAGAAAAACGTCACGTGGGGGTACTTTTCCGTTTCGGCGATGCGCAGCTGCTTAAGCCCGCGCTTGGCGACAACTTCGCCAAGCGTATCGGTGAGCTCCGCCGGCGGGAATGCCGTGGGCGCGGGAATATCGGCGGCGTACTGGGTCATCATCACCATGCCGTCGCCAGCGAGCTTCGGACAGGCGCCACGGGTAAAGCCGGAGAAACCCGGTTCGGCAAAGGCGCGGGTGAGCTCGCGGGCGCGGTCGGCGCGGAAGTTGGCGAAAATGGCCGCGTCGCCGTCCGCTATCGTGACTGGCTCATTCTGAGGGCGAATGCTGGTTGCCGAGACGAACTCGTCGGTTTCTCCGCGCGCGTAGGCCTCTTTTAGCGCGGTTTCCGCATTCGCCGCCTCGTACGAGGCGCTGCCTTGGGTTAAAAGCGAATACGCCTGCTCGACGCGCTCCCAGCGGTTGTCACGGTCCAGTGCGTAGAAGCGCCCAATGATTGATGCCACGAAGCCGTTATCCGCCCCCACCAGTTCCGCCAGGCGAGCGTTGACGCGCTCGATGGAAGGCAGGGCGCTTTTGGGTGGCATGTCGCGGCCATCCAGAAAGGCGTGAATGTAGATGCGTGCTGCGCCGCGGCGGGCGGCAAGCTCGGCGAGCGCAATAAAGTGATCTTCGTGACTATGCACCCCGCCAGGAGAAAGAAGACCAAGTAGGTGCACGGCGTGGCCGTTGGCAACCGCTTCATCGATGGGCCGGGTAAGCGTGGTGTTAGCGTCGAGCTCGCCGTCTTCAACCGCTTTGGTGATGCGGGTAAGATCTTGATAAATGATGCGGCCAGCGCCGATGTTCATGTGGCCCACTTCCGAGTTGCCCATTTGCCCGTCGGGTAAGCCGACGTGCTGGCCGTCGGTATGGACGAATGCGTGTGGGCGCGCGGCCCAGAGTTGATCCATCACCGGGGTGTTAGCGGCGGCCACCGCGTTGTGCTGGGAGTCGGGGTTGTGGCCGTAGCCGTCCAGGATAATCAGCGCCACCGGGCGCGGCGTGTTTGACGTGTCCATGAAAACCTCATATTGACCGAGCAGCGACGCGGGGTCGCGACGAGCGTAAGCTTGGGGCATCATAGCGCAGGCAGCCACCGCTCGTCATGACGAGTCCTGCGCGCGATGCCGCGTGGCGTGTATACTGTGGTGTTTTCACGGCGGCGAAGCCGCTTTATTTGTGCATTGACTAAGAGATTGTGCTCGCGATGATCGATCAGCTGTTCGAATTCGTACAGAACCACCCGTTGCTAGTGGGCTTGTTTTTGCTCGTACTAATCGCCTGGATTATTTACGAGACGCGTAGCGCTTCCTCTAGTGGCGTGACATCGGCTCAAGCCACGCAGCTTATCAACCGCGAAGAGGCGGTGGTGCTAGACGTGCGTGAGAGCAAAGACTTTAAGGCCGGTCATATTGCCGGGGCGCGTAATATTCCGCAAAGCAGCCTTGATAGCCGTATCAACGAGTTGGAAAAGCATAAAAGCCAGCCCATTATCGTTGCCTGCAAGCATGGCCAAAGTTCCGGTGCGGTGCAGGCGAAGCTTGCTAAAGCGGGGTTTGAGCGCGCCTTTAAACTCAAAGGCGGCATGGTGCAGTGGCAGGCGGACGGCTTGCCCGTGGTAAAAAAATAAGCGCTTTCAAATACCGCGCTGTTTTCGTAAGCGTTTTGCAAAATCGTTTTACCACCCTCAGTTATTATCAGTAGACATAACCCATGGTCATAGGCGCGTTATTTCGCGCTTTATCTTAATCAGTAGGAGTTTCCGATGGCGGAAGAGAACAATACCCAGGGCAGCAATCAACAGGGCGGTACTCAACCAAATAATGCCCAACAAGCCGGCGCTCAAGAAGGCGATAAATCGCAGCTTAAATTTTCGCTGCAGCGCATTTATGTCAAAGATATCTCCTTTGAAGCGCCGAATTCGCCGAGCGTGTTTAAGCAGCCGTTCAAGCCCAAGGTCAGCCTCGATCTGAATACTTCAAGCACCAAGATTGCTGATGATCAGTACGAAGTCGTGGTGAAAGTCACCGCGCAGGTCAACGACAATGAAACCGGCACGACCTCGTTTCTCGCCGAAATCGAGCAGGCGGGGCTTTTCCGCATTTCGGGTATTGAAGGCGCACAGCTAGATCAAACCTTGGGTGCGTTCTGCCCTAACTTGCTGTTCCCTTACGCCCGTGAGTGTGTCGATAGTCTGGTCAACCGCGGTGGCTTCCCGCCGCTGATGCTGGCGCCGGTGAACTTCGAAGCGATGTACGCTCAGCGTAAGCAGCGTGAAGCGCAACAGGCGCAAGGTGCGCAAGAGGAAAGCGCACAGTAAATGCAAGCCGCCGACTGGTACGCCGCCCACGGCAAAATGCCACGTCTTTACGTGCCGGCGACGTTCGAGGTGGGCGGCACGCTCACCCTGCCGGAAGGCCCAGCGCGTCATCTCACCCGCGTGTTACGTATGGGCGAGGGTGCGCCGCTGGTGTTGTTTGATGGTAATGGCCAAGAGGCGGGTGCACGCTTGACGGACGTCTCGCGTAAACGCACCACGGTAACGCTTGAGGCACTGTGGCCGGGTAAGGGTGAGTCGCCGTTGGCGGTGCACCTGGGCCAGGCCGTTTCCAAAGGCGACCGTATGGACTACGCCATCCAGAAGGCGGTGGAACTTGGCGTGGCGGCGATCACCCCGCTCTATACCGAGCGGGGTGATGTGCGTTTAAAAGGTGAGCGTGAAGAAAAAAAGCTCGCCCACTGGCAAGCCGTGGCCGCGAGCGCCTGCGAGCAATGTGGCCGTGCGATTGTGCCGCCGGTTCATCCGCCGCAGTCGCTTGATGCGTGGCTTTCGCAGCGCAATGAGCCGCTACGGCTGATGCTGCATCTGGCGACCGGCAATGCCTTTGCGCAAGCGGAAAAACCGATGGCAGCGGCGCTTTTGATTGGCCCAGAGGGTGGCTTGACGCTAGACGATACCGCCGCGGCACAGGCGGCAGATTTTATTCCTTTGACCCTGGGTCCCCGAGTGCTACGCACTGAGACAGCCCCTGTAGTGGCGTTGACGCTTTTGCAGCACCACTTTGGTGATCTGTAAGTTGCCCCGGACCTTGCTTTAATCCCTTCTCTCTTTTTACCAGGACGGCTTGGCTATGACGCGCGATGCACGACCTTCTCACCTTTCCGCCACCGATGCTGCCGCCCGTATTGGCGATGTGGCGTACTTAACGGTGACGACGGTGAACAATACCGGTGCGTTTTTGCGTTGGGGGCATCCGAAGGATGTGTTGCTGCCCTACAGCGAGCAGCATTTTCGCCCGGATGTAGGTAAACGCGTGCTGGTTAAGCTCTATGAGGATGACCAAGGTCGCCCGGTCGCGACCATGCGCTTAGAGCGTTTTGTGACCGATGAAGCGTGGGAGCTCACGCGTGGTGATCAGGTCACGCTGGTCGTGGCTGAGCGCACGGATCTTGGTATGAAAGTGGTGGTCAATCACCGTTACTGGGGGTTGATTTACCTAGATGATCTCACCCAGCCGCTACGGCGTGGGCAAACGCTTCCCGGCTACGTGAAGCAGCGCCGCGACGATGGCCGGCTGGATATTTCGCTACTACCGCCTGGCGAAGCGCGCCTCGATGTTGTTGGCGAGAAAGTTCTGCAGGCGCTACGCGAAAGCGGCGGGTATCTCCCGCTGGGGGATAAAAGCCCGGCACATGAGGTTAAAGCACGCTTAGGCGTGAGCAAAAGTGCCTATAAACAGGCGATTGGCCGCCTCTACAAACGCGAACTGATCACCCTGGAGCCTTACGCGATTCGACTGGTGCCCGGTGCGCTAACATCGTAAGCGTTGCAGCCACGGTTGGAGCCAGGCGAGCCGTACGGCATACTGGCGGATTATTTAATGACCCGTTCACCTTGGGGATAGCGACCTGATGAGCCAATCTAGCCTTCATCTTGGCGTGGTGATGGACTCCATCGCCGATATTGCCTACAAGAAAGATTCCACCATGGCACTGCTGTGGGCGGCACAAGACCGCGGCTATACCCTGCATTACATGGAGCAGGAAGATCTTTTCTTGAATGCCGGGCAGGCTTACGCGCGCATACGGCCACTCAAAGTGTACCGTGATCCAGAGCGCTGGTTTGAACTGGGACAGGCGGATGCACGCCCGCTCGCCGAGCTTGATGCGATTCTGATGCGCAAAGACCCGCCGGTGGATGCCGATTTTACCAACGCTGTGCACCTGCTCGGCTTTGCCGAGCGCGAAGGCGTGCTCGTGGTGAATCCCACCGCGGCGCTTTTGCAGTGCAACGAAAAACTCTTCGCCCAGCAGTTCCCGCAGTGTTGCGCGCCTACGCTGGTATCGAGCCAAGCTAATGTGTTGCGTGCCTTCCACGCTGAGCACGGCGATGTGATCTTCAAACCCTTGGATGGCATGGGCGGCACCGGCATTTTTCATATTGGCCCGGAAGGCCGCAATATCGGTGCCGTCATTGAGCAGCTCTCACTGCGCGGCCAGCGTCAAATCATGGCCCAGCGCTATCTGCCGGAAATCAAAGATGGCGACACGCGTATTCTCCTGGTCGACGGCGAGCCAGTGCCTTTTGGGCTGGCGCGTATTCCCTCAGCGGGAGAAACGCGTGGCAATCTTGCGGCCGGTGGGCGTGGCGTTAGCCGCGAGCTGACCGAACGCGATCACTGGCTTATTAAGCAAGTTCAGCCGATGATCCGCGAAAAGGGCCTGCTGCTT
>JBNJFC010000069.1:0-3025 GCA_051746485.1 Pseudomonadota bacterium
GTCCTGGTCCAGTTTTTGGGGCTCTGCCCGTTCATGGGGGTCTCTAACAAGCTGGAATCCGCCGTGGGTATGTCGGCGGCCACGACCTTTGTGCTCACGCTCGCCTCGGCGGCGAGCTACGTGGTGTATCACGGCTTGCTGGTGCCGCTGGATGTGACCTACTTACGCACCATTAGCTTTATCGTGGTGATCGCGGCGGTGGTGCAGTTTACCGAGGTGATGGTGCGCTACATGAGCCCACTTCTGCACCAAGTGCTGGGCATTTTTCTGCCGCTGATTACCACCAACTGTGCGGTGCTGGGGGTGGCGCTTTTATCGCTCAACCGCGAGCTGAGCTTTTTCCATACCACGCTGTACGGCTTTGGTGCCGCACTCGGGTTTTCGCTAATTCTGGTGCTGTTTGCGGCCCTGCGAGAGCGCTTGAGCACGGCCGACATCCCCAAACCCTTTCAAGGCGCAGCGATCGCGATGATTACCGCCAGCTTAATGTCGTTGGCTTTTTTAGGCTTTTCCGGCCTCGTTCAGCTCTAACGTTGTTGACTCTCTCTGCGAGGATCCCGCCATGCTGGAATCCAATACGCTGATTTCCTTATTGAGCGCCGTCGCCGTGCTGGCCGGTCTCGGTGTGGGCTTTGGCGCGCTATTAGGGTTTGTGGGTGAACGCTTTAAGGTGAAAGGCAACCCGCTAGTGGAGAAAATCGATGCCTTGCTGCCGCAAACGCAATGCGGCCAGTGCGGGTATCCGGGGTGTCGCCCTTACGCCGAGGCGATCAACGAGGGCGATGCCATCAACAAATGCCCGCCGGGAGGCGAAAGCACCATTGCCGCCCTGGCGGATTTGCTGGGGCGCGAGCCCGAACCGCTAGACGGCGAAGCCCAAGCCGAGGAGCGGGTGGCTTTTATCCGCGAAGAGGAGTGCATCGGCTGCACCAAGTGCATTCAAGCCTGCCCGGTGGATGCCATTATCGGCGCCGCCAAACAAATGCACACGGTCATCGAGGATGAGTGCACCGGCTGCGATCTGTGCCTCGCGCCCTGCCCGGTCGACTGTATCGATATGCTCCCCCGAAGCACACCGCTGACCCGGTGGCAACCGGTCTTTAACGCTGCCACCGCCGACCTCATCGCCAGCGACCGCACCGAGGAGCCACCCCATGTCGCACGGCTCTGACCTTCACGGCGGGGACTTCCCTGGCGGCGTTTACCCACCTGAGCGCAAGACCCGCTCGACCGAGCGCCCTATAAGCGATGCGCCTCTCCCTGATCGGGTCGTTCTGCCGCTCAGTCAACACAGCGGGCGCCCCGCCGTACCCTGCGTGGCTGTTGGCGAGCAAGTAAACACCGGCATGTTAATCGCCCAGCCCGACAGCATGATCTCAAGCGCCCTGCACGCCAGCATTAGCGGTAAGGTAGTGGAAATAAACACCGCGCACATCGTCATTGAACAAAACAAGGTGAGGGAAAGCGATGGGAGTGACGGTGAGGATACCGAAACACGCCTTATCCCCCTGGATTGGCGCACCGCAGAGCCTGAAACCCTGCTTGAACGGCTTGATACCAGCGGCGTTGTCGGGCTCGGCGGAGCAGGCTTTCCTACTCAGGTAAAAGCCCGCGTGCGTGAGCGCCATTCACTCGATACGCTGGTGGTAAACGCCGCCGAGTGTGAGCCTTATATCACCGCTGATGACGTGACACTACGCCACTTTGCGGCAGACGTGCTCGAAGGCGCGCAGTTAATGGCCAAACTTGCCGGCGCTGAGCAAATAATCGTCGGCATTGAAGACAACAAGCCCGAGGCCGTTGCCGCGTTAGAGTCAGCGGCGCCTAAAAGCCTACCGCTACCGGTCGTGATCAACGTCATCGAGACCCGCTACCCCAGCGGCGGCGAGCGCCAACTAATCAAAAAACTGCTCGGCCGCGAAGTGCCCAGCGGCGGCCTACCTGCCGATGTCGGCGTGCTATGCCACAACCCCGGGACGCTCTTAGCCGTGCTTCACGCCGTGCGCGACGGCGCCCCGTTAACCTCACGAATTGTCACCCTTACCGGCAATGCCCTCACGCGCCCCGGCAATTACCGTATACGCCTCGGCACGCCCATGCGTGAAGTGTTGCAACACGCAGGCCTGAACGCCGCCGAGCTGAATACGCTGATTCACGGCGGGCCGATGATGGGTGTCGCGTTAGCCGATCTTGACACGCCGGTGGGAAAAATCACCAACTGCCTGATTGCCGCTACGGCTGATGAGCTGCCCACCCCGCCGACGGAGTCGCCCTGCATCCGCTGCGGCGCCTGCGAAGACGTGTGCCCGGCGTCATTACTGCCGCAGCAGCTGCACTGGTACGCCCGCGCGGGGGACGACGCCCGCTTGGAACGCTACCACCTTTTCGACTGCATCGAGTGCGGTGCCTGCAGTTTCGTCTGCCCTAGCCATATCCCGCTGGTGGATGACTACCGCGAGGCCAAAGCGCGCCTGCGCCTTAAGCGCATCGAAGCCACAAAAGCCGAGCACGCCAAACACCGCTTCGAGTTCCGCCAAGCGCGCTTAGCTCGCGAGGAAGCCGAGAAACAGGCCCGGCGCGAGGCGCGTCTCGCTAGATCTAAACGTCCAGCGCAAGCAGACCCAAACGACGGCGCCACCGCTCAGGCCGATATACGCAGCCTACGTATCGCCCAAACCGCGGCGAAAGCGGCCGTGCGTAAAGCGGAAAAAACGCTCGCCCGTGCGGCAGAACAGGACCCTCAGCAAGACCTCTCAGACCTGGAAACCCAGCTTGCGACGGCGCAAGAGAACCTAAAAGCTGCTGACGCTAAGCTATCTGCCGTCCGCAAGCCATCAACCTCTTAAGGAGCCAAACGCCACGATGAGCTTTCTGCACCACACCGCGGCGCCCGCAAACGCCCAACTGCCCAACAGCACGCCCGTGCTGATGCGCTGGGTGCTGATCGCCACGCTGCCCGGTGTGGCCGTGATGACGTATTACTTCGGTGCTGGCGTGCTGACCAATATCGTTATCGCCGCGGTCA
>JBNJFC010000069.1:3125-9207 GCA_051746485.1 Pseudomonadota bacterium
GATGCCTGGCAACACAGTGCCTGGGCTTGGCTTTTAGGCGGCGGGCTTTTGCTCTACAAACGGATCATCAGCTGGCATATTCCCGTAGCGATGCTAAGCAGCATGACGCTGCTGGCGGCGCTTTTTTATGCCGGTGATCCCAGCCACTTTGCCTCGCCAAGTTTTCATCTTTTTACCGGGGCGGCAATTTTCGGGGCGTTTTTTATCGCCACCGACCCGGTCTCAGCGGCCACTAGCCGCCGTGGCAAGCTTATGTATGGCGCGGGAATTGGCGCGTTAGTGATGCTGATACGCACCTTCGGCGCCTACCCTGACGCAGTGGCATTTGCCGTGCTATTGATGAACCTGTGTGTACCGCTGCTGGATCTTTACAGCGACCCGCGCGTTATGGGGCACGTGAAGACATCTCGCGGGCAGCGCCCACCGGAAGGCGACGTATGAAGGTGCAAGCGGCGATCAAGCAGGGAGCATTAGCGCTCGGTGCCTTTGCGCTGGTCACGGCCGGCAGTGTCGGGGTAATACGCGCGCTCACCGCCGAACGCATTGCCACCAATGCCGAGGTGTTTCAGCATCAAAAGCTCCGCGAGGTGTTGCCACCGACCATAGCAAACGTTGGCGTCGAGCGTATTCTTGAAGGGGCCTTCACCCTCCCTGAGCCGCAAGCGCTTGGCCATCGAGAGCCGACACAAGGCTGGTCGGTGCAAGGCGAAGACGAAAGCGTCGTTATTCTCCCGGTGGTTACCCGCGAAGGTTATAGCGGAGAAATTCACCTGCTGGTGGGTATTAATAGTGAGCGGCGCATTAGCGGCGTGCGCATCACCGAGCATCAGGAGACGCCGGGGCTTGGCGATAAGATCGAGCGGCGCCGTAGCGATTGGGTCACCGAATTTAACGACTTGCGCTTGGAAAGCCTGCCCGAGCGCGCTTGGGCAGTTAAGAAAGACGGCGGTGAATTCGACGCTTTCACCGGTGCGACGATTACGCCCCGCGCCGTGGTCAACGCCGTGCATCAAGCCTTGCTCTATGCCGAGCATACGCCACTGCCCGGCTTGGCAAAACCGGACGTAATACAGGAGCCCACGCCATGAGCCAGTTTTCTGAACTCGCCCGCGAGGGGCTGTGGCACCAAAACCCCGCGCTGGTGCAGCTACTCGGCTTATGCCCGTTATTGGCCGTGAGCAACAGCGTGGTTAACGCACTCGGGCTTGCCATCGCCACGCTGTTAGTGCTGGTGGGCTCAAGCAGCGTGGTGTCGCTGCTTCGCCACCAAGTGCCCGGCAGCGTCCGCTTACCCGCGTTTGTGATGATCATCGCCGCCTTTGTCACCTGCGCCGAGCTTCTCATGGCTGCCTATGCGTATCCGCTCTACCAGGTACTGGGCATTTTCATTCCACTGATTGTCACCAACTGCGCGATTTTAGGCCGAGCCGATGCCTTCGCTTCACGCCACCCGCCACTTATTGCCGCCTTTGATGGCTTGATGATGGGGCTGGGTTTTGCCGCCGTGCTGGTGCTGCTGGGTGCGCTACGCGAGCTTTTTGGCCAGGGCACGCTGTTTAGCGATATGGAGCTACTCTTTGGCACAACCGCCGGCGGCTGGGAAATGGTGCTTATCGCCGATTATCAATTCCTGTTTTTCCTGCTGCCGCCGGGGGCATTTTTTGTCGCGGGCCTGCTTATCGCGCTGAAAAATGCCATCGATCAGGCCAGTGCCGCACGCGCCAAACCTATCAATGCCGCACCCAAAACTGAGCGGCGGGTGCGCGTGACTGGCACGATTAAATAGCACAAAGCACGTTGGGCACTGCACGTTGAACACAGCTCATAGAATAGGACGCTGCATGAACGCACAAAAACGCTACGAGATTTTTGCCCGCCTCAAGGCAGAAAACCCGCAGCCGACCACCGAACTCAACTGGTCCACGCCGTTTGAGCTGCTCGCCGCTGTCTTGCTTTCAGCGCAGGCCACCGATGTTGGCGTCAACAAGGCCACCGCCCGGCTCTTTCCCATCGCCAATACGCCTCAGGGCATTATCGACCTGGGGATCGACGGGCTCAAAGAGCACATCAAAACCATCGGGCTTTACAACACCAAAGCCGAAAACCTGAAGAAGACGTGCCATATGTTGGTTGACCAACACGGCGGTGAGGTACCCAAAACCCGCAAGGCGCTGGAAGCGCTGCCTGGTGTCGGGCGCAAGACCGCCAACGTCATTTTGAACACCGCCTTTGGCCTGCCCACTATCGCCGTGGATACGCATATCTTTCGCGTATCCAATCGTACCGGCATTGCCAAAGGCAAAGACGTGGTGGAAGTCGAGGAGAAGCTCTTGCGCCACGTGCCGCGCGAGTTCAAGCAAGACGCCCATCACTGGCTGATTCTGCACGGCCGCTATACCTGTATCGCCCGCAAACCCCGCTGCGGTAGCTGTATCATCGAAGATCTCTGTGAATACAAAGAAAAAACCGAGCTAGGTTAATAACGCCCGATACTCTCCCTGCCAGGCGGGCCATTCCCATTGTGCTGTTGCAAGTGGAGCTGGGCGGGAACTTGGCGCCGTCAGCCACACGCGGAGCGTATCGGTCAGCCCTTTGCGCGTGCCATCAAAGCGATATGCACCTGGGTACAGCTCGGGAAAGCAAAGGCGATCCGGTACCAGCGGCAGCACGCCACGCTGCGCCGCCTCCATAATCGCTAATCCTTGAAACTCATGCCAAGTGGTCGATACCACGATACCGGCACTTGCCAACAGCGCGTTATATTGCGCCTCTGGCTGTGATCCCCAGGCCACGATCCGCGCGGCTAATCGCTCACGCGCTTGGTCAAATACCGGCGGCGTTTGCCGAAACTGCTGCCCCATCACGGCAAGTTCAAATGCCACGCCTTCTTCACTCAGGGTAAATAGCGCGCCAAAAAAGTCATCCGGGTTTTTATCGTACTCCCAGCGATGGTTCCAAACGATCCTTTGTGGCATGTTTTGACGCCCCACATCCGAGGCAATAGGCAGAACCGGCACCGGCAACACCCGCGCGTTTTGGCGCAGCGTTTCGAGCCACTTAGCGGCCGGCAGGTTTTCCGGTATGCGCTTGAGAAACCCCCGCGCCCCGTCGATAAACGAATCACGGTTATAAGCGGAGTTGAACACCACCTGATCAGCGGCGAGAGCGGCATAAAGATTGACCATTTTCGCCTCACCCTGCGGCGCCTGCTCGTCGGACTCGGGGTAAGCGAACTGATTTTCATGGAAATACACCACTTTCTTAGCACGCCCCAGATGCGGATAAAGCCCAATCAATGTGGCGAGATCGACCATAGACGTGGCCAGCACGAGATCATACGGCTGGCTCAGCGTGTGGTGTTCTTTCAGCGCCCAAGTCAGCGGATTGCCGCGAATGCGCCAGCGAAAATGTCGCGGCGGCAAAGTTAAACACGTCCATTCAGCCTCGGTATGCGCCATCACTTGCTCGGCCCAAAAACGATGACTCACCGCCGAGTAGGCAGATAACAAAAGGGCTCGCATAGCGTTTCCTTCAATTGATAGGTAGCTCCCACACAGCGCAGCGACTTTAGCAGCATTCGGCCAAGGTCGTCTTGGCCGAATGCGACCGCCCTCATACACTGAAAGCGATAACAGCGATAAAGCACGACTTAAACGCTAACCACCGATCCAAAAAAATAAAACACAGCATCCTGGGAGAGCGAGATGGCCAATGTGTTGGTAGTCGATGACGAGCCCAATATCGTTCTGTCTTTAGAGTTTTTGATGGAACAAGCCGGGTTTCAAGTCACGACAGCCGAGGATGGCGAACAAGCCTTAGAAAGCGTTAAAAACGCCCAACCCGATTTGATTTTGCTCGACATCAGTCTGCCGGGTATCAGCGGCTTCGACGTGCTAGAGCAGTTACGCGGGCAGCCGGATACCGCATCATTGCCGATTATCATGCTCACCGCCCACGGCCGTGAGGTGGAGCGTGAAAAGGGCATGGCGCTTGGGGCCGATGATTACATCACCAAGCCTTTTTCGACCCAAACCCTGGTCGAGAAAGTCAAAGCGCTACTTGATGGGGCATCGTCATGAAACGCCGCGGACTCCCCAAACGCCAGCGGCTGATTGGCTTATGGCTGTTACTCAGTGGCGTAAGCTTATTTGGCGGTGCGATTTTCGCGGCTTGGCTGGACACGCATCTCAACCCTGACGGATGGCAACGTATCGTGCTGTGGCTTGGCAGCTTTTCGGGCGGTGGCACCATTTTTCTCGTAGGCCTTTTGCTTGAGCGAATGCTGTTTACCCCGCTGCGCCATTTGCAGGTGCAACTTGCGCGCCTGGTCGCCAATCCCGATGCTCGCGATGAGCATCCGCCTGAAGGCTGGTTAAAAGGCTTAGGCCCGGACCTTCGCCGCGTACATGAAAGTTGGCGCGATGACCGCGCGCGGCTTGCCACCGCGCATGCAGAAGGTGCCCGCAGCGCGGCCCGCATCCGCCAGGAGCTTGAAACCCTGCTGCAAGTGCTTGAGACGCCCCTGCTGCTATGCGACCACCACCGCCGCGTGATGCTCTTCAACCAAGCGGCTGAAGACTTTTTTTCCGGCCACGACGGCCTAGGGCTCGGCAAGCGCCTGGAAACGTTGCTACCCAGCCCGAGTCTACAGCACTCGCTTTCACAACTCCCCCACGATGGCACTCCCCGCGAACTGCTCGCCCCGTGCGATGAACGCTGGCTAAAAATTATCCTGCGACGTGTACCGGGCAGCGACGGCGAAGCCTTGTTGACGTTTACCGATGCAACTGCCTCTTGGTCGAGTGAGATGGGCGTGCGCGCGGAGCTCGCCGCCATGTTAACGCCACTGCGTCAGCACACGGCTAGCCTCACCAGCGCCGCCGATGCGCTCATTCAACTACGCCAGCGTGATGATGCCCCCGACTCGCTACGCGAACGCCTCGAACGGGTTATCGAGGAAGAAGGGGCTACCTTAGGCGACAGCGTTGCCCGCATTGGTACGCTTTTGGATGACATGCAGCACCAGGGCGAGCGCTTAACCCCGATGTGGTCAAACGATTTCTGGCAGGCGTTAGATGAGCGCTTAGACCCTGAACACCGCCTGATCACGCCGATTGGCATGCCCGCCTGGTTCAAAGGCGATGCACCGGCACTCATTGCACTGCTGGCGTCGCTGGTCCAACACCTCAATGCCTACTTGCCGGATAACGGCTTCGAGGGTGAAGTCTGCCTAGGCAATAAGCGCGTTTATCTCGACTTCATCTGGCGCGGCCAGCCACTGCCCGAACGTGAACTGGCACAGTGGCAGCAAAAAACGCTAGAGAGTTTACCCCTTTCACCGACCGTCGCCGACGTACTGCGCCAGCATGCCAGCGACATCTGGAGCCTGGCTGACGAAACCAGCGGCTATGCGCGAATCCGTTTGCCGCTGCCAGCCACCGAGCGCGTTGGCGCACCCCGTGAAACGACCCCACCGCGCCCGGAGTTTCACGACTTCGGCATTGCCGACTTACCCCCGCCGGACGATGCGCTCGCGAATCGTTCCTTGCGAAGCCTTGAAGTCGTCGCCTTTGATACCGAAACCACCGGGTTGGAACTTCGCCGGGGGGATACCGTGATTAGCTTAGGTGCCTGCCGCGTGGTCAATGCACGCTTGTTGGCAAGCGAAGTCTTCGACCAAAAAGTCGACCCCAAGCGCCCGATTCCGCCGGCAAGCACGGCGATTCACGGTCTGACGGATGCCGACGTTGAAGGTGCGCCGCCGCTTGATATTGTGCTCACGCGCTTTCGCCAATACGTCAGCGACGCGGTGCTGCTCGCGCACAATGCCTCGTTTGATATGTTGGCCATTAGTCATCACGGCGTAGATTTCGATATTCCCGTGCTGGACACGCTGCTGATTTCCCGTGCGCTGGATGAAGCCATCGACGGTCACGATTTAGACAGCCTGGCTAAACGCTACGATCTTGCCTTCCCTCCTGGCACGCGGCATACCGCACTCGGCGATGCCCGAGTCACGGCGGAGCTTTGGCTTGCCCTGCTCCCGCGGCTAGAAGCGCGGGGTATCGACACCTTGGAAAAG
>JBNJFC010000070.1:0-9144 GCA_051746485.1 Pseudomonadota bacterium
ACCCCGCTTGCCACTAGGGCGAGCGCGGGTGCGGTGTAGCCGAACTGGCGGCTTAAGCGGCTCAGTAAACGGCGCTTTGCTTCGTGTTGTGACATGGTGCTTCTCCTCGGCGTTAATTCCTGGGTAGATCGCATGCGCCCTAAGGCGCGACTTCCAGCTGCTAAACAGCAGCGCGGGAAGAGGGTAAAAGGGTTATTTGGCCCAGCCACTGCGCGATGGCATCGAACTCGGAAAGCGCAAACCGAGCGCTAACGGCGCCTTGGCTAAGGTGTTGCAACGCCGTGAGCGCATCTGGGCTCAAGTGATTGTGCTCTTCTAGGGTAAAGGGTAGTAGCTGCCCGAGTAGGTCCAGTACGGCCGGTGGTTCGGTTGTTGTCCCCGTGGCTTCGGTGTTAAGCCATAAAAGCCCGCCACAACGCCCTGGCGCTGCATGCGCCGATGTGCCCTGGGCATCCTCTGTATCGGCGGCGGGAAAACTAAGCGGCTCCAATACATCGGGTGTATCGAATGTCAGCCGGGCGCCGCGCGAGAGGCTTAGCCCGTGGGTAGCGGCGACGGCGTTGAGAGTGGCCAGCGCGCTTGAAGCTTCCCGCGTGGGGAGAAGGCAGACGATGTGCTGGTCACCCCGGCTTAATAAGGTGACATCGAGCACCAGATGGCCCGGGCGAGTGGCCTGCCCCAAGCAGTATTGCGTCATGGCCGGCAGCACATCATCGACGTGCAGGCGCGAGCGAATCACCCGGGTGTCATTAGTCAGGCAGTAACCGCTGGCGCTTTCGAGAATATGCAATGTCTCCTCGGTAGCTGCCACCTGCGCTGGGGATAAAAGCGGCGCAAGCGTGGTGGCAAGCCTGTCAGCCACCGGGCCACTAGGAGCGGTTAGCGGCCAGACGCGGTTGTCAAAAAGTAATGCGCCGCGCCAGGTCGCGGGGGAGGCGCGTTCCGGCGTTGGGGATTCAGGCGCGGTGTCGACGCGATCCCTCGGGGCGAGCAATCCGCTTTGCCACCACGGATGTAGGGTGGCCCATAGATCGTTTTCGAGCTGCGCCCTTGTTACCTCGGGGCCGCTGGCGGCCTGCAAATGCGCGAGAATCGCCTCGACCGATTCGCCTTCGCTTGCCAGCAGCCAGATCAGCGCGGCGCTGTCGTTAAGTTGATAGTAGTGCCCGCTGTCGTGATGGTAGAGCGCTAGCCGCTCATTCTCGATCAGCTCGCTGACGTGGTGCGTCTGAAAGGCGAGGGCGGGCGGCGTCTTCTCGGCGGTTGCGCGCAAACGGTAGTCCGCCAGGCTCGGTAGCCCGGTAAACGGCATAAAGCGGCCATCCGGCGAGGGGTAGAGTGGGGCAAAGCCACCGGCGCGGTCGCGCTCGGCCGTTAAGGCGGCCGCATTAAACGTCTCGGCGGCAGGCGCATGGTGCCCAGTCAGGGAGAGGGTGTCGCGCACCAGGCTCTCTTTGACGCGCGCTTCGACCACGCCGCCGTGTTCGGGCGCGGCGCAAACGCCAAGCGAGGGGCTCAGGTTGCACTCCAAAATCCACGGTTTGAGCGCATCATCCACCAGGCAGTCAAGCCCGATGAGTTCGTAGCAGCCGCGTGGGTCGGCACCTGCCTCGCGGCTTCTGGCGCGCATCGCCTCCACGCCGGAAAGAGCGGTCAGCGCGGCAAGATCGTCAAGCTTGGCGAACAGCGCGCCATCGTCATGGCCCTGTTCGCGTAGCCAGGCGCGGTAGCGATCTAGGTCGATAAACTCCACCGGCACTTCGGCTTCCTGGTTACGCGCGTTGATATCGGGATTGGTGAGCTGGCTGTAAACGTTATCGACGTCGTCCGGGTCCCACGGCGCCGACGCCAGCTTGGCAAAGCCCTGGCGGTAGAGGTAAATCCGCAGCGGGTCGATGCCAGCGATCAGCATATACAGGCGCAGCACGTATTTGTGGCCGCGAATGGTATGCGGGTTGCCGATGTACTCCTGCACCAGCCAGTTGGGCGAAAGCGGCGCCGCCTGGGGGTCACGCAGCACGCGCACGCCCTGGCCTTTGGAAGCGTTGGTGGGTTTCAAGATCCAGCGCTTCTCTGGGTGCGCCTCGGCATCTTCCACCAGTGTCGGGTAGTCGTGGGGCATTTCGTAGGCGCGAGGAAAAAAATCGAGCCGCTGGGTGTGAGGGTGCCCGGCGCCGTAGTGGCACACCGCCCGCTCGCGTAGGGCGCTTAAGCTCTCGTGCAGGCGGCTTTTGACCGTAAGCGCTGCATTGCCCGGAATGTGGTTCATTCGCCGTTCGGGCGAGGTAAGGCGAAACGCCGCTTTGGGCGGCATACCCGTTACCCAGGCCGCCTGCCAGTGCTGATCGTCGCCCTCCTGCCAGCCTTGGTTCTCCAGCGCCTGACGGAAAAAGTGATCCTGTTCGGCGTGACGTTGGCCACTTAACCAAAACCGTGGCGATGTCGGGGTGGACGCACTCATCTGCAGGCTCCTTAACGGGTCGTATGGGGTTGGGTGGCACAGCCGAGCGGTTACTTACACCCATAGCAGAAAAAAATACCCGGGGTAAAAAGTCGTTTTACGAAAAATAGGCCGGTGCAAGGGTAGAAGATGACATCTGCCTATACGCTTATTCTTAAAATTCATTTTAAGAATGGTTTTGTATAGCTCAATATCATATTAAAGGACCGATCGTTCTTTTGCCACGTTGGCAAGCAAAGACTGATCCGCTGCCGCTTCGGCGCTTTTATCCTTCGATAAGCTTAGGGTGAACGCGCGATGGGAGTGGCTAAATAGCGGTAGAGCTGTTTTTCCCCTGACCCCTTTGGAGGTTTTATGTCCCGTTTACTGTTTGGCTTGATAGGCGCGCTGGGTCTTTCGACCCAGGCGCTTGCCGCTGATTTGACGCCGCTGGTGGATGCCGAGTGGCTTAACGCGCATCGCGGTCAAGACGACTTGGTGATTCTCGACGTTCGCTCTTCGATCGATCACGGTGGCGACGCCGAGAGCTTTCGTGACGCCCGCATTCCCGGTAGCCGCTACTCCAGCTACACCGACGCGGGCTGGCGCGAAACCCGCGACAGCGTCGCGGGCATGATGCCGGCGGTGAGCGAGCTGGAAGCGCTGATTGGCGGTTTAGGCATCGATAATGAGAGCGATGTGGTCATCGTTCCCGCCGGCACCGGGGCGACCGATTTCGGCAGCGCTGCGCGGGTGTACTGGACGCTCAAGACCCTGGGGCATGACGATGTCGCCATCTTGAACGGTGGTTTTGCTGGCTGGCAACAGCAGGGCTTTGAGGTGGCAAGCGGTGAGCCGCAGAACTACCGCGAGGCCACGTTTGACGCCACGCTGCGCGAAGAGCTGATTGCCTCGACCGAAGCGGTGGAAGCCGCGCGTGAGAGCCAAACGCAGCTGGTGGACGCACGCCCCGCCGATTATTTCGCCGGTGAAAACCAATCGCCCGCCGCACGGGTGGCCGGCACGATCCCCGGCGCGCGCAGCCTACCGCACCATTCGCACTTAAATGCCCAAAACGGGGCTTACTACCTCAATGTCGACAGCCTGCAGTCGCGTATCAACGCGGCTGAACTGGACAGCAACGAGCGTACTATCGCCTTTTGCAATACCGGGCATTGGGCCGCCACCGACTGGTTTGTGTTGAGTGAAGTCGCCGGGTTCGACAACATCGCCATGTACGACGGCTCAATGGCCGCCTGGACGCTCAGCGATTCGCGCCCCGTGCAGCTCGCCCGCGAAGGCGTTAAGCAGGTCAAAGAGCTGTTGAACTAAGCCAGTGGTAGGTTAAGCCTATGTATCTGGGGTGGATTGCGCCGACGTGCGCGCCACCCCAGAATGCGTGTATGACGTTTGGATTCTCCCCCTCTTTTATACCTCCCCCCGCCTTAACAGATACAATGCTGCCCTTACTGGTGGTGGCACACGTCATTGTGCGATCTAACGACTTTTCTTAACCATAAGGCCAACAACGCACATGGAAAACACGGTATTAGTGGGTTTTCTCGGCAGTCTGGTGGCGGGGTTGTTGACCGCTGTTGGTGCCTTGCCGGTACTGCTGGGCAAAGCACCTGACCGCGGCTTTCGCGATCTCGCGCTAGGGTTTGCCGCCGGGGTAATGCTCGCGGCGTCGTTCTTCTCACTGATTATTCCGGCATTGGACGCTGCGGAAGTCTATTACGCTGGTGGGGCTGTGCCGGCAGCTATTGTGTGTGTTGCCATCTTGGTGGGGATGGGAGCGATTGCCCTGCTCAACGAGCGCTTGCCCCACGAGCACTTTCAGCAAGGGCGCGAGGGGCCGGAGGCGGCTTCATTGCGCCGGGTATGGCTGTTTGTGTTTGCCATTGCAATTCATAACTTCCCCGAGGGGCTAGCGGTCGGCGTAGGGTTTGGCGCCAACGGCGTTTCCGGCGGCATGCCGCTTGCCATTGGTATCGGCTTGCAGAACATGCCTGAGGGTTTGGCGGTGGCGGTCGCGTTGATGGGCGAAGGCTACTCGAAGTGGCGCTCCTGGAGCATTGCGGCGCTAACCGGACTCATCGAGCCGGTAGGTGGGTTATTGGGGGCGAGCGTGGTCAACGTCTCTCAGGCGCTTCTGCCTTGGGGGCTGGCATTTTCCGCTGGCGCCATGCTGTACGTGATCAGCCACGAGATTATTCCCGAATCCCATCGCAGCGGGCACCAAAAGAAGGCAACTTTTGGGCTTGCGATGGGGCTTGTTATCATGCTGTTTTTGGATGTTTGGCTAGGGTAAGAGCGACATCCAGCCAGGACATAACAAATGCCATCGGCCTCTCCTCGCGTGCAGAGACGGTAGGCAAAAACGCTGGCGACGGCTTACTTGGCTTTTACCTGCTCAACCAGCGCATCGGCGAAGGTGTCGGTGCTGCCGGTGCCGCCCATGTCTGGGGTGACCATGTCGCGGCGACGTTCGAGTACATCGCGAATCCCTCGGCGGATAGCGGTCCCTTTCTCGTTCATGCCTAAGTGATCCAGCATCTGCGCGGCGGCCAGCAGTAGCGCGCAGGGGTTGGCCAGTTTTTTACCTTCGATATCTGGTGCCGAGCCGTGAACGGCCTCGAAAATTGCCGCATCTTCGCCGATGTTGGCGCCCGGGGCGAGGCCTAAGCCACCGACCAAGCCCGCACATAAATCAGACATAATATCGCCGAACAGATTCGTGGTCACGACGACATCAAACTGGTGCGGGTTCATTACCAGCTGCATGCAGGCGTTATCGACGATCATCTCTTGGAATTCGATCTCGGGGTACTCTTTGGCGATTTCCCGCGCGACGTCCAAAAACAGCCCCGAGCTTGTCTTGATGATGTTGGCTTTGTGCACGGCGGTGACTTTTTTGCGGCCGTTGTTTTTCGCCAGCTCGAACGCGTAGCGCACGATGCGCTCGGAGCCTTCGCGGGTAACCTTGATCACTGAAAGGCCGGTATTGCCGCCGTCGACCAACTCCTGGCCGTCAGAGAGGTAAGCGCCCTCGGTATTTTCGCGCACCGTGATCATGTCGATATCGTCGTAGCGCGAACGTGTGCCGGGGAAGCTCACCGCCGGGCGCACATTGGCGTAGAGGTCAAAATGGCGGCGCAGTTGCACGTTGATCGAAGAGAAGCCTTTGCCAATCGGCGTGGTGAGCGGCCCTTTTAGCGCGATACCCAGTTTTTCGATGGTGTCGAGTGATTCCTGCGGAATCAGCGTGCCGTGCTTTTCCAGCGCCGTCAGGCCTGCATCGATAAATTGGTAATCCAAACCGCAGTCTAGCGCGTCAAGAACGCGCAGGGTGGCATCCATAATTTCGGGACCGATGCCATCGCCTTTAATGACCGCAATAGACTGGCTCATGTCGTACTCCTCTTGATAATGGCGGGTAAATCGGCGGGATAATGCCGATTCAACGTGGACTGACGGGTATCGTCATGCGCGTGAATGGTACGCCAACGTCAGATAAAACGTCACCCTGCGAAGGCCGTAGGTAAAGAGCGCTTGTGGGTTGTTCAAAGGTTATTCATGCTTTGTACGCTAAGTCAAAATACGTTGATTGAAAGCACGTTGAGTAAAAAAAGAAGAACCTGCTAGCCTGAAAGAAACCTCACGGTGACGCTGCCCTGCTGTTCAAGGAGTGTTCATGCATACGCGACGCTTGGGAATGTGCGCAAAATCTATCGTGCTTTTCTGTTTTCTGGTGGGCACATTAATGCTCGCTTGGCAGGCTGTGGCGCAAAATAGCGAAGCTGATAACGTGTCTGGTAGTGACGCTAGTGCACTGGTGCTGACGATTGACGGGGCGATTGGCCCCGCCACCAAAGATTACTTTGAGCGCGGTTTGCGCACGGCGCGCGAGCAGGGCAGCGAAGTCATGATCGTCACCCTCGATACGCCCGGCGGATTAGTCGATACCACCCGCGATATGATCCGTGAGATGCTCAACGCCGATATTCCGGTCGCGATGTACGTATCGCCGAGCGGCGCGCGGGCGGCGAGTGCCGGCACCTATTTGCTTTACGGTAGCCACGTCGCGGCGATGGCGCCGGCGACCCATTTAGGCTCCGCCACGCCGGTACAAATGGGTGGCGGCGGTTTTCCCGGCTCCGGCGATAGCGATGATGACGATCCAAGTGAAGAGAGTGAAAACGGCGCCGATACGGAGCAAAACGACGGCGGCAGCGCCATGGAGCGCAAGGTATTGGAAGACGCTGTGAGCTTTATTCGCAGCCTGGCCGAGCGCCACGGCCGCAATGCGGATTGGGCCGAAGACGCGGTGCGCAATGCGGTAAACCTTACCGCCTCAGGCGCGCTGGAAGACAACGTTATCGATATCGTCGCCAGCGATATTGATGATTTGCTAACCCAGATGGACGGTATGACGGTGGTAATGGAGCGTGGTGAACGCACGCTGAACACGGCCGATTTACGCGTTGAGCGCTTCGACCCGGATTGGCGGACCAAGGTGCTCTCGCTAATTACCAACCCCAATATCGCTTACTTTTTACTGATCATCGGCTTTTACGGGCTAATTTTTGAGCTCTCCAGCCCCGGCAGTCTTTTCCCCGGCACAATCGGGGTCATTTCATTGCTGCTGGCGCTCTTTGCGTTTCAGGTGCTGCCGATCAACTACGCGGGGTTGGCGTTAATTTTGGTGGGGCTGGCGCTGATGGTCGGCGAGGCGTTAATGCCTAGCTTCGGCGTGTTAGGTGTGGGCGGTATAGCGGCTTTTGTGTTGGGGTCGGTGATGCTTATGGATAGCGAGTACTTGGCGATTTCCTTGCCCATGATCGGCGGTGTGGCACTGGTTTCGGGCGGTCTCATACTGTGGACACTCACGCGCTTTATGACCCTGCGGCGGCGCCCAGCGCACACCGGTGCCGAGCAGCTGGAAGGCGCTTACGCCAAGGTGCTGGAAGATTTCGACGATGAGGGCCATGTGCGCCTACACGGCGAGCGCTGGAATGCGATCACTAATGCCCCGGTGAAAAAAGGCGACGAGGTAAAAGTCCTACGTCTAGATGGTTTAACGCTCTACGTCACGCCGCTATAGCGGCATCGGCTGTGTTTCTCTACTCCAAATCTTAAGAGGTGTCCGATGATTCTTTCGTATCTTGTTCCTGTCGTTTTGGTGGTGATGCTGATCGCCGCCTCTATTCGCATCTTGCCCGAGTATAAACGCGGGGTAGTGTTCTTTCTGGGCCGTTTTCAGAAGGTGAAAGGGCCAGGCCTTGTGATCGTGATTCCCGGTATCCAAAAAATGCAGGTGATAGACCTGCGCGTCATCACCATGGACGTGCCCGAGCAGGACGTGATCTCACAGGATAACGTCACGGTAAAGGTCAACGCGGTGCTCTATTTCCGCGTGGTCGATCCGGAAAAAGCCGTCATCCAAGTGGAGAACTTCACTCAGGCCACCAGCCAGCTGGCGCAAACCACGCTGCGCTCGGTGCTAGGTAAGCACGATCTGGACGAAATGCTTTCCGAACGCGATAAGCTTAACGACGATATTCAGGAAATCATCGACACGCAGACCGAAGCATGGGGCATCAAAGTCGCCAATGTCGAAATCAAGCACGTGGACCTGGATGAAAGCATGATCCGCGCGATTGCCCGCCAGGCAGAAGCCGAGCGCGAACGTCGTGCCAAGGTGATTCACGCCGAAGGTGAGCTTCAAGCCTCGAAAAAGCTGGTCGAGGCAGCCAACGTGATGGATGAAAATTCCGCCGCGCTGCAGCTGCGTTACCTGCAAACCATGAGCGATATGAGCAACAAAAACGCGTCTACCATTGTGTTCCCGCTGCCCATGGACATTATGGAGGCGTTCAAGGACATGAAAGCCAAACACGCAGCGCCAAACGATGCGGGTAAAAACGACGCGTGAGCCAAACGTTACCAGAAACCGGCGCACAACCTCTCTCACACCGGCAGCAAGGGCTTTTGATGACCGCTGGTGGGGCGCTGATTATCTCCCCCGATGCGCTGCTGATTAAGCTTATTGGCCTGCCGGATTTGGATATCTTGCTTTGGCGCGGTCTGCTCACGGCGTTGGGCTTTATGCTGATTGTGGCATTTCGCCAAGGCCGTAGCTTTGTCAACGCTTACCGCCGTTGCGGCTGGACCGGCATTGGCGTCGCCGTGCTATTCAGCTTTTCCACCTTTGGTTTCGTGCTCGGCAATCAATATACCAAAGGCGGCAACGTGCTGATGATTTTAGCCAGTGCGCCGCTGATAGCTGCTGCGCTCTCGCGGGTTTTCCTCCACGAACGCCAGCCGCGGCGCACCTGGCTGGCGATTTTTCTCTGCCTGTTGGGCACATCGTTGATCGTGTTGGACGATGCGGGCGCGGGCTCTTGGGTGGGCAACGCCTTTGCGCTACTCGCGGCGACGTCATTGGCGGCCAACTTTACCCTGTGCCGCACACGCCCGGGCGTGGATATGAGCCCGATGCTCACCCTCGCGGGGCTAATAGTGGCCACGGTGGCCTTCGTCGTCAGCGGCTTTGGCGCGCAGTTGATCGCGCCGTCGCAGGCGAGCTGGGTGTGGCTAGTGGTGTTGTGTTTGGGGCTGTTGCCGCTCGGGTTTACCTTGATTCAACGCGGCCCGCTCTATTTACCCGCGGCGGATGTGGGGCTTTTGATGCTCTCTGAAGT
>JBNJFC010000071.1:0-8895 GCA_051746485.1 Pseudomonadota bacterium
CAGCATTAACGGCGGCGGTTGCCCTTTGCCTTGCCGAATCGATTAGTTGGCGAAGCTCAGACAGAAGTATCGGCTCGGAGGTGGATGGAGTATTCATCTCAAGTCTGTTTTCCTTGGTTTTCTAACCACTGCTTACTGACAGCCGTTAAGCGGTATTTCTAGCGGCTGCTACGTGGCTTGCCCGGGATCGTCATTTCAATGGTGCCAGCCTCCAATGCTGGGTGTAGATAGGATTCCCGAAAGTGGTCTTCATGTCTCAGCCCCAGCGCTGACTGAATATCAGAGCGCTTCATTTCGCCCTGCAAGACCGAGAGTAGTCGTGCCACTTTCCCGTTAAATGCATCGTACCTACCCCAATTTATGCGGCACGACCTCGTGGCCGAGGGTTTTATAGCGCTGCCAGCAGGCGCGCTTGGCCACCAGAACCGCTTGGTGTTGGTTGATGATTTCGGCCACGCGGGCGTAGGCGTCAATGCCGTCGGGGATGTCCGGGTGCAGGTTAAGAAGCGCTGTCTCGGTCGCCGGTTTGGGCAGCGCGTTCCAGCCCAGCGTTACCGGCACTTGCGTCGCCATATCGCTTGTTTCGAGCGCGTGGGGCACATAGGCGTCAGGGCGAAATGTCCATAGCGCTTCATCGGCCTGTTCGGCGAGCGCTTGGTCTTCGCAGTGCAGGTGAAGGCGGTACCCTTTGCGCCAAATCGTTTCGGCCAATTTACAGGCAAAAGCAAGGCGGGCGTCGAGCGTGGTGTCGGGGAGAATATAGAAATCGATGCGCGCCATAAAGGGCTCCAGCGCCCGCCGCTAACTCAGGTGAAAGAGGCTAGCGGCGGGCAGGCCTGTGGGTTAAACCAGCTGGGTCAGCCAGCCATATTGATCTTCGCTGCGGCCGTACTGCAAATTCAGCAGTTTCGTGCGAAGTCGTTTGGCCACTTCATTGTCGCCGCCCGCTGTGAGGCGTATGCGCTCGTTCTCGCTGACAAGCTCGCCCACTGGCGTGATCACCGCAGCGGTACCGCAGGCGAAAACTTCGGTGATCTCGCCGGAGGCGGCGCCGTCGCGCCATTCGTCAATGCTGATGGCGCGTTCTTCGGGCGTCAGGCCTTCGTCTTTCGCCAGCGTGAGCACGGAGTTGCGGGTCACGCCTTCCAAAATGGTATCGGTCAGGCGCGGGGTCACTAAGCGGCCGTCTTTATAGACGAAGAACAGGTTCATGCCGCCGAGCTCTTCGATCCACTTGTTTTCCGCCGCGTCTAGGAAAGCCACCTGGCTGCAGTTGTTGGCGCTGGCTTCTTTTTGCGCGGCAAGTGAGGCGGCGTAATTGCCGCCGCACTTGGCAAAGCCGGTGCCGCCGGGCGCAGCGCGTTTGTAGTGGCTGGAAAGCCAGATCGACACCGGATCAATGCCGCCTTTGAAGTAGGCTGCCGCCGGGGAGGCAATAACGTAGTAATCGACTTCGTGCGCCGGGCGTACGCCGAGAAAGGCTTCGGAGGCGATCATGAACGGGCGTAAATACAGGCTGCACTCGTCTGAGGCGTCCTTTGGCGTCGGCACCCAGGCGTTATCTTGCGCCAACAGCGCTTTGAGTGAGCCGATAAAGTCTTCGTCGGAAAGCTCTGGCAAGGCCAAGCGGCGGGCGCTACGGCGAAAACGTTCGGCGTTTTTCTCCGGGCGGAAGGTCCAGATCGAGCCGTCGGCGTGGCGGTAGGCTTTAATACCCTCAAAGATTTCCTGGCCGTAGTGCAGTACCGACGCGGCGGGGTCCAGGGTCAACGGGCCGTAGGGGCGCACTTCGTGGCCATGCCAGCCAGCATCGTTGGTCCAGCGAACATGGGCCATGTGATCGGTAAAGTGAGTGCCAAAGCCGGGGTTTTTGAGGATGTTGTCGCGGATCTCGTCAGACGTCGGCTGGTTGGACGGTAGAATAGCAAAATGGTCGGTGGACACGGTTTTCTCCACAGTGATCACCATGCGCTGTCAGCTAGGACAGTCGCCGAGGCGATCTCAATCAAGTGAATAAGGCAGTGCCCCTGGCGAGTGCCGAGGGCACAAATAACGCAAAAATTTGCAATGGTTCAAGGTGTAACGGTTGCCGAGCCGAAAGGCAACCGTTGAACGGTTAGCTGTCGCTATTTTCTACTTGAGCGTCGCTTTCCCGGTCGAGAAGATACTGAGTGAGAAGCCCGACGGGGCGGCCGGTCGCGCCCTTCTGCTTACCTGAGTGCCACGCGGTGCCGGCGATATCCAAATGCGCCCAGGGAAAGTGGTCGGCAAAGCGCGACAAAAAGCATGCGGCGGTAATCGTACCGGCTGGGCGGCCGCCGATGTTGGCTAAATCGGCAAAGTTAGAGTCGAGCTGCTCTTGGTATTCATCCCACAGCGGCAAGTGCCAAGCGCGATCCCAGGCGGTGTCGCCCGCTTCAAGAAGGTCCAATGCCAAATCGTCATCATTGGATAATAGCCCGGTGGCGTGGTGGCCAAGGCCAATAATGCAGGCGCCCGTGAGGGTGGCAATATCCACCACGCTCGCCGGCTCGAAACGTTCGGCATAAGTCAGCGCATCGCACAGCACCAAGCGGCCTTCGGCATCGGTATTGAGCACTTCAACGGTCAGGCCTTTGAGGGTTTTGATGATATCGCCCGGCTTGGTGGCGGCACCATCGGGCATGTTTTCTGCCGCGGCAACGATAAACACGAGGTTAAGCTTCGGCTTGATTCCCAGGACGGCTTTGACGGTGCCAAACACGCTGGCGGCGCCACCCATGTCGAACTTCATTTCGTCCATGCCTTCGCCCGGTTTGAGCGAAATGCCGCCGGTATCAAAGGTAATGCCTTTGCCCACGAGCACATGGGGCGCCTCTTTGGGGTCTTCCGCACCCTGGTACTTCATGACGATCAACCGCGAAGGCTCACGGCTTCCGCGGCCAACGGAAAGTAGCGAGCCTGCACCGAGTTTTTCCAGCGCGTCTTCGTCGAGAATATCGGCGGTGAGGGCGCCCTTCGAATCCAAGGCAAGCGTTTCGGCTTGCTCGGCCAGGTAGCGTGGCGTGCAGACGTTGCCGGGCAAGTTACCTAGGGTGCGGGTGAAGTTGATACCGTCACCAATAGCAGCCCCCACGCGCGCGCCCTCTTTAACGGCATTGGCTTCGTCGGCGTCGCTCAGCAGTAACGTTAATGTTTGCAGGGCGGGTTTAGGGGCGGGCGTTGATTTAAATTGATCGAACCGATAAAGCGCACGCTCGGCAGCTTCCAGGGTTTTGCGCGCTTTCCAGGCGCCGTCGCGATCCTCAAGCGGTACATCGGTGAAGGTGATACCGGCTTCGTCGAGGGGGAGGGCCACTAAAGCCGTGAAAGCAGCATCGAGCGCTTTCAAAAAAGCCGCTTCTTGACACTTTTTGCGCTCACCTAAACCTACCAGAAGCAGTCGCTCGGTACCCAGCCCCGGGGCGAAAGGGATCAATTGCACGTTGCCAAGCGCGGCATCGAAGTCGCCGCGTTCAAGCAATTGGCCGATTAGCCGCTCGCTGGCGTCATCCAGTTTCGCCACCGCGGGCAATAGTTCGCTATCTTTAAATATGGGTACGATAAGACACGCCGTTTCGACTTTGGCCGGATTAGCGGTCTGAACGGAAAATTCCATGACGTCTCCAACAAGACAAGCATCGAGGGATTCGGGATAATGCCCCGTTTCGTAGATGTAAATTGTGCTATCTGCGATTAGTGTACCCAAGCCCTTAGTACATTGCATGAGTACTATTGCATGGCATCCTGCACGATTGGCTGGAGAGTGCGTTGATTTTATTTCGCTATTTGACCCGCGAAGTGTTGCTGACCATGTCGGCGGTGGCTGGCATTTTGCTATTGATCATCATGGGTAGCCGCTTTATTCGCTACTTCTCTAGCGCGGCGGAGGGTGACTTCCCCATCACCATACTGGGTAACTTGATGCTGTTTCACCTGCCGGGGTTTATGGAGCTAATTCTGCCCTTGGCATTTTTTCTGGGCATTCTGCTCGCCTATGGCCAGCTCTACATGAACAGTGAAATAACCGTCATGGTCGCGTGTGGCGTTAGCCCAACACGGTTGTTAAAAGTGACGCTGCTGCCGGCCATGCTGGTGGCGGTGCTGGTCGGCTTTTGCAGTTTGTGGCTGACACCACTGGGCACGCTTAACACCGAAACGATGCTAGAGGAGCAGCGCAGCCGCTTAGATGTTTCCGTACTGGCGCCGGGGCGTTTTCAGGAGTTTGGTCAGGGGCGCACAGCGTATATTAGCGGGTTTTCAAACGATGGGATGGAGATGGAAAACGTCTTTGTCCATGAGTTGGGGGACCGGGGTGAGAACGTGCACAACTATGTCACTCGCGCTGCCTCGGGGCATCAGGAAATTCGCTCGGATACCGGCAGCCGCTTTTTGGTGCTGCAAGACGGCGAGCGCTACGGCGTAACGCCAGGGCGTTTCGAGGCCGAGCGATTAACGTTCGAGCGCTACACCTTGCGCCTAGGGGCAACGAGAGAGCGCCAATCGTTTGACTCGTTTGAAGTCGCCTCCACGGCGGCGCTCTTTGCTAACCCAGACCCTCGGGCCCAAGCGCAGTGGCAGTGGCGGGCAGGGCTTCCGCTGATGGTGTTTATTCTCGCGCTAATGGCGCAACCGCTTTCCAAGGTGAACCCCCGCCAGGGGCGCTTCGGGAAGCTTCTGCCGGCGGTGTTTCTTTATGTGGCGTATTTAAGCCTGCTGCTAGCCGCTGTGGATACCATTGGTAGTGGCGCTTGGCCCGTGGCGGTTGGCGTGTGGCCCGTGCATGGGCTGTTTCTTGGGCTCGGCTTACTGCTGTTGTGGCACTCGCAACGCAAGGGGATGCGCTAATGCTGAATGTGCTAACAATAGCGGATCGCTTAGACCGCTACATCGCGCGCAACGTGCTCGCGGCCATTGTGGTGGTGCAAATTGTGCTGTTAGGGCTGGATATCACCATTGCCTACCTGGATGACTTAGGCGATGTGCAGGAAGGATACAGCGCTCTAGATGTGTTGTTTTATCTGATCATGCGTATGCCGTGGCGTTTTTATCAGTACGCGCCGGTGGCGGTGTTAATTGGCGCTCTGATTGGTTTGGGCAGCATGGCGTCTAACAACGAGCTCACCGTGATTCGCGCTGCAGGACGCTCGCTAACGCGTATCGTTTGGAGCGTGATGAAGCCCGTACTTCTGGTCGTCATTGTGGTGCTACTGGTGGCCGAGTACGTTAGCCCGCGTACCGAGCAGTTCGCCGAGGCGTGGAAACTGGAGCAGCGCCAAGGTGAGGGTGCCGTGCTCACCAGTCGCAGTGGCTGGCAGATAGAGGGTGACAGTATCTATCGTTTCGGGGCGATTCGTGCCGATAACGTGGTGCTTGACCTTACCCGTTACCGTTTTGATGAGCGCCAACTCGTGGAAGCGGCGCATGCCCGGCGCGCCTATTGGGACGATGGCGAGTGGCGGCTTGAGAGCGTGACGGTAACCAAACTATTTGATGATCACACTGAAGCGCAAAGCTACCAGCAGCTACCGTGGGAAACAGAACTTACTCCGACACAGCTGGAACGGTTGCTACGCGATATTGAAAGTCAGTCACCCAGCGAGCTGCTCGCCTATGCGGAATTTTTGCAGTCTCAAGGGCAGCAAGCCGATGAGCCGCTTCTCTATTTTTGGCAAAAAATGCTGATGCCGCTCACCATGGCCTCGTTGGTGTTGATTGCGACATCGTTTGTTTTCGGCCCGCTTCGTACCGTCGCCGCCGGCACTCGGGTATTTTACGGTGTGGTGACGGGGCTTTTATTCAAATACACCCAAGACTTGCTCGCACCGGCATCGACGATCTTTGGCTTTTCGCCGGTGTGGGCGGTGCTGGTACCGACACTCGCCTGCGCGGCAGCCGGTATCTACTTTTTGCGCCGTAACGGCTAAATCCACTGAAGGATGTTAAACAGACACCATGTCACAACGACGTTTTACCCAGCTTGATAGCGTATGGCCGGCACCGTTGGCTCGCCGCCTCGGTGCACTGATCTATGACGGTTTTTTGCTGGTGGCCATTTGGATCGCCGTGGTGGTAGCGCATGTTGCCTTTTTTCGCTTTGTCGTGGGGCAGAGTGCTGAGGAGATAGGCACTAGCGGCGTCGAGGTCTGGACGCTGCGGCTACTCTTGGTGGGCTCAGCGATGGTTTTTTTTACTTTCTCATGGACGCGCGGCGGCATGACATTGGGCATGCAGTCGTGGCGCTTGCGTGTAGAAACCGTCGACGGCTACAGCATTACGGCACTTCAGAGCGTTGTCCGCTGCCTGGTGGCGTGGGTTTCGCTTGCCGCACTAGGCCTAGGCTACTGGTGGGTGCTCTTTGATAGCGAGCGCCGTAGCTGGCCAGACCTTGTTTCCGGTACGCGCACGGTCGTGGTGCCCAAAGAAAGCGCGTAAGAAAAGGAAAGGCGTAGGAAAAGAGAGAAATTAGACCAAAGTTTTAGGCGAATAGCTTCAAAAGAGTGCGATTCTGACTTGCAGACATGTATGCGAATCATTTACATTTGTTCCATGCTTTCATGAGGTGCCGCCATGTATGTCTGCGTGTGTAAAGGAGTCACAGATCATCAAATTCGTCAGCAAGTGAGCGACGGAGCGCGCAGCTGGCGCGATGTCCGCGAAGCCACTGGCTGCGCCACTCAGTGCGGTAAATGCGCGTGTTTTGCCAAATCGGTGACCCGCGAAGCCGTGCTAGAGGCGCGCGCAGAGGCCGATATGAGCCTTGCTTACGCGGTTTGATGCGAACCTATATCATTGTAGTTGCTTTTAGCAAGCTTATGATTTATTTGAGTTTTTCGTCAATCTTCCTATACTCCCACTAACACTGGGAGTTTTGCCTTGCGATGGCCTATACTTCTAGCTGTATTTTTAATAGTAAAAGGGCAGTTATATGAAAGGCGATCCAAAAGTTATTGAGCACCTCAATATTGCGCTAGGAAATGAGCTGGTGGCGATCAACCAGTACTTCCTTCACGCGAAGATGTATAAAGACTGGGGACTCAAGGCATTGGCCAAGTGGGAGTACGACGAGTCCATCGAAGAGATGGTGCACGCTGACAAACTGATCGAACGTATCCTGTTCCTCGAAGGTGTTCCTAATCTGCAGGATCTCGGCAAGTTGTATATTGGCGAAAACGTCAAAGAAATGCTCGAAAGCGATCTGAAGATTGAGCATGACGGCCGCAACGACTACATCGAAGCGATCACTTACTGCGAAAGCGTTAAAGACTACGTAACACGCGACTTGCTACGTGATCTCCTCGCCGATGAAGAAGGTCACATCGACCATATCGAAACCGAGCTGCAATTAATTGACCAAGTAGGCATTCAGAACTACTTACAGCGTCAAATGCAAATGGCTGGCGAAGAGTAATAAGCGCGGCGAGTCGGTGAAAGAAAACGGGTAGCCTTAGGCTACCCGTTTTCTTTATGTTACACGTTAAGATTATGATTTAACCACGCCGCAGGCCACGCGCGCACCGCCCCCGCCAAGATGAGGCTCATCCGCGTAGGTGTCGCCGCCTGCGTGAATCATCAGGCTGCGGCCTGACATACGCTCCATGCTTAGGCGTGGCGCTAGTACCGGCACGTTGGCATCGCCATCTTGATTAACGGTTAGCACCGGTAGATCGCCTAAATGCCCTTCAGCATACGGGCCAAGGTGGGTGCCGGTTTCATCTGGATCGTAGTGGCCGCCAGCAGACAGGGCGGCGGTCATCTCGCCGCTTTCATCTGTTTTTTGCGCGGGAAATCCGGTTGCTTTAGCGCCGGGAGGGATAGCGCGTCGCTCGCAGAGCGACCGGGTTACGCCACCGCCTGTCCCGCGCCTCCTTTGTGGTAAATGGATGGTGTGAGGTGGTAACCGTAGCCATCACCTCGCTGGATGACAGTGCAGTGTTTGTGCGAAATGCCTTGCACCGCGCCCTGTTCGGTCTGGATGTTGAAGCTGCCCGTCTTGCGTACCGCGACACGGCCCGTATGCGTGCCGGCTTTCTTGCCGGTAGGCACGCTAGCTTTGACCATATCGCCGGTCTGAAAGCCGTGTACCTGCTTTTGCCGCATCAACACGCCACGCGGAAAACCGTGTTTTGTCAGGCGCGTGCGCTGGTAGCTGCCGCGTCCGGTGGCCTTGATCGTCAGTGTTGGTACTGTCCAATCGTGCAGCATGTCGAAAGCGCCAACACAAGCCGCGTCTAAGGCATGCGTTTTAGGGATGCCAAGACGTTGGCGGTTGTATTTAGTGCGGCCACCGCTCGCTACGGTTACCGGCAGGCCGGTGGTTTTGAGCGCGGTGTACAGCGCCCAACGGGTGGCGTTGACCGCACTGGCATCGCGCAGCGGTTGCTTGAGCTGGCGCTGGACGCGCTCAAGCCGCACGTCCACTGACAAGCCGTTGGCTTTCAGGCGCTTTCTTAACCGCTTGTTGCTGGCAAAGAAGTCCGCCAACGGCAGCGAGTCCTTGGCCTGGTTGCAGACGTGACAGCTTAGCGTCAAATTGCTGACGCGGTTGGATCCACCGCGCGAGCGCGGCACCACATGCTCGATTTCCAGCGGCGTATCGCCGGTGCCACAGTAGGCGCACTCACGACCCCATTTTTCCAGCAGGTACTCGCGCACTTCGTAGCCGAGCAGGGTGCCTTGCTGGTACTCAACGCCACTGATCTCGGGGTTATCGAGCTTTTGCGTATCAAACCGTACTAATTCCTGACTGATCGCGGTGATCGGCGCCAGCTTGCTGAGTCGCTCTACCCACGCCATCACCGTATCCACCCGATGCTGCAAGCTCGGTGGCAACCAGCCGCCTTTGCGCCTCCGGTTGTCGAAACGCGGGGCGCGATA
>JBNJFC010000072.1:0-8818 GCA_051746485.1 Pseudomonadota bacterium
GACGCGCAAGCCGTGGGTGAAGTCGTCGCTGGCGCCGGGGTCGAAAACCGTCAAGATGTACCTGGAAGACGCCGGGCTAATGAACGAGCTGGAAGACCTCGGCTTTGGCGTGGTGGCCTACGCGTGTACGACTTGTAACGGTATGTCCGGTGCGCTAGATCCCAACATTCAGCAGGAAATCATTGATCGCGATCTTTACTCCACAGCAGTGCTCTCGGGTAACCGTAACTTTGACGGGCGTATTCACCCCCACGCCAAGCAGGCATTTCTTGCCTCGCCGCCGCTCGTAGTGGCTTACGCTATCGCCGGCACGATCCGCTTTGATATCGAAAAGGATGTGCTCGGCCATGATGCCGATGGCAACCCCGTGACGCTGAAAGATATCTGGCCCGCTGACGAGGAAATCGATGCCATCGTCAAAACGGCGGTGAAGCCCGAGCAGTTCCGCCAGACCTATATCCCGATGTTCGATCTGGATAAGAGTGCCGCAGCGCACACTAACCCGCTGTATGACTGGCGCGCGCAGAGCACCTACATCCGTCGCCCGCCGTACTGGGAAGGCAAGATGTCGGGCGAGCGCAACTTGAAGGGCATGCGCCCGCTGGCGATTCTGCCTGACAACATCACCACCGATCACCTCTCGCCGTCTAACGCGATCATGCTGGACAGCGCTGCGGGTGAGTATTTGGACAAAATGGGCTTGCCGGAGGAGGACTTTAACTCCTACGCGACGCACCGGGGTGATCACTTGACCGCCCAGCGCGCCACCCTCGCCAACCCCAAATTGTTCAACGAAATGGTGCGCGATAAAAACGGCGAGGTGAAGCAAGGATCGCTGGCGCGCGTCGAGCCAGAAGGTAAGGTCACGCGCATGTGGGAAGCGATTGAGACCTACATGGAGCGTCGCCAGCCGCTAATTATTATCGCCGGGGATGACTACGGTCAGGGCTCCTCGCGTGATTGGGCCGCCAAGGGCGTGGCGTTGGCTGGTGTAGAGGCCATCGTCGCCGAGGGCTTCGAGCGTATCCACCGCACCAACCTGATCGGCATGGGCGTTATGCCGCTGCAGTTCCAATCGGGTACCACGCGCCATACGTTGAATCTGGACGGCACCGAAGTGTTCGACGTGGAAGGCAAAGCTGCACCGCGTTCGGAGCTGACGCTGGTGATTCACCGTAAAAACGGCGACGTCGAGCGCGTGCCGGTGATTTGTCGCTTGGATACCGCCGAAGAACTCACGATCTATACCGCCGGTGGCGTGCTGCAGCGCTTCGCACAGGACTTTTTGGAGTCCTCTGAGGTTACCGCTTAACGGCAGGTGAGCGTTAGTTGCTTCCTCTCACCCGGCACCTTGCGTGCCGGGTGTTTGTTATCTATTCAGCCTTGGAGTTTCTTATGTCTTGCGTTGCGCAAATTAAAATTCCCGCGACTTATATGCGCGGTGGCACCAGTAAAGGCGTCTTTTTCAATCTCACCGACTTGCCGGAAGCGGCACAAAAACCGGGCGAGGCACGCGATAAATTGCTGTTGCGCGTGATCGGCAGCCCTGACCCGTACCAAAAGCAGATCGACGGCATGGGCGGGGCGACCTCAAGCACGAGTAAATCCGTGATTCTCTCCAAAAGCGAATCGCCGGAACACGACGTGGATTATCTGTTCGGTCAGGTCTCTATCGATAAGCCGTTCGTCGATTGGAGCGGCAACTGTGGCAATCTCTCCGCCGCTGTTGGCCCTTTTGCCATCAGCAATGGCTTGGTGGACCCGGCGCGGATTCCGGAAAACGGCGTCGTAGAAGTGCGCATCTGGCAGGTCAATATCCAAAAGACCATTGTGGCCAAGGTGCCGATCACCAACGGCGAAGTGCAGGAAACCGGCGATTTCGAACTTGACGGTGTGACCTTCCCCGCGGCGGAAGTGCCGGTGGCGTTCATGGACCCGGCCGATGGCGAAGGCGCGATTTTCCCCACCGGCAACCTGGTCGATGATTTGGAAGTGCCGGGCGTGGGGACTTTCAAAGCGACCATGATCAACGCCGGGATTCCTACGGTGTTCGTCAACGCCGAAGAGATTGGCTATACCGGCGCCGAGCTTCAGGAGGCGATCAATGGCAACCCCGATGCGTTGACCCGCTTTGAAACCATCCGCGCCTATGGGGCGCTCAAGATGGGGCTGATTAGCGATATCTCGGAAGCGGCCAACCGGCAGCATACGCCCAAGGTAGCGTTTGTTGCCCCGCCCAAAAGCTACACCGCCTCTAGCGGTAAGGACGTCAACGCCGACGATGTGGACTTGCTTGTACGCGCGCTATCCATGGGCAAGCTGCATCACGCCATGATGGGCACCGCTGCCGTTGCCATCGGCGCGGCCGCAGCGATCGAAGGTACGTTGGTGAATCTTGCGGCGGGCGGCGGCAAGCGCCATGCCGTGACCTTTGGTCATCCCTCTGGCAGTTTGCAGGTCGGCGCCGAGGCGAGCTTAATCGATGGCCGCTGGAATATCGATCAGGCGGTCATGAGTCGCAGTGCCCGCGTGCTGATGGAAGGGTTTGTGCGCGTGCCGGGGGATAGTTTTTAACCGCGCTTAATCGCCTTAAAAGCGGGCGGTTATTGGCGTCTCAGGCATTGCGACACCATACTGAAGATGAAAGCGAAAAGCCGTTTCAACCCAACGACAAGGAGCTGTGTAATGACCGCAACGTCTGAGGTGAATGAACGCCCAGAGTACGATGTCGAGCTGCAAAAAATCGCCGACTACGTTCTCAACTTTGATTCGCCGTCGCCCGAGGCGCTCGACACCGCCCGCTATTGCCTGATGGATACGCTGGGCTGCGGGCTGCTGGCGCTGCGTTTCCCTGAGTGTACAAAACACCTTGGCCCGCTGGTGGAGGGCACGACCGTACCGAATGGGGCGCATGTGCCGGGCACGCCTTATCGCTTGGATCCCGTGAAAGCCGCCTGGGATATCGGCGCCATCGTGCGTTGGTTGGATTTCAACGACACTTGGCTTGCCGCCGAGTGGGGGCATCCATCCGATAACCTAGGGGCGATTCTGGCGGTAGCTGACCATCTTTCACAACAGCGTATTGCCAACGGTGACGCGCCGTTGACCATGAAGGATGTGCTGCATGCCATGGTGATGGCGCACGAAATTCAAGGCGTGCTGGCGCTGGAGAATAGCTTCAACCGGGTGGGACTTGATCACGTGGTGCTGGTCAAGGTGGCCTCAACCGCGGTGGTGGCAAACATGATGGGCGCTAACCGCGAGCAGCTTCTTTCCGCGCTGTCTCACGCCTTTGTCGATGGACAAAGTCTGCGCACTTATCGCCATGCCCCCAACGCCGGTTCACGTAAAAGCTGGGCAGCGGGCGATGCGACTTCACGCGCGGTGCGTCTGGCAGATATCGCCATGCGCGGGGAGATGGGTATCCCTGGTGCGCTGACAGCACCGCAGTGGGGCTTTTACGACGTACTGTTTAGCCACAGCAACAAGGATTTGGCGACGAAACCCGAAGAGGAGCGGCGCTTTCGTTTCCAGCGCGAGTTCGGTAGCTACGTGATGGAAAACATTCTGTTCAAGATTTCCTTTCCTGCCGAGTTTCACTCCCAGACAGCCTGCGAGGCGGCGATCACGCTGCACCCTGAGGTCAAAAATCGCATCGACGAGATTGACCGGGTGGAAATTACCACACACGACTCGGCGATTCGGATTATTTCCAAGACCGGCCAGCTTGCGAATCCGGCTGATCGCGATCACTGCTTACAGTATATGACGGCTGTGCCGCTTATCTTTGGCGCGCTGACAGCGGATCACTACGAAGATGATTTCCACGCTGCACATCCAGAGATTGATCGGCTCAGAGAGAAAATGCAGGTGGTTGAAGACCCACGCTACTCTGAGGAGTACCACGACCCGGAAAAGCGCTCGATTGCCAATGCCGTGCAGGTGTTTTTTACCGATGGCAGCGCAACCGATAAAATCGTCGTGGAATACCCCGTTGGGCATCGCCGTCGGCGCGAAGAGGGGCTGCCGCTGCTGGTAGACAAATTTGCCCAAAACCTCGCCACCCGTTTTCCCAAGCAGCGCTGTGAGGTTATTTTGGCGCAATGCCAAAACGCCGACACCCTGGCTAATATGCCGGTGCCGACGTTTATGCAGCAATGGATGATCTAAGCGTAAGCGTTAAAACGCTACCTGATCGCGGATGCTATCAACCGTCGCCGGACCGATGCCGTTAACTCGCTCGAGATCTTCGGCAGCGGTGAATTCGCCGTTGGCGTCGCGCTCTTCAATGATGGCCTCCGCCCGGCTGGGGCCAATGCCTGGAAGCTCGGCAAGAAGTTCCGCATCGGCCGTATTAACGTTGATGGGGGCGACTTGCTGAGCTAAAACGCCGCTCGAAAGGCCCAGGCTTAAGCTAAGCAGTAGTGCCGCCAATAATCCCTTAATGTGCATACAAAATCCCTCAGTGAAAGGTGGTAATCAAGTTGCCTTTTTAATTTAGCGGGATATGGTGAGGCTGCTGTACGACATTAGCGACAGGTTATGTAAGCCAGGTCTTAATTGTTTGTAATGCAGGGATTACAGCGAGGATGAGGCTGATATACTGCGTCGAAATCGTCATTGCAATGGAGCCTTCGCGTGGCAACTCACACTCGTTCTTCTCTTACTGACTCTTCTCTTACCCGGTCACCCCTGATTATTGCGTTAGATTACTCCTCACTAGATGCGGCTTTGTGCATGGCGGACCAGCTCGATCCCACTCGCTGTCGTGTGAAAGTGGGTAAAGAGCTATTCACACGCAGCGGCCCTGCGGTGGTTGAAGCGTTACACGGACGCGGCTTTGAGGTGTTTTTAGATCTTAAATTTCACGATATCCCCAATACCGTGGCGAGTGCTGTACAGGCCGCAGCGGAGCAAGGCGTATGGATGGTCAACGTCCACGCCGGTGGTGGGCGAAAAATGATGCAAGCCGCCGCCGAGCGTTTGCAAGCTCAGCGGCTTCAGACGCACCTGATTGCCGTCACGGTACTGACGAGTATGAGCGCCGAGGATCTAGGCGAGGTAGGCGTTGCTTCATCGCCAGCGGAACAGGTCGAGCGCTTGGCGCGCTTGGCGCAAGACAGTGGTATAGAGGGCGTGGTGTGCTCTGCGCAAGAAGCCAAAGCGCTAAGTGCGTGTTGCGGTAAGGGCTTTTTGAAAGTGACCCCCGGTATTCGTCCACACTTTGCCGCCGCGAACGATCAGCAGCGTATTATGACGCCCAGAGCGGCAATGCAGGCGGGGAGTACGCACCTCGTGGTCGGGCGCCCCGTGACCGAAGCGCCCGACCCCATGGCGGCTTTAGCCGCCATTGAAACCGAGCTTGCCGAACGCTAGACGTTTTCCGCTATCGACATTACTCACCTTCCACGCCGATGATAGGTTCGATCGTCCCCCAGCGACGACAGCTAGGGCACTGCCAATGCAGCGTCTCGGCACTAAAACCACAGTGTTGGCAGCGGTGGCGTGGGCGGTTTTTTAGCAGTGCCTGGGTGTGATGTTTGAGCAGTAACAAGCGGCTATCCGGGTGTTCGCGGCCACTTAGCTGCTGGCTTTCGATATATAGGTCAATGAGGTGGTCTAACCCACCTAAGCTAGGGGCGTGCTGCAAATGCTCACCCGTGACTTCAATAGCACGCTCGACGCCGGCGCGCTGGTGAACGATTTCACTCAGGCTGATAATCACGCTGGTGAGTGGCGCAAGATCAAGTAGGGCTAGCAAGTGTTGTTCGAACCCAGCCGTGTCACCGGATCGCCAGTAAGCACGCTTCAACGCAGGAATCATGGTGGGAATGTGCGTAATTGACTGATGCGGAATAGCGTTAAGCCGCTTTATCGCTTGGCGATAGTGGCTGTTATCCATTTCCAACTCGGCGAGCAATAAGTTGGCGCGTACGCACTGATCGTCTAGCTGAAGGGCTTTTTTCAAGTGACGCTTGGCCAGTGCGCGGCTAGCTTGACCTATTTCTTCTTGGGCCACCTCGCACAGCCAGTGCGCAGCAGGCGTGCGCATTTTAGGCTGCAGTTTTAGCATGGGTAGAGTGGTATCCAGGGCCTCTTGCCATGCTTTTTCACGCTCTAGCAAATCCACCAGTAACCGTTTGGCCGTAATGCGGTGACTATCTTGCTGCGTTTGATCGATCACCGATCTCAGTAGGCGCTGTGCGCGATCATGCACGCCAAGCGAAATGAAATCCCGAGCGAGCTCAAGTTGGACCTGCTCGTTTTGCAGTGCCGTTAGCGCGGGGCGAGCAAGTAAATTCTGATGAATACTGACAGCTTTATCCGCTTCGCCGCGGGTCCGAAACAGTTTGCCCAATGCGATATGGGTATCAATATTATCGCTGTTGACTTCTAACGCTTGGATAAACGTTTGAATGGCTTCGTCGGGCTGTTCATTAAGCAGGTAGTTCAACCCAACGAAGTAGTCGCGTGAAAGCGTCGGGGAGGATGCCGGCGGCGTTGGCTTTGCACGCTGCTTCGCTTGCCGATAGCCCAATCCATAACCTATGGCAACGGCTGCCAATAAAACGCCTAGCAGCACGGCATCCATCATTTATGTCAGTTCCTTAAGCTCCTGGGTGCGAAGGCGATCGAGTTCTTTTTGCTGCTGTTTGCTGTGACGCTGTGCGCGTGCCAGGCGCGCTTTTAGGCGGGTATAAACACCCAGCATGGCGAGCATGCCGACAATGACGCCGCTGGCAAGGCTTGCGAGCAACCAAACCGAGAGTGAGACGGGGGGCAGCTCAATCCAGATCAGGTTTAAGCCAATGGTTTGTTGGTTGTTTACGGCAAAGAGGATGCCGACCAACAGCACCACAAGCAAAATGACGGCTAAAATAAGCCCTTTGATCCAACGCATGTGAGTTTCCTAGTCTGTGACGTTTGCAGTGTGTCTATTGTGTATGACTCTTGGCTGCGCGTCACCACGCAGAAGGTCAAAGAGCCCGTATTAATACCCAAGCGCACGGCTAGCGTCTACCTGCTCGCGCAGCTCTTTGCCGGGTTTAAAATGCGGCACGTATTTGCCATCTAATGCCACCGCCTCGCCGGTCTTGGGATTTCGGCCTGTGCGTGGCTCGCGAAAATGCAACGAAAAACTGCCAAAACCGCGTATCTCAACGCGCCCACCACTGGAAAGGGTGTCGGTGATATCGTCGAGTATGAGGCGAACGGCGGTTTCAACTTCTTTAGCGGATAGCTCCGGCTGACGCATTGCAATTTGTTCGATTAGTTCGGATTTAGTCATCGGTTAGCTCCATGCGAACATGATTGGCCGTGGCGCGCTTCGCAATCTCATTGTGTCACTCAGCATACTGCGCAGGGCGGCATAAAACAATTCAGGTAAAACAAACAAGCCAGATAAAACAAGGTACTAGGGAAAAGTGTTGCTCTACACACAGCATAGGCGAGCAATGCGGCTGGCGCGACTTTCACGCTCAGGTATACTGACCGTACATTTATTTAACGCAGTGGGGCTTAAGTTGAGCGACGACACATCACCCGAAGCGATCTTACGTAAGCGGCTTTATTGGCACTCCCGCCGTGGCATGTGGGAGCTTGACCTGTTGCTGATTCCTTTCCTTCAACAGCGTTATGACAGCCTAAGTGCGGAAGATCAGTTAGCTTTTCAGCAGTTGATTGAAGAAGAAGATCAAGACTTATTTGCATGGTTAATGCGCCGTGAATGGCCAGGTAATGAAACCCTTAGGCGCATCGTGATGATGATTGTCGAACATGCCGAATCCACCGATAATTCTGCCTATCGCACCCTCTAATTGGCAGCGAGCGGGTGACGTTGGCTTGTGGGCGGTTGGTGTTCTGTTAGCCGCATGGCACTTAGAGCTTGTCGCGGTGATATTCGCGGCAAGCCTGGTGCTAGCTGTTTTGGGTTGGCGAGTGTTTTGCGGCTGGCGTTGGCGTCAGCCGGTAGCGCGCACGCTTTGGGTTGTCGAACGTGGCGGTGGTGTGCAAGGCCACTGGGTATATGCCAGCGGAGAAGTGGGCCGCACGCAGGTTTTGAGCTGCGACTATCTCGGGCCACGGCTTTTACGTCTTAACGTGGGTGGCGAGCGGTTGTGGCTATGGCCGGATAGCGCGCCTTGCGACGCTCAGCGCCAGTTGCGGCGACTATTGTTGTATATCCCCAAGCGTTAGGCGAGAAGGGCGCGACGTTTTATCGTGCTGAGGCCAGTCAGGCGAGTAGTGCAGCCCACGCGATTCATGGCGCTGCTGAGCGGCCAATACCGTCAGCCTCGCGAGCCTCAAGCTATGCCGGAAACGACGGCTTTCCGGATGGGTGACGTCAGGGTCTAAGGTGAGTAATTGAGCCTCAAGTGCTGCAAGCTGGTGCGACGCTATTTCCAGTCCTTCAATATGCCGAACAATGGCGACATGCTGGCTCATGGTGGCACGCATGGTGGCGCGCAGCTCAGTTAAAGCTGCGAGGTCTAGCGGGGCGTCAGCACTGAGCCGGGTGACGTTAGGGCCGACTAACGCGTACATGGTGTCATCGGCAGAAGTCGCCAGTAAGGTCTCGGCGCAACTTCGCGCAAAAACCAAACACTCTAACAAAGAGTTGCTAGCCATGCGGTTGGCGCCATGAAGCCCTGTGCAGGCTACCTCGCCAATCGCATACAAGCCGTCCACGCTTGTTTTGCCGTACAAATCGGTTTCGACACCGCCACAGCTATAATGTGCCGCCGGTACGACGGGAATGGGGTCGCGGGTAATATCCATCCCCCGAGACGCGCAGTGAGCGAGTATCGTCGGGAAGTGG
>JBNJFC010000073.1:0-8791 GCA_051746485.1 Pseudomonadota bacterium
TAGTGAAACCGCTCAGCGCCGATGGTAGTGTGGGGTCTCCCCATGCGAGAGTAGGTCATCGTCAGGCACTTATCCGAAAAATCCCCCGGGGCTCAGGCCGCGGGGGTTTTTTTTGTCTTGGATAAAATATCCCTTACACCCCATTATCTTTTGTAGGAATGCTCGCGCAAAGGAGTGGATAGTGGTGAAACGGGTGGGTAGCCGCTACGCTAAAAAGGCAACGCTAAAGTTAAACTGGGGATGAAAAATGAGCATAGAACTCCTAAGAAGATTGATGATGGCAGCTTTGGTTGCCATGTTAGTGGGTGGCTTAGCCGCTTGTGGAAGCGATGACGATCAAGGCCCCGCTGAGGAAGCGGGAGAAAGCGTTGATGAAAGTATGGAAAGCGCAGGGGAAAGTATGGAAGAAATGGGAGAGGAAATCCAAGAATCAGCGGAAGAGTAACGGTTGCGCTAATGAAAGTTTCTATTGCCCACCTTGCGGGTTTCTGCAGACTCGACCGCTTCATTAAAACTTAACGCGCTGGCGAGCGGCATACTAAAAACGGGCGCACTACTTTAGAGCTTCTCTTATGCTAGGGAAATGTTGGATTTTCAATAAAGACAATAATGAGGTGTAAGCGTGCGTTTACAGCGTGAAAAGAGTCTACTGCTGATGGTCGATTTTCAAGCCGGATTGCTGCCAGTGATTGATGGTGGTGCGCAGGCCATAACAGAAGCGGGCTGGCTCGGTGGTGTTGCGCAGCTACTTGAGGTGCCGGTTTGGCTTACCGAGCAGAACCCGGAAAAACTGGGTGGCACTTCACCGCAGCTACTGGAGCAGCTTGGAAAGCCTCGTGTGTGGCAGAAGGTGCACTTTAGTGTGATGGAAGAGCGCGAATTTCGCGATGCTTTAGCGGCCACCGGCAAAACGCAGATTGTGCTGTGCGGTACCGAAGCGCATATTTGTGTCATGCAAACAGGGCTTGGCTTGCTCGAAGCTGGCTATGAGCTCTACTGGCTCACTGAAGCGACGGCGAGTCGACGTCAGCGTGAAGCGCAACTAGCGCGTGAACGTGCCTGTGCCAACGGCGCGGTAGCGGTTTCGGCGGATATGGTCTCGTATGAATGGCTGCACCGCTGCGATACCGAGGTGTTCAAACAGGCGCACCGGCAGTTTCTGAAACCCCGCTCGGCGCGCCCGGTCGCGTTTAATTAGAGCTCACTCAGGTCGGTCGGCTTCTCGGCGGATGAATACAAGGGTGTTGCCTTCAGATGAGGCAGGGTCGAAACGGTATCCTGCCACATCAAATGCCTTCAGACCGTCAGGGTCGTTTAGCCTTTGACGGATGATCCAGGCGCTCATAAGCCCACGGGCTTTTTTAGCGTAGAAACTGATGATCTTCACCTTGCCATTCTTCTCGTCTTTGAACACCGGGGTGATCACGTGAGCATCGAGTCTTTTCGTGTCTACCGCCTTGAAATACTCGTTCGAGGCGAGGTTGACAAGCACTTTAGAACCACTTGCCGTGATGGCCTCGTTCAGGGCATTGGTCAGTGTGGGTTTCCAATAGGCGTAAAGATCTTTGCCCGCTGGGTTAGGCAGTTTAGTACCCATTTCCAAGCGGTAGGCCTGAATCAGATCCAGCGGGCGCAGCAGCCCGTATAGTCCCGATAGAATACGTAAGTGCTGCTGAGCGAAGCGGTTTTCCTCTTCGTTGAAGGTATCCGCTTCCAGTCCGGTATACACATCACCCTGAAAAGCCTGCGCCGCCGGCTTGGCCGTTTCAAGCGTGAAGGGCGGTTGCCACTCGGCAAAGCGCGCTGCATTTAGCCCTGCAAGCTTATCGCTAATGCCCATGAGCTCACTGAGTTGCTTGGGAGAGTAATCACGCAAAATATCGATGAGCGCTTGGCTTTGAGGCAAAAAATCCGGTTGGGTCACTTGGTCGGTGGTTGTCGGTGTTTCAAAATCCAGCGTTTTGGCGGGAGAAATCACGCTTAGCATGGCGCACTCCTGAGTCTGTGTTAGACGCCTGTTGAATTGCACTAATATACCAAACCCCGGCGATTGCCGGGGCTATGGGGTTGATAGTCGAGGGCTGGGCGAGTGTTATGGGCAAGGATTAGGCATGCGCCGGTGGATGGCGTCGATTGACTCAAGCACTTCATCGTCGAGTTTAATGCTTTCGCTGGCGAGGTTGGTCTCCAGCTGCTCCATGGTAGTGGCGCCGATGATATTGCTGGTCAAAAAGCTGCGTGAATTCACAAACGCCAACGCCATCTGAGCCGGGTCAAGGTCATGCTCGCGGGCTAAATCAACGTAAGCTTGGGTAGCGGCTTCCGCTTCAGGGGAAGTGTAGCGCTTAAAGCGTTCAAAAAGGGTTAAGCGCCCATTGGGTGGCTTGGCACCGTTGAGGTATTTGCCCGAAAGCACGCCAAAACCAAGCGGCGAATACGCAAGCAAGCCAACATCCTCACGCTGTGCGACTTCCGCAAGTCCCACCTCAAAGCTGCGATTGAGCAGGTTATATGGATTTTGCACCGACGCGACGCGCGGTAGATCCAGGCGATCAGCGAGCTCAAGCGATTTCATCACGCCCCATGGCGTGTCGTTGGAAAGGCCAATGGCGCGCACTTTGCCTGCATCCACTAACTCTTTTAGCGCGGAGAGCGTCTCTTCTAGCGGGGTAGCGTCTTCATCCTCGCTATGGACATAGCCAAGCTTGCCGAAGAAGTTGGTGTTGCGATCCGGCCAGTGGAGTTGGTAGAGATCGACGTAGTCGGTCTGGAGCCGCTTGAGGCTTTCATCCACGGCTTGGTGAAGATGATCACGGGTTAGGCGGGGGCCGCCACGAATGTGGTCTAAGCCAGGCCCAGAGGCTTTGCTGGCAATAATGACATCATCACGCGAGCCGCGCTGTTTGAGCCAGGTGCCGATATAGCGCTCGGTCAGCCCCTGGGTTTCCGCCTTAGGCGGTACCGGGTACATTTCGGCAGTGTCGATAAAATTGATACCGAACGCGACGGCGCGATCGAGTTGTTCATGGGCATCGGCTTCGCTGTTTTGTTCGCCAAACGTCATCGTGCCTAAACAGAGCCGGCTGACTTCCATGCCCGTTCTGCCAAGGGGTCGCGTCTGCATCGTGCTCTCCTTTTTTGAGATCAAATCATCATCAATGAGTGGCATGTTAGCGAGGCCCCAGCAAAGCAGCAAATCCTTGGGGTTGAGTCAACGCCAAGGCAGGCGTATGCTTGCCAGCCCATCCAGCCTGCATACGCTGGATGCTTTAGGGTTAGGCTGCTAGTTTCACGGTGGCCTTTCCGAGGTTAACTCATCAGCCAAGGTGGTCTGCCATGCCAGAGGCATCATCTTTGTTTACTCGGCTTGAATACCGCGTTGCTGACCGGTTATTTCATACCCGTTGGCTACTCCCGCGTTCGCCACGCACTCAGCGCCTTACTCTGCGCCTGTTTAAGCGCTGTGCAGAGGCGGGGCATCCTGATGCGCTCTCTGTTTACGGGCACATGCTGTTTCATCGCAGTTCATCACCGCAGGACAAAGCACGTGGCGCACGCTACGTGGTGGAAGCCGCTCATGCGGGTGATTTAAAGGCCCAGTATCAGGTGGCAAAGATTTACGAGCACGGTTGCGCGCAGTACCCGCGTCGGGACGAGTACGCCGTCACGTGGTACGCTCGAGCCGCAGAGGCCGGCCACTACCTTGCGGCCGAACGACTTGCGCGTGCTTATCGCCAGGGTGAATTAGGCTTAGCCTTGGATACTGAGCAAGCCGCATTTTGGCAAGACTTAGCCGATCAGCGCGCCACACTGCAAACGCCCGCGACGGTTTAACTTATCGTGCATGTACGCCTTCAACCGACTACGACCAAACGACGTGTTTTGACCAGACGACGTATTACCTGGGGAAGCCTGTGCCCGAAACGCTACCGACAGTGCTAGATATTGAAGCGTCCGGGTTCGGGCGTGGAAGCTATCCGATTGAGGTGGGTATCGCCCGTGCGGACGGCAGTTGTTGTGCGTTTTTGATCCAGCCGTTGGAGGAGTGGACGCACTGGGATCCCAAAGCAGAGCTTCTTCACGGCATCTCCCGCGATAGATTACAACGCGAAGGGTACCCGGTACGTCAAGTAGCGCTCTGGATCAACGATGAGCTTCGTTCGGTAGGCAAGGCATACAGCGATAGCTGGGGTTATGACAATACCTGGCTGTCGCTGCTATTCCACCATGCTGGCATCATCCCTGGGTTTCGGCTGGAAGCGCTGCGTATTTTGCTGAACGAGGCCCAGCTTGGCCTTTGGAGCGATACGAAAGAAGCGATTATTGGCGAACAAGGTATCCACCGTCACCGTGCGAGTGAAGATGCGCGCTTATTACAGCTAACCTTCGCCCGCACCCGAGCGCTGACCAATCCACACGCCTCCTAATATCTGAACGTCTAGCGCTTGTATCTGTATCAATCGGCATCTGCGGCAACGGCGAGCAAAATCTTGCCGGTATTGGCGTCTTGCTGCATATAAGCATGGGCTTCATCCACGGCTTGAATCGGCCAGCTGCGGTCGATTTGCGACGTAATCTCGCCATTGGCAATACGCGGCCACACGTGCTGGTAGAGGGCATCCATGATTTCGCCTTTAGCGGCGGTCGATTTTGCGCGCAGGGTTGAGCCGATAAAGCGTTGACGCTTCATTAGCATTCGGCCCATGTCCAAGCTGGCGTTACGTCCGCCCATGATGCCGATTAGCACTAGCCGCCCGTCGGCGTTGAGCACCTTTTGGTTATCGGTAAGATAGCTAGCACCCACCGGGTCAAGAATGACATCCGCGCCGCCCCAGGCTTTTACTGCTTCGACAAAGCTGCCGTCGTGACGATTCCAGCCGTCACTGGCCCCGAGGTTGCGGCAGGCGTCGAGTTTTTCCTGACTGCCGACTGTGACAAAGCAGGGGTGGTCGAAAGCGCAGCAAAGCTTAATGGCCGCCGTGCCGACGCCGCTGGCACCCGCGTGAAGGAGCACGCGTTCCCCCGGCTGTAACGCACCTTCCATAAACAGGTTCAGCCAAGCCGTCGCGAACACCTCTGGCAGCGCTGCGCCCTCGCGCAAGCTAATCCCTTCCGGAAGCGGCAGCACTTGGCGCGCATCGACCACGACCTCTTCGGCATAGCCACCACCCGCTAGCAGCGCACAAACCTCGTCGCCGGGCTTGAGATGCGTGACGTTATCGCCGACATGCGTGATAGTGCCGCTGACTTCGAGACCCGGGATATCCGTCACGCCGGGCGGTGGCGGGTAGTGCCCCGCACGCTGCATGAGATCCGCGCGATTTACCCCTGCCCAGGCAACCCTTAGGCGGACTTCATCGGCGTCCGGCCCGCTCGGCGTGGCGGCTTTCTGCCAGTAGGCGTTCTGATCCACAAACTCTACCGCGTACATCGCATTCTCCCGGTTAACGCATTTTGACAGGGTCACAGCTGGGCTTCGATAGCGTCAAGCAAGTCGCTGACCACTTCGGCATCAAGCAGCATCTCGCGGGTGGTAGCGCCCAGAAAACCATGACTCACTGTGTTATCTAAGAAAGTTAGCAGCGGCGAGTAGAAATCGTTAATGTTTAAAAGGCCCATCGGCTTGTCGTGCAGGCCTAAATAACCCCAGGTCCAGATTTCAAAGAGTTCTTCAAAGGTGCCGATACCGCCGGGCAGGGCAATAAACCCACCGGCTTGGGATGCCATGGTGGCTTTGCGCTCGTGCATGTCGTGCACGCGAATCAGCTCGGTGAGGCCAAAATGGGCCTGCTCACGCTCGACGAGGTGGTCGGGCATCACGCCGATGGCCTTGCCGCCTGCGTCTAATACCGCATTGGCCAGCTCGCCCATAAGGCCAATCCGCGCGCCGCCGTACACTAGCGTATGGCCGCGCTTGGCAAGCTCCGTGCCGAGCTCAATCGCGGAGAGGCGAAAGTCCGGGCTGTTGCCGGGGCGCGAGCCGAGGTAAACGCAAAGTCGTGCCATGCAACGTATCCTTTAACGGTGGTCCTGTCGCTGCCTCATTACGGCAGGCAGCGGTCAATCTGGTGGGTCCCGTCCATCCACTGGCCGATGGCGTTATGGCGGCCTAAGTGGTGGGCGTATTGGGTGTGTAGGCAACGCACCTGGTTCCAATTGGTGATGCCACCGACGCCCCGTTCGGTGAGCACGTTTTCATAGCCGCGCTGAATCACGTCGGCTTTTTGCGCGTCGCTCATGTGCTGCCAGCGCTCATCGACATAGTCGCGATGGCTCTGGTGATACGCAGCGAGAAAGTCGGCGTCTTCCTGCAGGCGCTGTTCTAACTCTTTGATCACGCCAGCGGCCTCAAGGTGAGAAATGGCCACTTTGAGGCGCTCGGAGCTGAGCCAGTAGAGCGTCGGGAAGGGCTTGCCGTCGACAATCGGCGCCATGCGTAGTACCAGCGGTGTGCCCTCGCCATCAGTGGCCGCGACCGCCTCAATACCGCGTGGGGCGCGGCCAAGCTGTTGGGCAATTATCTCCAGCTCACTTGGGGTAGGTGGGTGATTGGTACGAATGATCATCGGGTGGCGCTAGTCCTGAACAAATTTAGGGGAACGGCCCACGGCGCGAAAGAAGCAGCGGTTGAGCTGTTCGGGTGTGGCAACATAGCCCCAGGTGTTTTCGCAATAGTCGGCCGCACGGGCGATCAACGCTTCGTAAAGGCGATTGAACGGCGCATCATAATCGTAGGGGTCAGCGCCGGACAATCGAATGTGCGGATAGTCGGCGAAGCGCTCGATAAAGTAGCGCTCCAAGTCCGCTTCCACGGCTTTATGCTGCTCGGTGTCATCCGGGTCTATCCAGAGGTTGTAGCGGATCGCCATAAGGCTCTCTCCGTTGGCCCTGCGCGGGCATATTTCACTCAGGTGCGTCGTGAAGGTGCGCTTCAAGTGCCTTGCGCAGATCACCTTCAATGGGCATGGCGCACTTGGCCTGATGATCGTATTGTACCAAGACCGTGTGGCCGAGGTTAGCGAGTGTTCCGTGCTGGCGCGCTTCTTGCGTCACGGTAAAAGAGCTATTACCTAAGCGCGTCAGGTAAGTCCGTAATTCGATATCGTGGCCGTAAAACAGTTCGGCGCGATAATCAATTTCCATGCGTGCCATGATCAGCCGCCACTCTTTGGGATTCAAATTCGGCGTGAAAAGCCTGAAAAGGTCGTTGCGTGCCAGCTCAAACCACGCCGGCAGGCGAGTATTGTTGATATGCCCTAAGGCGTCAGTGTCGTAGAACGCAGGCTCAATGGTACGTGTAAACATCGCGGCTCCTGTTTATATTGACTGTTTTTATCATTGAATGGGTGTTGCTTGCTTAGCATTCACCCAAGCAAACGCTTGGTCAAGTTTTTGCTCAGGCCGCGAAGCGGCGATTGGCCCACCACTGCTGCACACGTATCCACCCCACAAGCCACAGCGTGGCAACGGCAAAACCCGCCAGTGTGCCGGCGGCCAAGCCCCACGGTTCATAGGTGAGCGAAACGCACAGGGTATAGCTTAAAAGCGCGCCAAGCCCCATTGGGTAGTGCTTGATTACCGTCGCCGCAGGGGCAGCGCCGTAAGACGTATGCAGAATCAACAAAAAAGGCAGCATGGTGACCGGGAAAGCCGCTAGTGTGCCCGCCCAGGCAGCGGGCACCACGTGTGCGAGCGCCGTGATGATAAAGATCATCAGCGTGGCAAGCCCGGCGCGAAAGGCAAGCGCCGACCATGAAAAAACGCCGCTGGCGTTAACGCGCACTTCCGGTACGCGACGATAAAGCCAGGTGAACACGATAATGGCCATGAGGGTGACCAGCGTGCCGCTGACGCGGGTAAACTCAAACTGCGAGAGCACACCGCCGACCATGAACCATGCCGCTAAGCCGCCCGCGCACCCGGTTAAAACGCCTTTGAGGCCGTCCTGTCGGCCGCAAAGCAAATAGCCGCCACCCAATGCCAGCGTGGCGGTAAAGCCCGCCAGCGTATGCACCGCGCTTTGGGTGGCAAACATCGGTGAAATTTCCAGCCCGATGAAAAATAGCGCTAACGCCGTGCCAAGCGGATAGCCGGCCAACAGCCCAGCCACCCGCGGGCTCACCCTCACCGCGACGGCACCAAGCCCGAGTACCAACCCAATGGAAACCAACAGCTTAGCCAGCTGCCAAATCAGCGGAACCTCTGTCATGATTGATCCTTATCTTGCGATTAAACGAGCCGTAGCCCTTGCTGGTCTTGCCAGGCGGCCTCAAGGGCGGTACTTAATGGCGCATATAGATGCTCAGGCAGGGCCTCTTGGGCCTCAGTGAGGCTTTCAAACGTGCGATTGCGTAGCCAGCAGTATGCCCAGGCACAGGCTTCCGCCTCACTTTGTGGCGAGGGGCGCGCGGGCATTTGGTTGAGCAGGAAGACGGCCGTGCGTGGTGCCCAGAGCGGAATTTCCTCCGCTGTTGGCGCCTCGCTCCACGCCTTTAACGTGGCGCCGCTGGGTGTGGCGTCTGGCGTGCCGAGTTTAGCCACCCGCGCGGTTTCGGCCAGCAGCAGTGCCAGGCGGTCCTCATCGGCTTGGCCGATGGTTAACCACTGGCGCAACAGCGCCGGCAGGCCGTGGCGGACTTGGGTATAGAAATCGAGTTGCGGCATGCTGAAAAGAACTCCCTAAAAAGAACTCCCGCGAACAGAAGGAAACCGCTATGGCGTTTGATTTTGCCACGCCGATTGATCGGCGACACCCCGACGGCGGCTGGCCGTCGCAAAAATGGCACCGCTA